>NZ_VFVX01000001.1:0-532451 GCF_006442395.1 Mesorhizobium sp. B2-3-5 | reverse complement strand
GGGGAATGGGGTGGGCCTGAGAGGCGCCGGCCTTGGCGGATCAAATCCGCCGCGAGGATGTTTAGCAATGCCTGCGCCACGGATAATTCCGCGATCGCGCCAGTATCGCCACGCCCCCTCCTCTGGATCGCGCGTTCGACAGCCCAGAACATGACTTGACGGCCTGTGTCTGGCATCTGAAAAGGGCTGGCCTGCGGACGTGGCGGAATTGGTAGACGCAAGGGACTTAAAATCCCTCGATCTCTGATCGTACGGGTTCGATTCCCGTCGTCCGCACCAGGTTGAAACCAAAGCGAAATTCGGCTGCCCTGCACAGGCTCGCCCCTCTTGAAAAAGTCTGGCTGGGTAGCCGGACCAAAGACGGCCATCCGAATTCGTTTTTTAGCCGAAGCGAAACGAAGGCTGCATTTCCACGTTGAGGTTCGTCAAAACGAGGGAGATTTTAGAAAATGGATCCGGCAACTGCGGCAGTGATGGTTTTGCTCTCGTGCAGCCCGGGCGAGACCTCCATCTGCAAACCTATCGACACGGGGACGACAATTTACGCATCGCTCGATCTGTGCATGGCTTCACTGAAGGAAAGGCTCGCAAGTTCTCCGAACGGCGAAACCATTGGGCGATGTCGCCTGGTTGATGCGGCCGTCACCGGCGCCGTATCGGTCGGCCTTACAACGGTTCTTGTGACTCGCGGCCTGGACGACGACGCCGTCACGAGCAGTTATGTCGTACCGCACGAGCAATAGGAGCTTCGTTCCCGTTGGCTTACGGTGGCGTTCGTCCCCTCGGCGATGGCGAGATGATAGACGGCGGCGCGGGCGTGAGGCTGCGGAAATAGCGCCGTACTACGTTCGCAATCCATACCTTAACGTTTGTTCAATGCGCCCAATTTAGAGTTGGAGCATGCGCTTCTCCATTGTGCTTTTTGGCTGGGCGGCAATTTTCGGCTGGGACTTCGCCGCCAATCAAGGCGAATTCACCATTCGCCTCGGTATGCGAGTTGCCCACCTGATCCAAACGTCGGGGCTTGTTTGAAACGCGTCCGCAAGGCCTCGCGATCGGCCTGGGTATCGCCATAGGCCACGCTGTAGCGGGTTGATCTCATAAGGGTTCACTCGGCCGCACCGGCCCCGTGGTATTCCACTGGATGAACTCGACCTCCTTTGCCGTCACTTCCCGCACGGCCTTCAACAGCGCCTCATGAAGGTCTTGCATCGAGCGGTAATGATTGCACTGCCGCGATATAAATGGCTTCACGATGCTCAAGTGCAGCGCCTCGGCCGCCGCTAATTTAGGAAACGCTCGATTTCCGCCTCGGAAAACTGTTTGGATGGTTTGCTCCTGGCCATTTGGCGATCTCCTTTTTTGAAGGGGTCGCCGCAACGAAAGGATTTCTAACTGGAATCCCTGCCAGCGACAGCACCGGGTTGAGCGCTGCCGGCGTCGATGAAAATGGCGTCTCATGGCGATCGTCAACTGCATCGCAAATCAGGCCAAACTCAACGGGCATATACAGTTGAAGCCAGATGGCTATGTAAGCGTGTTCGTCAACACTCCGGTACAAAAGCAGGACAACACCAAAGACCCCGAGGATCCTTCGGCCGGCGAGAAACCCATCAGCCTGGAGATCGTCGACGTCGATGGTGCGTTTGCCAACAACACTCTTGTCGACAAAGCATTTCGAAACGAGGCGCAGCTCTACCGATGAAGCGACTAGCTCTGGCTTTCTTACTCATCTCCACCCCCGCTATGGCAGAGATGTCTGTGACAGGTTGCAATGCCCTAAGCGATTCTGCCGGGGCGGCGGCTCTGCAACTGCGATCGCCGTGACATCACTCAACTTGTTGATGGTGATGTTCTGCTGTGCCGAATACGGTGACGTTCGTCCCTGCTTGTTAGATGCTTGTGGTGCCATTCCCTTGGCCACCAAAATGTCGTACCGGCGGCCGCTGATCGGTGCTTCGCCCATGGTCTGGTCCACCGCCCGCCTCAATGATTCCGACCAGCGCGCGAACAAACTCAACCATATCGTTTGCGGTGAGAGCTGCCTTGTCGGGACTCTGCCCAATGTGCTCGGCGGCCGCGCAACATGACAGGCGGATGAGATCGTAGTGCGAATCCCTTTCATCCTCCGGCAACGCCGCTAATCTCATGGCTCGGCGATGAATCAATCGCAGCAATTGTTCGAGAGCTGCTCCGACACTCATGCGTTTGCTCCGCATTGGTCAAGCGTTTCCGGCGCTCCAGGACGCGTCGGAACGTCGATGAGGACATGTCCCCTCCCCTGTCTCAAAGCTGCATCACAGCCATTAATATATCGTTTATTGCTAATATAAGACGCTTCGCAGGAGCCAGGTGCGCGCGCCGGACGGCGCCCGCTGCTCCTCAGAAATCGTTCGTGTCAGCGTTCATGTCGGTAGCGTTGGCATAAAAGGCCCACCATCGTCGGGCAGCGGCCTCGAGGCGCCAGAACGCGACTCAAGCCGCGATCGGGTTCAGCTTCAGATGCTGGATCAGGATGATGGTCTTGGCATCGACGATGCGGCCGTCGGTTATGCCGGCGAGCGCTTCGTCGAGCGGCATTTCCAGAACTTCGATGTCCTCGCCTTCTTCCGGGGCGCCGCCGCCGGCGGAGATGCGGTCGGCGGGCGAATAGCGGGCGACGAAGAACCAGAGCCGCTCGGTGACGCTGCCCGGGCTCATGTAAGGCGAAAACAGCCGCTCGACATCCTTCAGGCGGTAGCCGAGCTCTTCCTCGGCTTCCTTGCGGATGGCGGTCTCCGGATCGTTTTCATCCAGCAGTCCGGCACAGGCTTCGATCAGCGGTTCACGATGGCCGGTCACGTAGGCGGGATAGCGGAACTGGCGCACCAGAAGCACGGTCGAACGCAAAGGGTCATATGGCAGGATCACCGCCCCATCGCCGCGATCATAGGTCTGGCGGATTTGCGTTTCCCACTGGCCGTCACGCCGGCGATAGTCGAGCACGGTCTTCTTCAGGATCGCCCAATCGTCGGAAAGAACCTCTTCCGAGCGGATGCGAACGCGGTCTTCCATCGGATACCCTCTGAGCTGTTGGCACAGGCAGCCCTAGCGGCGAACCGGCTGCGGCGCAATCGGGCCAGCGATTGGTCCAGCAGGTGTTTCACTCTCTCGTGTGTGGCATGGAGGATATCCGTTGCCTAAATAGCAGGTTCCCTCCCCGGAGTTTCTTCCATGACGACATCGCTTTTCCAGCCCATCACGCTCGACGGGCTCAGCTTTCCCAATCGCATTGCCGTGGCGCCGATGTGCCAGTATTCCGCCGAAGACGGCTCGGCCAGCGACTGGCATCTTTACCACTGGATGAACCTGGCCATGTCCGGCGCCGGCATGGTCACTGTCGAGATGACCGATGTCGAACGGCGTGGGCGTATCACCCATGGCTGCCTCGGTCTCTATTCCGAAGACAATGAAGCCGCCGCGCGGCGGGCGCTGGACGCAGCCAGACGCGTTGCCGCCCCGGGCACCAAGTTCGGCACGCAGCTTGCCCATGCCGGCCGCAAGGCCTCGAACCGCAAGCCCTGGGAAGGCGGCGGGCCGTTGCAGCCAAACGAAGATCCCTGGCAGACCGTTTCGGCCTCGGCCATAGCCTACGACACCGGCTGGAACGTGCCGCGTGCGCTGGAAGACGACGAGATCCTCCAGCTCATCGAGCGGTTCGCGGAGGCCGCAAGGCGGGCCGAACGCGCCGGCTTCGACTTCATCGAACTGCATGCCGCGCATGGCTACCTGATCTTCCAGTTCCTGTCGCCGCTCTCCAATCAGCGCACGGACCGCTGGGGCGGCTCGCTGGAAAACCGGATGCGTCTCGCGGTCGAGATCGCCAAGGCGGTGAAGAAAGCAGCTCCGAGCCTGATGCTCGGCGCGCGGCTGTCGGTGAAGGACTGGGTCGATGGCGGCTTTGACGTCGAGGACGCGATCGAGGTGGCCAAAGCGCTGAAGGCCGAGGGCGTCGCCTATCTCTGCTGCTCCAGCGGCGGCAACTCGCCGTTGCAGGAATTGCCCACCGGCCCAGGCTATCAGGTGCACCTGGCGGAAGCCGTGCGTAAGGGCGCCGACATACCGACCCGTGCGGTCGGCCTGATCGACGATCCGAAGCAGGCCGAGGCTGTTATCGCCGAGGGCCGCGCCGACATGGTGGCGCTGGCGCGCGCCTTCCTCGCCGACCCGCGCTGGGGTTGGCGTGCGGCCGCAACGTTCAGCGAAAAGATCCGTCCGGCGCCGCAGCTCGCCCGCTCGGTGACGACGATGGAACACTGGATGAAGGCGGCGGGCTGACCGATCCCACCTCCCAATGCCGGCGCGGCCTGCCAACGACATGCATCAAACAAAGACTTAAGTCGCGTCGCAAACGCGACGCGACTTTTAGGCGCAGTCTGAGGGCCATTTTTGAAACCAAATTGGCTGCTTTGCGTTGCGGCCATGATGGACAACAAACCCTTTGAAACGCCTGTGGTGGTCGAGCTTGGCCATGTCGGCAAATATCGCCATATCCGCAGCACCCAGGAGGCGGCGGAGTGCCTGATGACGGTTTGGCCGCTCAATCGCGGCCCGCGTCACCGTGATGCTCTCGACACTTGCCTCAAAGTGCTGGAAGGTTATCGTTCGACGGCGGATGCACGACGGGCACCTGATCGAGGCCGCCAGGGAATCGGAAGTGCTTGTGCCCGACGACAGGCTGTCCGACGACCGGCTGCATTGAGCAGGCGGAGCTTTCAACCGGAGGTTTTTAATGGCGAAGCTGACTTACAAGATCGTCGAACATGACGGCGGCTGGGCCTACAAGGTCGGCTCGACCTTCTCGGAGACGTTTCCCACCCACCAGGACGCGTTGCGCGCCGCCGAAATCGCTTCGGCCGAGCAACAGGTCGCGGGCGCCACGGACGGCATCCAGTATGAGGACGCCGAAGGCAAATGGCACGAGGAATTGGCCGATGGCCGCGATCGGCCGCAGACCGAGGTTTCCGACTAGGCTGCCAACAGAAGAAAAACTTGCCCGCACAAAAGACAGGGTGCCGACCGCGGACGTCAGGAGAGACGACGTCCTGCGGTCAGCAACCGCCCCGCGGCGGAATTATTTGCCGCAGTACTGATCGTTGACGTTCAGTCCGGCATTGGCGTCGGGACCAGGGGTGCTGGACGCACAAGGCCCGACCGGACCAGGGTTGCCAAGGCTGTTCAGCCCAGTGCCATCCGCATTGATGCTTCCGGTGGTGCTCTGGTCGACGCCTGAGGAATCCTCATTGCCGAACAGCCACCAGTTGTGATGGCTGGAATAGGTGCCGTCCGACGGCTGGGCCATCGCCGATGTTGCGAACCCGATTGTCAGAACCGTCGCCGCGAGAAGTTTCGTATACATTGAATCACTCCGTATCTTGGCCGCCTTGGGTGCGACACGGGGTAAACCCGGCGATCAGCAGGATGGTTCATTGAAATTGTTGTGAGGCCGCGGTGATGGAAATGCACGGGCTGCAATCCGCTCTATGAAACCACGACCCGCTTCGGTTCGACGAACTGCGGCATGTGGCCGGCACCTTCGACATGTTCGAAATCAAGCTTTTCGATCTTGCTTCGCATTGACTGGCCGTGGATGCGGATGCCAATCACGCGGTCGGCGGTTCCAAAAAGGATGCCGGTGGGCATGGCAATCTCGCCATAGCGTTGCTCTATGCGGCCGGGATCCTGTTCGATGGCCACGACATCAGCCGATGTTGCCTGGAAATGGGCTGGCCGCAAGCTTGCATCGAAACGGGCCAGGGGATCGTCCGTCGACACATTGAAATTGCGAATACAGACGCCGCCGGCCGGCCGAAACACAGCGCCGGCCGGGTGGCATTGCCGCAGGCCGCGCGCCGCGCTATCTCAGGCGACATCGCCTTCCCAGACGACCCGTCTTGCCGGAGCCTCCATGCCCGAAATCGTTACCGCCGCCATGCTTGTCATCGGTGATGAGATCCTGTCCGGCCGCACCAAGGACAAGAACATCGGCCATCTCGCCGACATCATGACGGCGATTGGCATCGACCTGAAGGAGGTGCGCATCGTCCCCGACGAGGAAGACGAGATCGTCGCGGCTGTGAATGCCGTGCGCGCACGTTACACCTATGTGTTCACCACCGGCGGCATCGGTCCCACCCATGACGACATCACCGCCGATTCGATAGCCAAGGCGTTCGGCGTGCCCTGCGAATACGATGCCAAGGCCTATGCGATGCTGGAGGCGAGCTATGCCGCGCGCGGCATCGAATATACAGAAGCGCGCAAACGCATGGCGCGGATGCCGCGCGGCGCCGACCATATCGACAACCCGGTGTCGGTGGCGCCCGGCTTCCGCATCGGCAATGTCCATGTAATGGCCGGTGTGCCCGCGATCTTCCAGGCCATGCTCGACAATGTCGTGCCGACGCTGAAGACCGGCACGAAGATGCTGTCGGCGGCGGTGCACTGCCCCTTCGGTGAAGGCCTTGTCGGCGGGCCGTTGGGCGAGATCCAGAAAGCGCATCCGGACACGATCATCGGCTCCTATCCGAAATATGGCGATGGCAAGTTCTGGACTGAACTGGTCGTTCGCGCCCGCAGCCAGGAGGCACTCGACGCCGCGCGCGCCGATGTCGAGGCGATGGTGGCGGGATTTGCCGGCAAGGCGGGCTGATCGGCTTCAGGCCGGAACCAAGCACGACGCCGCGACGTTTCCTTCCTGCGAGTTCCGGCGCTCGCAAGATTGAGGGGTCATCATGCGTTTCAAGACCATCGTTGCCATTCTGCAGAACGAGCAGGACGCCGAGCGCGTGCTCGACTGTGCCATTCCGCTCGCCACCCGCTTCCAGAGCCATTTGACCGGTATCCATGCCGAGGCGCTTCCGGTGCCCTACACGTCGGCGACCGGCTTCCCGGACACCGAATTCCTGCAGGTCTCGGCCGACATGAACCGCGAGCGGGCCAACAAACTCCAGGCCGTCTTCCTCAGGCGTATCGAGGATTCCGGCCTCTCCTTCGAGTGGCGCAGCCTGGAGAGCTTTTCCGGCGACAGCGCGCTGACGGGCATTTCAAGCGTGCGCGCCGCCGATCTCATCATCGCCGCCCAGCGCGAGACCGGCGGCGACCCCAGCGCCGACGTCGATACGTTGGTCTATGACGCCGGCCGGCCGGTCTTGGTGGTGCCCCATGCCGGCCCGCTGATCACCACTTTCAAACGCGTGCTGCTCGCCTGGAACGGCAGCAAGGAAGCCGCCCGCGCCGCCTTCGACGCGCTGCCCTTCATCATCGAGGCCGAGAAAACCGACATACTGGTGATCGATCCGCCCGATACGCTCGACGAAAGCCCAGAGGCCGCCGGTGCCGAGATCGCTTCCGCCCTGTCACGTCACGGCGCCACCGTCAGCGTCTCGGTGCAGAAATCGGGCGGCATGTCGGTCGATGACATGATCCAGAACAGGGTCGCCGAGAGCGGTGCCGATCTCCTGGTTCTTGGCGCCTACAGCCACTCCTGGCTGCGCCAGCTTCTGTTCGGCGGGGTGACGCGCACGGTACTGCGCACGGCGCAGGTGGCGGCCTTCCTGTCGCGATAAGTCCACAACGATCGCTGGTGACCACCCTTGCCAAACCCAAGGGTTTCCAGTTAATTCCGCGCGCATTCCCCTGTTTTCTTGCACGCGGTCCTCGCGTGCTGCGGAGTGCGCGAGACATGTCCCTTCCCGAAAAAGCCTTCCCGGTCTCCTGGGACCAGTTCCACCGTGACGCCCGCGCGCTCGCCTGGCGGCTTGCCGGCACCAACAAGGGGCAATGGAAGGCGATCGTCTGCATCACGCGCGGCGGATTGGTCCCGGCGGCGATCATCTCGCGCGAGTTGGGCATCCGCATCATCGAGACGGTCTGCGTGGCCTCCTATCACGACTATACCAGCCAGGGGCAGTTGCAGGTGCTGAAGGAAGTCACGCCGGCGCTGCTTGCCGATGATGGCGCAGGGGTGCTGATCATCGACGACCTGACCGACACGGGCAAGACCGCCGGCATCGTGCGGGCGATGATGCCCAAGGCCCATTTCGCCACCGTCTATGCCAAGCCCAAGGGCAGGCCCCTGGTCGATACTTTCGTCACCGAGGTCAGCCAGGACACCTGGATCTATTTTCCCTGGGATATGGGCTTCACCTATCAGAAGCCGATCGCTGACGATCACGCCGGTTGATTCGCAAGAGGCCTCTTCCGCGCTGCAGTACGAGCAAGCCTCCTTTGCTTGCTGAAGGAGCCAGCGCGCAAATTTGCTGGTGAAATTGGTTGCCAAGGGTGCAACCAGTCAGTCCGATGAAAGTTTTTACTTTTATTGTAGACAATTCCACCTAAATTTATGAGGCGGCAAAACGATTCTAAGGGCTGGGGCTAGCTTCTCCTATGTTAATGGGGCCAACGACACACAACCATCTGGCTGAACGGGTCCGACGACTCTTCGGCACCGCGCCCTGCCGCTTGCAGGTTGCCGCCCTGCCTTGGCGTAATGTCGGGAACCGTGTCGAGATCATGCTGATCACCAGCCGTGACACCGGCCGCTGGGTGCTTCCCAAAGGCTGGCCTGAGGCCAGGGAGCCGCTCTGCGAGGCGGCGGCACGCGAGGCCGGCGAGGAAGCCGGATTGCACGGAAGCGTCTCCCATCTCGAAGCTGGCCGCTACTTCTATGCCAAGGTGCTCGCTTCCCGCGAAGAAGTGCCCTGCGAGGTGCTGGTGTTTCCGCTGCATGTCGACAAGATCGCCGACCGCTGGAAGGAAAAACACGCCCGCACCCGCAAATGGGTCAGTTCCAGCGAAGCGGTGCGCATGGTCCATGAACGCGACCTGTGCCAGATCATCGCCTATTTCTGCGCCGACCCGCACAGATTTTCCTAGCCCGCCGCCGGCCTGTGCCGCGTGCGCCACGGCGGATTCATACGCCTGTGATGTGCCGCATGAATGGTTTGCTAATTCTTCTTCGCTAGGAAGCGGCCAATCTGGCGTTTGATCGATGGCGAATCCTGTAGAACCACTTCCGCAAGACCCGGGCGAGCCCAAGCGCGAGCATCGCCCACGCGTGCTCAAGGGTGCAAGCATCATCACCGGGGCCCATTCGGAAGTCGCCGTTTTGCTGCGCAACCAGCATGCGGGCGGCGCCGAACTGAAAATACCGCTCGAGGCCCGGATTCCCGATCGCTTCCTTCTTTACGTGCCGCTCGACGGCGTCGGCTATCGCTGCGAGGTCCGCTGGCGCCGCAAAGACAGGATCGGCGTGCAGTTCACCGGCACCGAGCCAAAGCCCAAGATGCACTACGGCTGAACCACGAGTTGCCCAGCGCCTCCCAACGGTCGGTAATTCGCAAACCGGCGACCCAAACGACCATCGCGGCGGCGCATTTCTATCCCCGTTATCCACATGTGTGACACACAAGATGTTGGGGTCACAAAAGCTACGCAAACGAATCCTTGACGGCGCAAAACGAGTCGCCTTTTATAGGCCATGTGCTCTTGTTGAGAGCGCGACCGGATAGTTCTGAGCCCGGTCTTTTTCCCGGATTATGTGTGTTTTTGCCCGCATTTCCGCCTGTTTACGAGGCCGGCGGAAGCGTTGGGATCGTGGGGCATGGGGCGACGAAAGGGAGAATTGTCGGACTGGAATAAATTGTCTGTTAATACTATATTTAGTGTTTGCAGGTAGGTTCGGCGCTAGATAGTGTGAATTTCCCTCGATCGAGGGAATCGAAAAATTCAATTTCGAAGGACCCGCAAGGTCGGTCGGCAGCCTCGGCAAGCGCCTGGCAAGGCGTCTTGTTGTGCGCGCGGCAGCAGCTTGCGATGGGGAGATGCCGGCATTGTTCGCGATGCCTGCAAACGGCGGACTGTGCTTTTCGCTTTGGGGGCAGAAATCCCCTGACGAAAGCGCTATATATAGGCAAAAGGGACAGGACCAATGCGCATCGAGCGTCGTTTCACCAAGTCGGGGCAATCTGCTTACGCGGAGATTGAATTCCGCAAGGCGCTTTCCGAGATCAAGAATCCGGATGGCTCGGTGGTGTTCCGTTTGGACAATATCGACGTGCCGGCGCAGTTCTCCCAGGTGGCGGCCGACATCCTGGCGCAGAAGTATTTCCGCAAGGCTGGTGTCCCCGCACGGCTGAAGAAGGTCGAGGAGAATGACGTTCCCTCGTTCCTGTGGCGCTCGATCGCCGACGAGGCCGAACTTGCCAAGCTGCCGGAAGCCGAGCGCTATGGTTCCGAGATCGACGCCCGCCAGGTCTTCGACCGTCTGTCCGGCACCTGGACCTATTGGGGCTGGAAAGGCGGCTACTTCAAGTCTGAAGACGACGCGCGCGCTTTCCGCGACGAGCTTGCCTACATGCTGGCCACGCAGCGCGTGGCGCCGAACTCGCCGCAATGGTTCAACACCGGCCTGCACTGGGCCTATGGCATCGACGGTCCGAGCCAGGGCCATTTCTATGTCGACCCCTTCACCGGCAAGCTGACCAAGTCGAAATCATCCTACGAGCATCCGCAGCCGCATGCCTGCTTCATCCAGGGCGTGCAGGACGATCTCGTCAACGAGGGCGGCATCATGGACCTTTGGGTGCGTGAGGCGCGCCTGTTCAAATATGGCTCGGGCACCGGCTCGAACTTCTCGCTGCTGCGCGGCGAAGGCGAAAAGCTGTCGGGCGGCGGCCGTTCTTCCGGCCTGATGAGCTTCCTCAAAATCGGCGACCGCGCTGCTGGCGCCATCAAGTCGGGCGGCACAACGCGCCGCGCCGCAAAAATGGTCATCGTCGATGCCGATCACCCCGATATCGAGGAATTCATCGACTGGAAGGTCAATGAAGAGCAGAAGGTCGCCTCGCTGGTGACCGGCTCCAAGATCGTCAAGAAGCATCTCGAAGCCATCATGAAGGCCTGCGTCAACTGCCAAGGTCAGGATGACGATTGCTTCGATCCGTCGATCAACACCGCGCTGAAGCGCGAGATCAAGGCGGCCAAGAAGTCCGCCGTGCCGGAGAACTACATCTACCGCGTCATCCAGTTCGCCAAGCAGGGCTATACGTCGATGTCGTTCAAGACCTACGACACCGACTGGGATTCGGACGCCTACCTCACCGTTTCGGGCCAGAACTCCAACAACTCGGTGTCGCTGAAGGACAATTTCCTGCGCGCCGTCGAGCAGGATGGCGACTGGCAGCTGACCGCCCGCAAGGACGGCAAGGTGCTGAAGACGCTGAAGGCCAGGGACCTCTGGGAAAAGATCGGCTACGCCGCCTGGGCTTCGGCTGATCCCGGCCTGCATTTCAACACGACGATGAACGACTGGCACACCTGCGCTTCGGCTGGTGCGATCCGGGCCTCCAACCCGTGCTCTGAATACATGTTCCTTGACGACACGGCCTGCAATCTCGCCTCGATCAATCTGCTCCCTTACCGCAATGCCGACAGCACGATCGATATCGCCGCCTACGAGCATACGGTCAGGCTGTGGACCGTCGTTCTCGAAATCTCCGTCATGATGGCGCAGTTCCCGTCGAAGGAGATCGCCAAGCTCTCCTACGACTACCGCACGCTCGGCCTGGGCTATGCCAATATCGGCGGTCTCTTGATGACCTCGGGCATTCCCTACGATTCCGGCGAGGGCCGCGCCATCTGCGCGGCGCTGACCGCGATCATGACCGGCGTCGCCTACGCCACCTCGGCGGAAATGGCCTCCGAGCTCGGCGCCTTCCCGGATTATGACCGCAACGCCCAGAACATGCTGCGCGTCATGCGCAACCATCGCCGCGCCGCCTACGGCGACAGGGACGGCTACGAGAAGCTGGCCGTCAATCCGGTGCCGCTGGTCGCCTCGGACCTCAAGCAGCAGGCGCTTGCCGAGCATGCGAAAGCCGCCTGGGACCGCGCCATCGAGCTTGGCGAGGAGCATGGCTACCGCAATGCGCAGGCGACCGTGATCGCGCCGACCGGCACGATCGGCCTCGTCATGGATTGCGACACCACCGGCATCGAGCCCGACTTCGCCCTGGTGAAATTCAAGAAGCTTGCCGGCGGCGGCTACTTCAAGATCATCAACCGCGCCGTTCCGGAGGCGCTGCGCACGCTGGGCTATTCCGAGAGCCAGATCGCCGAGATCGAGGCCTATGCGGTCGGTCACGGCAACCTGAACCAGGCGCCCGGCATCAATCCCGGTTCGCTCAGGGCCAAAGGTTTTACCGACGAGAAGATCAGCGCGCTCAATGCAGCGCTGAAGTCGGCCTTCGACATCAAGTTCGTCTTCAATCAGTGGACGCTCGGCGCCGACTGGGTGAAGGAGACCTTTGGCTTCACCGACGAGCAGCTCAACGACTTCTCGTTCGAAATGCTGCCGGCGATGGGCTTCTCCAGGAAAGATATCGAGGCCGCCAACATCCATGTCTGCGGTGCCATGACGCTGGAAGGCGCGCCCTTCCTCAAGCCCGAGCATCTTGCCGTGTTCGATTGCGCAAGCCCGTGCGGCAAGATCGGCAAGCGCTCGCTGTCGATCAACAGCCACATCCAGATGATGGCGGCCGCACAGCCCTTCATCTCCGGCGCCATTTCCAAGACCATCAACATGCCGAACGATGCGACGGTGGAGGACGCCAAGAACGCCTACATGCTGTCGTGGAAGCTGGCGCTGAAGGCCAACGCGCTCTATCGCGACGGCTCCAAGCTGTCGCAGCCGCTCAATGCCTCGCTGCTCGCCGATGGCGAGGACGATGAGGACGAAGCGGTCGAGCAGCTGATCGCGGCGCCGCAGGCGGCGCGGGCGGCGCAGATCACCGAACGCATCGTCGAGCGCATCATCGAGCGCGTGTCGCGCGAGCAGGAGAAGCTGCCTGGTCGCCGCAAGGGTTATACCCAGAAGGCCAAGATCGGCGGCAACACCATCTTCCTGCGCACCGGCGAATATGATGATGGCCGCCTCGGCGAGATCTTCATCGACATGAACAAGGAAGGCGCGACGCTGCGTGGTCTTCTCAACAACTTCGCCATCGCGATTTCGCTTGGCCTGCAATACGGCGTGCCGCTCGACGAATATGTGCATGCCTTCACCTTCACCAAGTTCGAGCCGGCCGGCATGGTGATCGGCAACGACGCCATCAAGAGCGCGACGTCGATCCTCGACTACGTGTTCCGCGAACTTGCGATCTCCTATCTCGGCCGCAACGACCTCGCCCATGTCGACCAGTCGGACTTCTCCAACACCGCGCTTGGCCGTGGCATCAGCGAAGGCAAGACCGACGCCGTTTCCAAGGGGCTGACGCGCGGTTCACCGGTGAAGCTGGTTTCCCGGGTAAGCGGCAACGAGCCGAAGGGTTTTGCCGGCTCCGCCTCCGGCACCCCTGCCCGCTCGGCGCCGTCGGCCTTCTCCGGCTCCAACGTGCTGGCGTTGAAACCGGCCAGCGACGAGGCAATCGCCTACAAGCGCGACTATGAGGAGCGGGCCAGGGAATTGGCCGAGGATATGGCCTTCGAGGAAGCGGCCGACGCGGCCTCCGGGGCCTCCGGCGCCGCGGCCCTGTTCACGGACGCCGCCGCCAATGAAGCCGCTGAGGCGAAGAAACTCGCCGCCGACCGCCGCGCCAAGTCACTGCTCCAGGGCTACACCGGCAATTCCTGCTCCGAGTGCCAGAATTTTACGATGGTGCGGAACGGGACTTGCGAGAAGTGCGACACGTGTGGCGCCACGAGCGGGTGCAGCTGAAATCCTTTGCCCTTATGCTCTCTCTCCTGCCGCGTCACTGAATCTCGCTCAACGTCAAGGTAGATCGCTCATTCGACACACGAAGTCCGCTCACCTCCGGCGGTAAGCCGAAAAACACAATTTCCCGGGCGCTTTTCGCGCCCGGGAATGCGAAGAGGAACAAATCAGAAACGCCCTGCACCTAACTGCGTTTTTCCCAGCGGCCTCGACCTCCGCTTTGACGGGCTGATCTCCAAGGGCAAGTCGGTCGTGGATGGCGATTGCGAGCCGGAGCAGAAGTTTCGCCGCGCCGTCGATGCCTTCCTGCGATTTGTCGAGGACGAACCGGATGCCGCTCGCGTGCTGCTAACGATCCCGTCCGGTGATCCCGCGGCCGCGCGGGTTTCGCGCGAGGTTCAGGCCGGCGCTTCCGCGGGAATAGCAGCCCTGCTTGTCGCGTTCATGCCGGGCAGCCCCGTGTGGCGCCTGCGCGCCACCTCCGAGTTTCTCAAGGAAGGCCTGCACGCACTTGCCGTTTGGTGGCTCGAAAATCCTGGCAAAACACGCGATGAGATCGTTGACGTCGTCATGCGTCTTGTTTGGCCCGGCCTGCAAGCGGGAGCCCAAACGACGGAAACTCCGTAGCCGACCCGACGCCTGCCCTACAATGGCGCATCTGGAAGCATCCCCGCCAATCTCCTTTGCGAACCGCGTGCAAGACTTCTGGGCGAACGTGTCGCATCCATTGTCGTTCCGACGCAGGAACTCTTCGCACCGTCGGGTCGTTCTTCAAATCTAGCAGACCGGCGGATTGCCTGAAGGTTTGACGCTCGGTCTTTTTCGATCCGAAAAACAGGGGAGACTGGGCATGCAAGTGCGCGAAACGATGACACGCGACGTGCGCATCGCCAATCCAGGGGAAACTCTCCAGCAAGCTGCTCAGGTGATGGCCGAGCTTGATGCCGGTGTGCTGCCCGTTGGTGAGAACAATAGGGACCGGGTCATGCTCGATGTTGCCGATTTCACCCGCGCCCGGCGGCACATGGTGGAAACCCAACTCAAATGGCGCGGCGTGCGTGATCCAGCGGCCTTGATGGCGACGCACCGCCACTTTTCGAACGGTTGCCGAGCCAGGAAGGAGAAATGCAATGCCAGACAAGAAGACCATCGAGAAGGCGCGAAAGGACAAGCGCCAAGGCAAGTCGCCGAGCACCCAGGCTGGCGAATTCGTTCATGAGGAGATCGAGAAGGTCCGGCGCGGCGAGCATGGCGCGCGCTCGACCAAGCAGGCGATCGCCATCGGCCTATCGGAAGCACGTCGCGCTGGGGTTGATCTGCCGCCGCCCAAGAAAGGCAAGGTCAAGGAGAGCACGCGCAAGAGCGCCGAATACGCCTACGAAGTCGGCCAGGGCGAGCGCACGCCGAAGCGCCGCCCGAAGGTCTCGAAGGCTGTGTCCGAGGTCCTCGAACACGAACCGAAGAACACGGCATCGCATGAGGCTCTCTCACGGCAGACCAAGCGCGCGGCATCACACCGGACGGCGGAAGAACGCTCGGCTGCGGCGAAGAAGGCAGGCGAGACGAAGGGCCCGTCCGGTCGCTCGGCCGCGGCACGCAAGGCTGCCGAAACCCGTGCGCGGAAGACCTAGAACACGTCACGGACAACCTTTCGCTTTCCCGGAGCTTGGCAGGCAGTTCCACCGAGATATCGCGAGACCAGATCCCAATCCTGGACCTGCTCAATGTGCTCCCGTGCGCGTCCCAGTCGTCAAATGCTTCCCACGAGCTGCGTGCACCACAAAAGCCCACAGACACCGATCCATGGAACCCCCACGCATTCTTCCCGTTTCAATTCGTGCTTCCACAAAACCATCACGCCATTTGAGCGGATAATCCTGAACGCCGAGGGTTCCGTGACCGAAGCGAAGGTTCGTAATTTCACCATCAACTTTGGGCCGCAACACCCGGCAGCGCATGGCGTCCTGCGGCTTGTGCTCGAACTCGACGGCGAAGTGGTCGAGCGCGTCGATCCGCATATCGGACTGCTGCACCGCGGCACTGAAAAACTGATCGAGCACAAGAACTACCTTCAGGCACTCCCCTACTTTGATCGGCTCGACTATGTCGCCCCGATGAATCAGGAGCACGCCTTCTGCCTTGCGGCTGAGAAATTGCTCCAGATATCGGTTCCGCGACGCGGGCAGCTCATCCGCGTCCTTTTCTGCGAAATCGGGCGGCTGCTGTCGCACCTGCTCAACGTCACGACGCAAGCAATGGACATCGGCGCTCTGACGCCGCCGCTGTGGGGCTTCGCCGAGCGTGAGAAGCTGATGGTTTTCTACGAGCGTGCTTCCGGCGCCCGGATGCACGCCAACTATTTCAGGGTTGGCGGCGTGCATCAGGATCTACCACCGGAACTTCTCGAGGACATCTGGAATTTTTGTGACCCTTTCCTCAAGGTCTGCGACAATCTCGATGAACTGCTGACTGGCAACCGGATTTTCAAGCAGCGAAACGTTGACATCGGAACGATCGGTTTGGACGACGCCTGGGCATGGGGCTTTTCAGGCGTGATGGTGCGCGGTTCCGGAGCCGCCTGGGATTTGCGCAAGGCCCAGCCCTACGAATGCTATCCCGAGATGGATTTCGACATTCCCGTCGGCAACAACGGGGATTGCTACGACCGCTATCTGGTTCGAATGGAGGAAATGCGCCAATCCGTCCGGATCATCAAGCAGTGTTTGGAAAAGTTGCGGCTGCCGGCGGGCCAAGGACCAGTCGCGATTCCCAATCAAAAGATCACGCCGCCAAACCGTTCCGAAATGAAACGCTCCATGGAAGCGACTATCCACCATTTCAAACTCTACACCGAAGGCATCCGTGTCCCCACTGGGGAGGTATATGCGGCTGTCGAAGCACCAAAGGGCGAGTTCGGCGTCTATCTGATTTCAGATGGCGGCAATGTCCCGTATCGATGCAAAATTCGGGCCCCATCCTTTGCCCACCTGCAGGCGATGGATTTCCTGTCCAGAGGCCACATGATCGCCGATGTGTCGGCAATCATCGGCTCGCTCGACATCGTGTTTGGAGAAATCGATCGTTAGCGCGGAATGTCAGGTGGCAAGCTGGCCGCGCGATCGAGGTCGGTGATGAGAGCAATGGTCCTTGTCTCGCTTTGGCTGGGAGCCATGCTGCTCATCCCGAGCGGCGCGCATCTTTTAGAGATACCGCACAGGCTCGTGACGGATCGGGCAGATCATCCTTGATGCAATACTCGCCGTCCTGTTGCTGCGAACGAAACGCCGGGCGGTCTACGGCGCAATGTCTCCGCTGTGCTCATCGGGTGCGGCCTGATCGTGTTCTTCCTGTGGATCCAGCCCACCAATGTCGCGACCTCAAACTGGACGACCCAGCCACCGCAATGGGAAAGGCTCCGGCAGCGCTGGGAATACGGTCATCTCGCAAATTGCGGTTCTGACGCTTTTCGCTTTCGGCGGCATCAGTTACACGGCAACGAGGGTGGCTTGGCACGAATGATCGTCAAAGGATCATCTTCGTCGCGCAGACGGGAGCAGAACATGAATTCTATTCTGCGCCGGCGATTCAATGTGAAGCGACCATGTGAATCATCGCCCAGATCAGCACTGCGAGGACGGCCACATCCGCCAGCGGCTTGGCGGCTAACCCGTACAGGCCGACCGAAGCGCCATCCTGACATCTCTTTGTATTTTCGCGATTATTCGGCGCAAACCTTGGAGCAACAGGAAAGCATTGTCCTTTCGGCCTCATCCATCATCGCGAGATCTGGCAGGAAAGCCTGCGCTCGACGCCCTCGATA
Source organism: Mesorhizobium sp. B2-3-5 (assembly GCF_006442395.1). Lineage (NCBI taxonomy): Bacteria > Pseudomonadati > Pseudomonadota > Alphaproteobacteria > Hyphomicrobiales > Phyllobacteriaceae > Mesorhizobium > Mesorhizobium sp. B2-3-5. Next base: position 514,878 of record NZ_VFVX01000001.1, on the reverse strand, counting down.
GTTGGAGGAAGTATCCGAGCTGCTTTTACCTGCTGCAAACGGATAATATCACTAATTCCCATCCTTAAGTCAGCCTTAATACGTTTGGCGCTATATTAAGGAAAGCGCTCTAAACTTCCTGCGGAATCAGCGTAGGGGGCGGAATTGGTCCAATTGCACCAATGTTTTACCTGAAGCCATTGAAGGATGTTAGCGTCAGGACCAAGCTCTCGCTGGGCTTTGGTCTGGCGTTGTTGTGCGTCCTGGCAGTAGGGCTATTTGGCGTGAATCAGCTGCGATCTCTCAATGAAATCACAGGTGAGATCACAGGCGTTTGGTTGCCGCAGGTCCAGGTCGTGGAGGAGATGAAGCGCAATCTGGCGGAACATCAGCTCTATGCGACGCTGCGCATGCGCACCGACGATACCCGACAGCTGCTGCGCATCGATGACGAGATGGCGAGGGAGAGCGACGAGATTCTGAGGGGTCGGCGTGCCTACCGTAGGAGCGCCGGATCGCGCGCCGAGCAGGAACTGTTCGATCAGTTCGTTTATCTGTGGACGGCCTATCAAGACTCCCTGACATCCATTTTCCCGCTCCTGGAAACAGAGGGGCCAACAAAGGCCCTTAAAGAGTTCGAGACGGTATCGCTGCCGACCGTCGCCGAGGCGGCGCAGCGGCTGGACGGCTTGCTGGCCCTCACCAATCAGCGCAGCACGGCTGTCGCAGCCATGGCGGATCGCACCTACACCATCGCGCAGCGGCTGACCTGGGCCGCGATTGCCTTTGCCGCCGTGTGCCTCGGCGGGCTTGTCGCCTGGATTCGACACAATGTCAGCAAGCCGATCCTCACGGTGAGCGAGGCGATGCATCGCCTAACACTGGGTGACCGCCGCTCAACCCTCGTCGCACCCAAAAGGGATCGCCGGGACGAGATCGGGGTGTTGTTCTCGGCCTTTGCCGGCTACCGTGCCAGCCTGGAGCGCAGTGATGCCTTGGCCCGCGAGGCGGAGTTGGAACGGCAGCATCTGGCCGCGGCAGCAGCAAACATGCCGGTGGGTCTGTGCATGTTCGATGCCGAGCGGCGGCTGGTTTTTTGCAACCAGGCCTACGCTGACCTCTATCACTTGCCGGAGACCCTGACCCGTCCAGGCTCGCATTGGGCCGATTTGAAGCGGTTCCGGATAGCCGCGGGGCTCTATGTCGGCCTGGAGCCTGAAAGATATCTGGAAGAACTCTCGGCGACGATCGACCGTGCCGAGCGCGTCGTGAGCCTCGTCGAACTCCGGGACGGGCGCACAATCGACCTCATCCACCAGCCGCTGCCAGGCGGCGGATGGCTTGCCACGCACCACGACGTGACCGATTTGCGGCGTAGCGAGGCCCGCATCTCGCACATGGCCCGCCACGACGGGCTTACCGATCTTCCGAACCGTACATTGTTCCACGAACGCGCCGAGGAAGCTCTGATCGAGATGAGCCGGCAGAACGGCAAGGTCGCCGTCCTTTGCCTTGATCTCGATCATTTCAAGACGGTCAACGACACGCTGGGGCATCCGATTGGTGACGCCCTGCTGAAGGAGGTCGCCGCCAGGCTGAGGCGCGTCCTCCGTGAAGGCGACACGGTAGCCAGGCTCGGTGGCGACGAGTTCGTGATCATTCAAAAGGGGACCGATCAGCCGGTCGAGGCCACTGCCCTTGCTCAAAGGGTCATAGACGCGCTGAGCGCGCCTTACATCGTCGATGGACATGGGGTTATGATCAGCGCCAGCGTCGGCATTTCGATTGCGCCGGACGATGGCGAGAACGCCGATCAACTGCTCAAGAACGGTGACATGGCGCTCTACCGGGCAAAGGCGGACGGACGCAGAACATATAGGTTCTTCGAGCCGGAAATGGATGCCCGCATGCAGGCGCGGCGGTTTCTCGAACTCGATCTGCGCGAGGCGGTGGGACGGGAGCAGTTCGAGATCTATTACCAACCGCTCCTCAATATCGACCGCGGCGAGGTCAGCTGCTTCGAGGCGCTGCTGCGCTGGCACCACCCGAAGCGTGGCATCGTCTCTCCGGCAGAGTTCATTCCCCTGGCCGAGGAGATCGGCCTCATCGTCCCGATCGGTGACTGGGTGATCAAGCAAGCGTGTCTCGACGCAGCAGGCTGGCCCAAAGGCATCAAGGTTGCCGTCAACCTGTCGCCGACGCAGTTTCGCAGCACACGCTTGCTTTCGACGATCGTCGAGGCACTGGATGCCTCGGGGCTGCCCGCGAGTCAGCTCGAGCTTGAGATCACCGAGACGGTGCTACTGGCCAACAGCCCGGCGACGCTCGCGCTGCTGCAGCAGATCCACATGCTGGGGGTGCATATTGCGATGGACGACTTCGGAACCGGATATTCGAGCTTGAGCTATCTGCGCTCTTTCCCGTTCGACAAGATCAAGATCGACCAGTCCTTCGTGAGGGATGCCGATGACGTCGACAGCTCGGTTGCCATCATCCGGGCCGTCACGAGCCTTGGCAACAGCCTCGGGATACAGACCACCGCCGAAGGAGTTGAGACAGCGGAACAGCTCGAGCGGGTACGAAGAGAAGGCTGCACCGAGGCACAGGGTTTCCTGCTCAGTCGGCCGCTACCTGCTCGGGAAATCCCCGCAATGCTGGAGCGTACGCGCGCCGTCGTGGCTGGCGACATCATCGAGCCTGCACCCGAAATGACGGCCGAGCGGAAAGATCGGCGCCGCAAGAGCGCGTTGTAGGTAGTCGCCCATAGTTGCAGCCGCGCGAGAAGCTCGGCCTATCAGTCAGAAGACAAAGCTCGGCGGAGCGAGCCGGAGCGCCCGCCGGAGCGCTCGTTCATCGTCAGATCAGCTGCGATGCGAGACACCTTTCCGTTGAGTTCCGGCGTGGTGCGCTGATTGAAAGCGGAAAGGCGAAGGACCGCCTTCTGGCCGAGTTGAACCTGGTCGATGTCGGGCGGCGCGATCCGATGAAGCCGCCTTGATATCCAGGTATGGGGCCGGAACAAGAACTATTCCCTCAGACACGCTATGGCTGAACGAAACGCGAAGGCCATCCACATGAGGAAGTGATAAAAGAGCAATTTGACGATCGATCCGATCGGACGGAGAAATCTGGAAAAACAACAGCCGGGACGATGCGCATGAGCGACGAAACCGACGATGACACCGATATCGTGAATCAGCTCGCCTATGTCAGAGCCGACCCAACCCAGCACGACACGCTTACGCTTCTTGCGATGATCGATGCCGCGATTGCCGAGATCATGAGCTTGAGGATGAAGCTGCGGCTGAGCGAGGAACGGAATGGCGGGAGCAGCCAGCTCCAATAGCTGGCCGGAACGGGAATGAACGGCGACGCGAAGCCTGGTCCGCGTCCGCCATCATCCGCCGGCCGCCGGCCCGAGCGCACCATTGCCGCTCGTCGCCATGGAGACGTCGAGGCCGCGGCCTGCTTAGCAGGCCACGGAGGCCTCGGCGAGCAAGCCTGATTCGGCCGCCAGCCGCAATTCCATCAGCCACCAGGCGTCGTAGAACTTGCTTACGAAGCAGCGGTCCGCGCGTCTTCGCTGCTCTCCTTCGTCACCGCGATTCCGCCGGCATCTTGCGGCACGCTGTTTACGGCTTGCTGAAGTTTCGAGCGGGTTTCCTCCAGATCAAGCTCCTTCTCGGCCTCACGCATGGCGTCGTCGAACTGCCTGCGGAAATCGCCGAGATACCGGTTGACCGTCTTCATAGTCGCGCCAAGCGAGCGCATCACACTTGGAAGCTCTCCTGGCCCGAAAACAACCAGCGCCACAACGAAGATGACAACAAGATGGTCCCAGCCAAGTCCGAACATCGGTAAGTCCCATGGCGCCTTTGACGGCGCCGGCAGAAGCCCAGCCTGACCACCATCATAGCGCCCCGCCCGCGTCATTCCAGTATGCGGTGGTGCAATGCTGTTCACAGTTGCTTCGCCCGGCAGGCTGCCGGCGTTAAATGCCGCAAAGGTGAACGTCGGACGGCTCAGCCTTAGTCCGCGTCGGCCATCATCTGCCGCCCACCAGCCCACGCGCGCCATTGCCGCTCGTCGCCATGGAAGACGTTGAGATCGATGCGGCCGGTGACGCCGTGCGACAGGCCGGAGCCGGAATATTGCCAGAACAGCCATTTGCGGTCGGGATAGACCTTTGACGGGTGTCTCGCCACCGCACGCAGCCAGAACGGGTAGTCGAGGAAAGCGCCCTGGAGATTGTCGCGATAAAAATCCGGCGCGGTGTAGATGATCGGACGCTGGCCATAGTGACGCTCCAGCTTGTCCATGAACACCTGCATCTTCTCCAGGACCTTTTCGCGCGACGGCCGCCGCTGGCAGCTGGAGTCGCCGTTCCACTCGACATCGATCACCGGCGGCAAGGCGCCTTCGACCTTCGGCACGTTGCGGATGAACCAGTCGGCCTGCTCGCCGGCGGTTCGGCACCAGTAGAAGAAGTGATAGGCGCCGCGCTTCAGCCCGGCCGCGTCGGCGCCGCGCCAGTTCCTGGTGAACATCGGATCAAGATGGTCGCCGCCATCGGTCGCCTTGATGTAGGCGAAGTTGGCGCCCTGGGCGCGTAGCTTCTCCCAATTCACATTCCCTTGCCAGCGCGACACGTCGACCCCGTGCACGGCAAGATGCCGGGGCGAGGAGCGGCCGAAATTGATCGGTTTGGCATCGCGAAAGCCATAGCGCGTGATCGGCCCGGCAAGCATGGGCGGGGCCGCCCGCGACAAAAGTTTCGGGGGCGAGACCAGGGCTGCCGGCTCGACCGGCGGATCGACGCTGTCGGGTAATTCGGGCGCCGGAAACGCCGCCGTTTCCTCCTCCGCCAGGCCAAAGGGGCGAACAGTGTCGTCCACGGGCGCGGGCTCGGTCCGCTTGCGCGCATTGTTGGACCTTTTGACGGGGACGGATGCGATCGGCGCGCTTGGCCGCACCACCGAACTGGTGGTCTCGTTCGACGGCTTCTGCACATCGAGCGCGTCCATGCCCGATGTCGACGAGCAGCCGGCAAGGCACAGTGATGCGATCACGAAACTGATGACGCCTGGTAACCGCATCTGGACCTGTACTCGAAACACAACAGACCGAAGGCGACGGCCGACGGACAACCAGGCTCAGTTATGAACGAGAAATTACCAATAAAGTTTGAATCAAGTTTTTTACCAAACCTGTGACCCATTTCAGACATCCGCCGTCGATGGCGGCCCAAGCCTTGACAGCGCCATGATGTGGCTGTTGAGAGCGGTATGCGGCGTTCTCAGCCGACGTTTCCCGCGAGCCCAAAAAAGGCGCCCGATGATTGCGTTGCAGCGATTTCTCCTGGTCCTCCTGCTCGCGGCCCTCTCCTGGAGTGGCGCCCTCATGGTGGGGACGGCGCATGCCAGCGGGCTGGTCGTCGTTCCACCCGGCAATCGCTCCGAAACGCAACCGCCAATCCCGGATGCATCCGCGACGCGTACGCACGCCTTCAAGACCACCTACGCGGAAAAATACGAGAAGATCGTCGCGCTGCTGAAGCGCGAGAAGAAACTGGTGGCGCACATCAAGCAGGTGGCGGCCGCCTACGATATCGATCCCATCCATATCGTCGGCGCGCTTGTCGGCGAACACACCTACAACGTCACCGCCGTCGGCTCGGTGCAGACTTACTATGTGAAGGCACTGTCCTATTCCGGCCTCGACTTTGCCTTCCGCTACAAGGGCGTGCCGGTGCAGACCTTTGTCCAGCGGCCGGAGTTCGCGGCCTGCGCCGAGGCCAAGGACAGTGCCGCCCTGTGGAGTTGCCGCGACAAGGTTTGGGTCGAACATTTCCGTGGCAAGAGCGTCGATGGCGTCGCCTACGAGGCCATGACCTTCCAGCAGGCGTTCTTCCAGCCCTTCTTTGCCGGCCAGACATTCGGCCTTGGCCAGATCAGCCCGTTGACCGCGCTTGAAGTGACGGACCTGGTCAACAGGGTGAGCGGCTATGACAAGCTGACGCCAGATCATCCGCAGGCGATCTATCGCGATGTTATGGATCCGGACCGCAGCATCGTCTACATCGCGGCGATCGTGCGCGACGCCATCGACGCCTACAAACAGGAGGGCTTCGACATATCGGGCAATCCGGGCGTAACGGCCACGCTCTATAATGTCGGCCAACCCCGGCAGCGAGCGGCCGACCTGCGCGCGGCAGCCGCCAGTGGAAAGGGCCGCAAGCGGCCGGTGGAGAATTATTACGGCTGGCTCGTCAACGACAAGCTCGACGAACTCAGGAGCCTGCTCGACAGCGGCAGCTGAGAGACGCTTTTATCAAGGAGCTTGCGTGCAGTCGTTCATCGACCAGAGCGTTTGTTTCATCGAAAACCATCAGGCCTGGGCAGGCGTCGTGGTCGGGCTGCTGGCATTCGGCGAGTCGCTGGTGCTGATCGGCATCCTCTTGCCCGGCACCACGGTCCTGGTCATCGTCGGCGGTCTAGTGGGCGCAGGCATTGTCCAGCCTTTGCCCGTTCTTCTCGCAGCGATGGTCGGTGCGGCGCTCGGCGACACCGTCTCCTATTTCCTTGGCAAATGGCTCGGACGCGGTGTCGTCCATAAATGGCCGCTCAATCGCTGCCGCCGCGAGATTGCCCGGGCGCGGCTATTCTTCCATCGTTATGGCTTCGCGGCCGTTTTCGTCGGCCGCTTCTTCGGCCCGGTCCGCGCCACCGTGCCGCTGGTCGCGGGCATGATGGGCATGAACCGCCACCGTTTCCAGATCGCCAACATCCTGTCGGCGGTCATCTGGGCTCCAGCCGTGCTGTCGCCGGGATGGCTGGTGGCCAAGGGAGCCGGCAGTCTCCCCGAGCTCGATGCGACCAGCCTGTTCGGCATGGCGACGATCGCTGCTATCGCCTTGGTCATCATCGCGGTGGTCGCGGTCAAGCTGCGCGGCAGGCGCCAGCCTAGCCGCGCTTCCTGAACACGCCGATCATCGGTCCCAGATTCCAGTAATCGTCGTTACGGCCGATGGCCGGGGCGAGCAGGCTTGAAATCGAGCCGTCGAGGAACAGCGCATTGTCGCAGCCGAGCGCATCGCGAAAGAGCCGGGCGAATCCATGGAACGTCACCGCGCCATTCGAAATGGCAAAGACCGCGACACCGTCCTTTCGCACGCCGACACCGTCGCGGGTCTTGCGCGAGGTGCTGTCGGACTGGAATTTCGGATGAAGCTGGCCGTCGATGACCAGCATCGGCCCGGATTGCGTCGCATAGTCGGTGGGCGGCCGCTTCCTGACGAAGTCCCTCGTCGCCCGGACCGTGGCCTTGCCGCCGCTGATGTAGAAGATGCCATTCGGCTGCAGCGAAAAATTGCCGGTTCCCGATCCCGTCTTCACGTCAGCCATTTCCTGGCCTCGCTCGATATAGAGGCCGACCGGCCTGAGGTCGGGGTGATACATGCCGGCATTGATGGCAAACAGCATTGTGCGGCCGGCCGCGCGCTGGGCATTGTCGAGATTGTGCAGCGACTGAAAAGGTTTACCGGCTGGATCCTTCCAGAACAGCTCGATCGAATAGCGTTTCGGGTCGACCTCGCAGACGAGATAGCTGGCCGCCTCAAAGGCAAAATCGCGGCACGGTGGCACCGTTGCGAACCATTGGCCGAACGCCATCATCGTGGCGATCGCCTGCGGCAGCGCGGTCTTGGCGAAGGTCGCCAACAGCGGGACGGCGTTGAGAAGTGTCGGAAAATCCATGCGCCTACCGGATCGCCAGCTTCAATGAGCGGACGTGGATAGCATCGCTGGACGCCACTATGGAAGACGGATTGAAGAGAGCGCGGACACGGTCCGGATGCGGCGGCGCGGAGACTATTTGACAGCGCTGACCAGCTGTTCGTCGCCGCCAAGGATGGAAACCCAGTGCCCGGTGTTGTCGCTCGCCTGCCTTTTCAGGTAGCCGTAGCTGGTCTGGTTCCAGAGGCGGACCTTGTCTGTCAGGTTGTCGAGGATGAAGTCGCCCTTGTCGGTGCGCACTGTCAGCACGGCATGACCTTCGCCGTCGGGCTTGCGCACCACCGTCATCAGGAGATTGGCAATGGCAATGCCCAAACTGCTGAGTTCGCGGCGCTTTTCCAGCGCGTAATCCTCGCAATCACCAAAGCCGTTGTCGGGATAGGCCCACCATTCCTCCTTGCCGTAATTGTCGAGGTCGCTCATCGGCTTGACGCGCGTGTTGACGGAGAGATTCACGGCCGTGATCTCGTGCAGCAGCTTGCCGGTCATATGTTCCGGCGCGCTGTCGTGGGAGCGGATGGAGCATTCCGCGACATGGATCTTGCAAAAATCATAGTGGCCGATCGGCTGGGAGGTCGAGCCACCGATAACCATGGACGCGGGCGCGGAATAGGCGAAACTCGCCGCCGAACAGAAAGCGGTCAGCGCAGCCGCCAGCCCCAGCCCCTTCGCCTTGCGGCGCCAACCTGTCGAGGATGCCATGCGGCCCCGCCCATCGTTTTTGTTAACGGAACGTTAAGGGCGGTTATGTCCCGAAGTCAATGAACGCGGCTGATCACATCTTTGCTGGCGCCGCACGGGCCTTCGGGGGTTGCAGGGGCGCAACACCAGGATTCAGGTTCCCAGGCTAGGCCAGCCATCCCATCGCCACACCGAGCAGCAGGACGACACCGAGCAGGCCACGGTAGATGACGAAGGGCCAGGCGGAGAACCGTTCCAGCACGCGCATCAACCCCCAGATGGCGAAGAAGGCGGAGATCGAGGCGACGACCAGCCCCGTGGCAAGAACCGACCACCCATGGGCATCAAGGTGAACCTTGTGCAGTTCCCACAGTTCCTTCAGACCGGCCAGCGCGATCGCCGGCAGCCCGAGCAGGAACGAGAAGCGCGCCGCCTCGGCCCGTTTGAAGCCGAGCCCCAATGCCGCCGTCAAAGTTGAGCCCGAGCGTGAGACGCCGGGTATCAGCGCGCCGATCTGGGCGATGCCGACCAGAAGGGCGTCGGCGAGCGACGCTTCGCCCATGGTGCGGCGGTGGCGGGCGAAAATCTCGGCCAGCGCCAGCAGGACCGCCATGACGATGCAGGCCCATCCGATCACGCTCAGGCTGCGCAGCGGCGAATTGCAGGTGTTAAGAACGCCTGACAGCGCCACGCCGGCAATGACGATCGGGATCGTCGCCAGCACGATCCAGGAAGCCAGCCGAAAGTCGCGGTCCGCGAAATCGCGCCGCACGAGAGCCCCGAGCGAGCCGAACACGAGTTCCCTGACATCGACCCAGAAATAACTGATGACGGCGGCGAGCGCGGCAAGCTGCATGGCCGCGGAGAAGGCGGAGCCGGGATCCTGCCAGCCAAGCACCGCCGGCACGATGCGCATGTGGGCGGTCGAGGAAATCGGCAGCAATTCGGTGATGCCCTGAACGAGGCCGAGAAAGGCGACCTTGGCATATCCCAGGCCGACAAAGCCCGTATCCACGCCCTGAGTGCAGATGTCAGCCATGTCGGGTTCCGTGTGTGAGAGATCTAGCTTGCGCAGGTGTTACCGGCGTCGGCCGGTCCCGCGCAAGCCTTACCGTCATGGATCGGATAATCAATTTACGGATTTGTAAGCTGGCGCCGTGCGTCGAAATACGTCGTCCGGGACCGGCCCAAGAGGCCGGCCGGTGTTCTCATGGGATAGAACGGCAAGCAATTACGGGCACAGCCAGGGTTTCTGGCAGGTCCTGGCGATCACATGGGCCGGGGGAACGAAAGGTTCCTCGGCCGATGGTCGGCGCACCCGTTCGAGCAGCATGCGTACCTGTTCCGGGCGCACACGGTCGCGCTCCATCACAAGCAGGACCATCGGATCGCTCAAAAGCTCGTCCAGGGTGCTGATGCTGTCGTTCATCCGTCGTCTCCTCGAATGCCGGCCCGCGCAGCATAGATAGGACGCAAAGATGGCCCGCCAATGACGTTTTGCCGGCTATCGCGTGTCGATTTGGATTAATTTTTTGTCATGACTGGACGACTTCGTCCTCTCCCTGCAGGAAAAGGGGGGCGGTTACGGAGGCGGAGCGCCTTCATATTGCGGCAGGCCGTCGTCAAGCACCAACCAGGGCTGCTTCGAGCCGGTCCAGATATGCATCCGCGGCCGAAACAGCGAAGGGTCGTCGAGCGATCCGGTGGTGATACCGATGATGCCGGCGGAATCGCGACGCGAAAACATCGTCGTGCCGCAGTTCGGGCAAAAGCCGCGCTGGAGATCCGGCGAGGTGTTCACAGTCGCAAGCGGTCCTTCGATCGTCACATCATCGATGCGAAACAGCACGCGCGCGTTGAAGGCAGCGCCGATCGCCTTCTGGCAAAGCCGGCAATGGCAGATGCGTTCATTGACGGGAACCACGTCGGCGCGATAGCGCACCGCTCCGCACAAGCACCCGCCCTGATATCCAGCCATCGTCCTGATCCAATCTCGGAGAGAGTAATCGACAGGCTAGCGGCGGAACCGATTGGGTCAATTGAAAAGCTTTGATACAAGGTCATCGATTATGATGATGCGGATGGAACGGAAGCCATGACGCCGGATATCGAAACCATCGGCATTGCGGACCTGTTCGGGCCGCCCTCGCCTACGCGCGAGCGCACCGACGCCAGGATCATGGCCGCCGCCTCGGGCATCGGTTTCATGGCGGTCCGCGATTTTCCCGGCGATGACTGGCTGACGCCGGACAAGCGTGCGCAATTGCTGCGCATCTTCGAGCTTCCCGATGCCGAGAAGCAGAAACTGCTGCGCTGGAATTTCGACCGCACCAAGAAGAATTTCTACCGCGGTTGGTTCCCGCTGCAGCCGCGAGCCGTTTCCTACAAGGAAGGCATCGACATGGGGCCCGACCTTGCCGATGCGACGCGTGTTTTGGCCTCCGACGATCCTTTGCGCGAGCCAACACCTTTGCCGGCCGAAAATGCCCTGCCCGGCTGGCGCTCCGCGGCGGCCGACTACTATCGCGCGATGGAGACGGTCGGCAACGCGCTGATGCGGTCGATCGCCCGCGGGCTTGGCCTGCCGGAGACGATCTTCGATGCCTATTTCGAACAGGGCATCTCGACGCTGCGCCTGATCCGCTATCCCCTGCGTGACATCAATGCCGGCGTCGACGCTGGTGGCCCGCAGGTCACGGTGGTCCATAAGGGGGAAACGCGCACCATCATCGGCGGCGAACATGCCGATTCAGGCTTCGTCACTTTACTGGCACAGGACGGCGTCGACGGCCTGCAGGCAAAAAACCTCGCCGGCGAGTGGGTCGACGTGCCGCCTGCCAACGGCACGCTGGCGGTCAATTTCGGCCAGTTGCTGGAGCGCTGGACCGGCGGCCGCGTCCGAGCGACGCGGCACCGGGTGATTGCGCCGAAGACGGTGCGTTTTTCGATCCCGTTTTTCTACGAGCCGCGCGTCGATGCCGAGATTGCTCCGTTGCCACTGTGCGGCACGGAACCTTTCGAGCCGTTTCTTTATGGCGACTATCTCTGGGATTCGGCGACGAATTTCGTCGAGATGAGCGGCATCAAGCATCTCAGGCAGCCCCGTCGGGCACGGGCCTCCTGAACAGACACCGGCCATCTCGTGGGAGACAGCCGGCGGCAGCTCGTCATTTCGTTTCGCTGACCACCTCGTCCCAGCTCTTCACCTTGGTTTCGCCGTTGAGGAACGGCAGCGCGGCGGCCGTCAGTTCCGGAGCGAAGAAGACGTCATAATGGGTACGGTTGGGCAGGATCGCCAGGCGGTTCTGCGACAGGTTCTCACGCATCCAGCCGGCATCCTTCAGTCCGCCGCCGAGCATCTGGTAGAACTTGATCTCGTGCTCGGGCTTGTACATGTCGCTGTCGCCATAAGCCAGCATGACGGGCATCTTCAGTTTGGCAACGTCAGCCGAGAAGTCGTAGTTCTGACGCATGAAATTGCCAAGCGCGTCGAGCAGTTTCGGAAAATCTTCCGGGTGCGGCGCCACGGCGACGTAGGATTTGTACATCGGCGTGTCCTTCATGAATTCGGCCGCGGCCGCGCTCACCTGTGCCTGTTGCGGACGCATCTCGTCATAGAAGCCGTCGGCGGCATAGCCGGTCGAGACCAGGACAAGGCGCCGCACGGTCTCGGGATGCTGGACCGCCATGCGGAAGGCCACCCCGCCGCCCAGCGAATAACCCATGACGTCGACCTTGTCGTAGCCGAGCGCCTTCACGACAACGGCCATGTCGTCGCCAATCGCTTCCAGACTGAATGGCCGGTCGCCGAGCGACGTGCGGCCATGGCCCTGCAGGTCAACGCCGATCACGGTGCGGTTCTCGGCAAGCTTGGGCAGGATCGGCGCGAACATATCGATGGAGCCGAGACCGCCATGCAAGAGAAGCAGCGGCTCGCCCTTGCCGTAGACGGCATAATAATAGTTCAGGCCGTTGATCGGCAGCAGGTCGGACTTTTCCGGCTTCGGAAGTTTCGTTTCGGTGGTCATGGCAGGTTCCTCTGCATTGGTGGTGCCCGGACAGCCGAGAAGCGCTGCAAACGAGGCAAGAATGGCGAAAAGCAGGGTCTTGGACATATCGATCTCCTCTCGTGCGCTGGCGTCAGAGCGTTTTGGCGAGGTCTTCAAGCTGGTCGGTACACTGGCCCCAACCCGCGTGAAAACCCATCGCCTCATGCTGTTCGCGGTCGGCGACGCTCCAGTGACGGACGCGGGCGATGTAGCGGGTCTTGCCCTCGCCTTCGTCCTCGAAGGTCAGTACGCCGGTCATGAACGGCTTTTCCGATGGCTCCCATGCCTGTGTATAGGCATCGGTAAAGACGATCTTCTTGCCGGGAACGACTTCCAGGAAAACGCCGGGGTTGGGGAATTCATTGCCGTCAGGGCCGGCCATGACGACAAGGCTTGAGCCGCCGGTGCGCACATCCATTTCGGCGCGCGGCGTCGTCCACGGCTTTGGCGCGAACCACTGCGTCACCAGTTTCGGGTCGGTCCAGCAGCGATAGACGTTCTCGCGCGGCGCATCGATAATGCGGGCGACAACCAGTTCGCGGTCATTGGCGGGGGCGATATCGAGCTTGGTGGTCACGGTGGTCTCCTCGGGTTTCATCTGGCTTCCGTCCCAAGGACGAGCCGGAAGAACGCAACCCGACATGGCCAGCGAAAAAACTCTGGAGATTATTGCTGGGAAGAATGGCGAACCGAGCTCGCGTCAGTGGCGCTTGGCTTGCACCAGATAAGCGTCGATCTCGGTCTCGCCGAGCCACTTGGCTGCTTCCAGACGATGCAGGCCTTCGACGAGTACATGGCGCTTGCCGTCGTGGCGGACCTGGATCGGCGTCTTCATGCCGTTCTCCAGTATGTCCTCGGCGAGATGCCGCACCGTCTCGGGATGCAGCGTCTTCCTGCGCGCAGTCGGCACGTAGATGTCGTCGACCTTGACCTTTTGCACCCTCAGCATGCCTGCCCCCGTGGCGGAACCGCCGCCGTCTTCCCGAGATAGTCGGTTTGTTCAGGAGGGCCAAGGGCGCGGCTAACGAATATCGGCCCGTCCACCGGTTTGCCTCTCGCCACGCGTTTCGCTATGGCGTCTCGCGATCCTAATATAGGCCACAGAACCATGAGCAAATCCCTCGTCACCTTCGTCGGCGTCGCCCATCCCTGGATGTGCGATGTGATGGGACACGTGAATGTGCGCCACTACGCGGCGATGTTCGATGATGCCAGTTTCCAGCTCCTCGGCCATATCGCCGGGCAGGATGGCAGCCAGGCAGCGGCGACCGGGTGGGCCGATGTGCGCACCGAGATCGACTATCGTCATGAAACGAAAGCCGGCTCGCTGATTACCATCCGTTCGCATGTTGTGAAGATCGGCCGCACCTCCGTCACCTTCGAACAGGTCATGTCAGGATCGCTCGACGGCGTCGTCCATGCATCGAGCCGCACGACCAGCGTGCGCTTCGATCTTGCCGCGCGGGCCTCGATGGCGCTCGAAGAGCCGATGCGCAACCGCGCGGCGGCGTTCCTGATCGAATAGGCCGGCTTCGACAGCTCAGCCGTTGTAGATGCGATCCGCCATCGGCGTCTCGGTGATCAGCGTCTGAAGCCCCGAAAGCAACGCCTTCTCGGCCCGGTTCATCGCCTTGTCGGGATTGGTCAGCAGAAAGATGTCGATGGCCGGCGGCGCATCGTAGGGTGGCAGCCGCCATAGCATGCCGTCGCGCACATCGCGCCGTGCGACATGCAGCGGCAGCGGGCCGATGCCGAGCCCCGCCACGATCATGCGCCGCACCTCCTCCAGGCTCGAGGACACGCCGACGACATCGGCGTTCAGCCGGGCTTCGCTGCGCAGCAACGCGACAGGCCTCAACGCGTCCGAAATGTGGTCGGTCTGGAAGGAGACCTGGGGCTCGCCGCGCAGATCCGCCAGTGTCAGTCCGGTTTTCCCGTAAAGCCCGTGCCGCGGGCCGCAGAAGAAACCGAAGAACTCGCGATAGACCATCTGATAATCCAGTGTCGGATCGCGCTGGCTGACCAGGCAGATGCCGAAGGACGCGCGACGCTCCCTCACCTGCTTGGCCACGTCCATGCTTGCCGCGACCGAGATGGTGATCGAGGCGCGCGGGTAGTTGCGGTGGAATTCCGCCAGCGCGCGGTCGAACAGCGGCGAGACGACATGGCTGGCGGTAGCGATCATGACGTGGCCGGTGACATCGTCGCTGATGCCGCGCATCAAGAGCGGCAGCTGCGATATGCTGCCGAAGACCTCGACGCTCTGCTCGTAGACCAGCCGCCCGACCTCGGTGAGTTCGAAGCGCGTCGCATCGCGCTCGACCAGCCGCCGGCCAACGCGGTCCTCCAGGCGCCGCAAAGCGTTACTGACGCTGGGCTGCTTGAGGTTGAGGCGCTCGGCGGCGCGGGTGATGCTTTTCACTTCGGCGATGACGACGAACGTCCGCAGAAGGTTCCAGTCGAGGTCCCAGACCAGACGTTCGGGGCGCGGCAAGGCCATTCCTGATATCTATGCTCCCTATTCCAATTATCTATTTGCGTAATGCTTGCGCAAAAGCAATCATTGCCGTCAGGAGAGCGCCCCAACGCCTCCCAAGAACAAGCCTTCGCGCTCCATCCAGAGGACAGAAATTTCAGATGAACAAGGTATTCTCCGGCATCGCGGGTGCCGCACTGCTGCTTGCGTCGGCCTTCACCACCGTTTCGGCGCAGGCCGACGATCTCGAAAAGGTCAAGGCGGCGGGCGAACTGAAAATTTCCATGAGCGGGCAATATCCGCCCTTCAACTTCGTCAACGACCAGAACGAGGTCGTCGGCTTTGACGCCGATATCGGCAAGGCCATCGCCGAGCGCATTGGCATCAAGGGCACCATCATCACCACGGCCTGGGACGGCATCATCGCCGGGCTGCTGGCCAACAAATACGACACCGTCGTCGGCTCGATGACGATTACGCCGGAGCGCGAAAAAGTGGTCGATTTTGTCGGCCCTTACTATCACGCCGGCCGCGCTGTTTTCGTGAGCGAGGCTTCCAAGGTCCAGGGCCTGGAGGACCTCAGGGGCAAGACCCTTGGCGTGACGCTGGGCGAAACCCATGAGAAATGGGCACGCGCACAAGGCGGCTGGGACGTCCGCACCTACAAGGGCCTGCCGGAACTTCTGCTGGAGCTGAAGGCCGGACGCGTCGACGCCATTGTCGTCGACAACATTCCGGTGATGGTCGCAGTCAAGGAAACCGGCGAGAAGGTCCGCAGGCTCGACACGCCCAATATCGAGGGCGGCAGCGTCGCCATCGGCATCGCCATCCGCAAGGACAATCCGGGGCTCAAGGCCGCCATGCAGAAGGCGCTGGACGAGATGATGGCCGACGGCACCTATGAGAAGATCTCCAAGCAGTGGGTCGGCAGCGACATCCGCTGAATCCCGCAGGTTCAGGTGGCTGCCAAGGCCACCTGACCCAAGCGCCACTCCGCCGGGCCGTTCCATGGATTTCTCCCTGATGCAACGCGTCTTTCCGTTCTTCCTGGAAGCCGCTTTGGTGACGTTGGAGCTGACAGCCCTAGCCCTGGTTCTGGGGCTAGTCGCGGCAGCGCTGACCGCTGCCGCGAGGATGTCGAGGTCGGCGATCCTGCGCGCCATCGGCACGGCCTATGTCAGCCTGTTTCGCGGCACGCCCTGCCTGATCCAGCTCTTCGTGCTCTATTTCGGCGGCCCGCAGATCGGCATCAACCTCGATCCATTCGCGGCTGGTGTGATCGGCCTTGGCCTTAACATCGGGGCCTATATGGCCGAATCGATCCGTGGCGCGGTGATGGCGGTCGACCGGGGCCAGACGGAAGCTGCCCGCACAATCGGCTTCAGCCGGTTCCAGACCTTGCGCAAGGTCGTGCTTCCGCAGGCGGCCAGGCTGATGATCCGGCCGCTCGGCGTCAATACGGTCGCCTTGCTCAAGGGGTCGGCACTGGTATCCACCATCTCGGTGGTGGAGCTGACCTATACCGCGCAGCGGTTCATCGGCTCGACCTACAAGCCGTTCGAGATCTTCGGCGTCGCGGCGCTGCTCTACATGCTCATGGTCTACGCCGTCGCCCGCCTCGTCGATCTGCTCGACAAGCGCTTCGCCATCGTCTGAGGGGAGAGCAACGATGCAAGGTTTGGATTTCACCGTCATCGCACCCTATTGGGATCTCTTGCTGACGGGTGCCTTGTGGACCGCTGTGCTGACGGTTTCGGCGGGAACACTCAGTTTCATCTTCGGCATCCTGTTTGCCGTCATAGTGCTCTATGCGCCGGCAATTCTCGCCTATCCCGTGCGTGCCTTCATGTGGGTGTTCATGGGCACGCCGCTGCTTTTGCAGCTGTTCCTGATCTATTTCGGCCTGGTGCAGGTCGGTATCGACATCCCCGCGCTTGCCGCCGGCATCGTCGGGCTCGGCCTGCACTTTGCCGTCTACAATGCCGATGTGATGCGCGCCGGCATAGTGGCTGTCGACCTTGGCCAGACGGAAGGGGCGCGCAGCATCGGTTTCGGCAAGTGGCAAACGCTGCGCTATGTCGTCATACCGCAGGCCGTGCGCAACACGGCGCCACCGATCGGAAGCAACCTGATCGCGCTGTTGAAGGAATCCTCGATCGTCTCGGTCATCGGCATCGCCGAGCTGGTCCACTCGGCACAACTCGCGATCAGCGAAACCTTCCGCCCCTTCGAGTTCTACATCACGGCCGCCGCGCTCTATTACCTCTTGAACCTCGTGCTCGAAGCGGCCTTGCATCGGTTTGAAAGACATGTGGAGGTCTCCCGATGAACACGCAGCGGCCGATGGTCGAGGTTTGCGGCGCACGCAAATCCTTCGGCGCCGTCGATGTTTTGAAGGGCATCGACCTGTCGGTCGAGCGTGGGCAGATCGTGGCCATCATCGGGCCGAGCGGCTCCGGCAAGAGCACGCTGCTGCGCTCCATCAACCATCTCGAGACCTTGAACGGCGGTGAAGTCTGGCTCGACGGCGTGCAGGTCAACCAGAAGCTGCACGGCCAGGCCTTCGAGCGGCACATAAACAAGGTGCGCCAGCAAATGGGCATGGTGTTCCAGCACTTCAATCTGTTCCCGCATCTGACCGTGATCGAGAACATCACGATGGGGCCGGTGATCCTGAAGGGCATGCCGAAGGCCGAAGCCCGGGCGCTGGCCGTTGGTCTGTTGTCCAAGGTCGGGCTCGCCGACAAGATCGACGCCTACCCCTCGCGGCTTTCGGGTGGCCAGAAGCAGCGTGTGGCGATCGCCCGTGCGCTGGCCATGCAGCCCAAGGTGATGCTGTTCGACGAAGCCACCTCCGCACTTGACCCCGAACTCGTCGACGAGGTCAACGCGGTGATGAAACAGCTTGCCGCCGAGCACATGACCATGCTCATCGTAACGCATGAAATGCGCTTTGCCGGTGAAGTCGCCGACAGGGTGCTGTTCATGGACGGCGGTGTGGTCGTCGAGGAGGGCCCGCCGATCGAGATCTTCCGTTCGCCGCAGAAAGAACGCACGCGCAGCTTCCTCAAGAAATATCTTTCCGCCTGAGCACGCCGATGACCAGATTAGCCACGGAATTCCCTGATTTCGGACTGACAGAGGAGCAGCGCCGCCACGCGGTGCGCGGCCACTACTATGAATGGCCCGGGATGGACGGCGATCGCGGCGAAATCTGGTGCTACAGCGACCGCTTTTCCTATCGCGCCGGCGAGACAGTGACGCTGCATGTCAGTTCGACCGCACCGTCCTTCAGCATGACGATCGTCCGCGATGGCGGCAGCGAGACAAAAATGTTCGAGAAATCGGGCATCGCGGCGCGCTGGCAGGAAAGTCCGGATCAATGCTCGGCGGAGGGCTGTGCTTGGGAAGCCTCGTTCGAATTGCGCGTGGGGAATGACTGGCCGTCCGGTGCCTATCGGGTGACGCTCACCGCCGACGGACGCGATGGCAAGCCAATTCACAGCCATCATCTGTTCATCGTCTCTCCCCAATCCGGGAGAAAGTCCGGCCGCGTGCTGCAGGTGGCGGCGACGGGCACCTGGCTTGCCTACAACACCTGGGGCGGCTCGAACCACTATCAGGGCATCACCGGGCCGGATCGCAACCAGTACTCGCCAATCGTCTCGACGCAGCGCCCCTGGTGCCGTGGCTTCGTCGTGCTGCCGAAAGATGCGCCGCGCGTGCCGCTGGAGGTCGCCGTGCCGCCAAAGACGGTGCCGCGCTATCCGCATATGGAATGGGCGCTCGCCACTGGCCATTCGAAGAAATACGCCTCATCGGGCTGGGCCAGCTACGACAGCCATTTTTTTCGCTTTGCCGAACGTGCCGGCTACGGCGTCGATCTCGCCAGCCAGCACGATCTGCATTTCTCGCCCGAAATTCTCGACGGCTACGACTGCGCCGTCTTCGTCGGTCATGACGAATACTGGACCTGGGAAATGCGCGACGCCGTCGACCACTATGTCGAGCGCGGCGGTCATGCGGCGCGCTTCGCCGGCAATTTCATGTGGCAGACCCGCCTTGAGGACGAAGGCCGCCGGCAGGTCTGCTACAAATACCGCGCCCGCGCCGAGGACCCGGCCTATCGCGGTGGCGACGTGACCCGCGCCACCAATTCCTGGGAGGCGCCGGAAATCGGCCGGCCGGGTTCCGCAACCTTCGGGCTCAATGCCACGCGTGGCCTTTACGCCGGTTGGGGCGGCTGCGCGCCGCGCGGCGTGCGCGGCTTTCCGGTCTACCGGCCGGAGCACTGGGCTTTCGCCGGCACCGGCATCTACTATGGTGATCTCCTCGGCGCCGACAGCCATGTCTATGGCTATGAGGTCGATGGGCTCGATTTCGAGATACGCGGCGGTCTGCCCTATCCCACCCCGACCAGCGGCGCGCCTGATGGGCTGCAGGTTCTTGCCGTCGGCATGGCGTCCCAGGTCGAGGAAAGCGCCGACATTCCGGTCGAGGACCAGTTCCTCACCGACGAGGATGGCCGCTTCAGCGCCGAAACGCTTTTCGGCGACAGGAGCGACGCCAATCTGGAAAAAGTCAAACGCAGCAACGGCATGATCGTCAACTTCCCGCGCGGCAAGGGCGAGGTGTTCCACGCCGGAAGCTGCGAATGGGTCGCCGGCCTGCTAAGACAAGACCCAATGGTCGAACGCGTCACCCAGAATGTCCTTGATCGCTACCTTGGAAAGTCCTGACATGTCGAAAGTCCAGCCTGCCATTCGAGACACTGACGCCCGGCGCCAATCGCATCTGTTCTACCTCTCCAGCCTGCGCCGGCCGCTGATCGACCGCGCCGAAGGCATCTACATGTGGACGCAGGACGGCCGCCGCTTCATCGACGGATCGAGCGGCCCGATGGTCGCCAATATCGGCCATTCCAACCGCAACGTGCTCGACGCCATGAAGCGGCAGATGGACCGCGCCACCTTCGCCTATCGGCTGCATTTCGAAAACGAACCGGCGGAAGAGCTGGCGCGCGAATTGGCCGGCAAGCTGCCGGAAGGCATGGACCGGATCTTCTTCGTCTCCGGCGGCTCTGAGGCGACGGAATCTTGCATCAAGCTGGCGCGGCAGTGGGCCGTCGCCACCGGCCAGGCCAGCCGCTGGAAGGTGATCACGCGTTTCCCCTCCTATCATGGCGGCACGCTGGGTTCGCTCTCGATCACCGGCGACGATGCGCTGGCCGAAACCTTCACGCCGATGATGCGGGTGATGCCGACGGTGCCGGCGCCAACCGCCTGGCGCGATCGCGACAATCTGTCGATGGAGCAGCGCGGCATCCGCTACGCCGACATGCTGGAGGAGAAGATCCTGGCCGAAGGCCCGGACAGCGTCGTCGCTTTCATCATGGAGC
The DNA here is from genome assembly GCF_006442395.1 of Mesorhizobium sp. B2-3-5. Classification (NCBI taxonomy): domain Bacteria; kingdom Pseudomonadati; phylum Pseudomonadota; class Alphaproteobacteria; order Hyphomicrobiales; family Phyllobacteriaceae; genus Mesorhizobium; species Mesorhizobium sp. B2-3-5. Next base: position 494,502 of record NZ_VFVX01000001.1, on the reverse strand, counting down.
CGATCGGCGGTGCCGCGACCGCGGCCCTGGTGGCACCGGACAGCTACTATGCGCGCATCCGCGATATCTGCGACCGCTACAGCATCCTGCTGATTCACGACGAAGTCATGAGCGGCGCCGGCCGCACCGGAAAATTCCTCGGCGGCGACCACTGGAACTGCAAGCCTGACATTGTCGCGCTATCGAAGGGGCTGGGCTCCGGCTATGCGCCCCTCGGCGCGCTGGCAGCGCCCCTGCGGCTTGTACAGCCGCTGCTCGCTTCCGGCGGTTTCCAGCACGGCCATACCTATGCCGGTAATCCGCTCGCCTGCGCCGCTGGGCTCGCCGTGCTCGGAGAAATGGACCGACTCGACCTGATCGCCAACGCGGCTGCCATGGGCGATGTGCTGATGGATGGATTGAAGGGATTGGCCAAGCGCTTCCCCTTCATCGCCGACGTGCGCGGCAAGGGCCTGCTCACCGGCGCCGAGATGGTCGCCGATCCCGATACGCTGAAGCCGATCGACCAGAGCAAGAAAGCCACGCAGCGTCTGCTCGACCTTGCCTATGAGCGTGGGCTGATCATCTATGGCCGCAAGGTCAAAGGCGGCATCGACGGCGACAATTTCATGGTCGCGCCGCCGATGATCGTCACCGGCGAACAGGTCGGCGAGATCATCTCCATCATCGGCGACTCGCTGGAGGTTCTGGCTTCCGAACTCGACCTGCCCGTCGAAGGCCGGGGGTAAAGGAATGGCGCCGCGAAAAGTCATCATCACCTGCGCCGTCACCGGCTCGGTGCATACGCCATCGATGTCGCCCTATCTGCCGGTGACGCCGGACCAGATCGCGGCTGATGCGATCGCGGCTGCCGAAGCCGGCGCCTCGATCCTGCATCTGCATGCCCGCGACCCCAGGGATGGCCGACCGACCGCCGATCCGGACGTCTATATGCAGTTCCTGCCGCGCATAAAACAGGCGACGTCAGCGGTGATCAACATCACCACCGGCGGTTCCTCGCTGATGACACTGGACCAGCGGCTGGCGGCACCGCTACGCGCCGAGCCCGAAATGTGCTCGCTCAACATGGGCTCGATGAATTTCGCGCTCTTCCCGATGCTCGACAAGCCACGGGAATGGCAGCACGAATGGGAGCCCAAGCTGCTTGAGGCCACGCGGGACACCATCTTCAAGAACACCTTCGCCGACATGGAAAGTGTTTTGGAAAGGCTGGGCAAGGGCTGCGGCACTCGCTTCGAATTCGAATGCTACGATGTCGGCCATCTCTATTCGTTGGCGCATTTCCGTGATCGGGGGCTCGTGTCGGGACCGCTGTTCATCCAGTTCGTGCTGGGCATTCTGGGCGGCATCGGCGCCGATCCCGACAATCTCATCCATATGAAGCGCATCGCCGACAAATTGTTTGGCGATAGTTACCAGTTCTCGGTGCTGGCCGCCGGCCGCAACCAGATGCCGCTGATCTCGATCGCGGCGGCGATGGGCGGCAATGTCCGCGTCGGGCTGGAAGACAGTCTCTACGACGGCCGCCACCTGGCGAAATCCAACGCCGATCAGGTGCGCCGCATCCGTGGCATTCTCGATGGATTGTCGCTGGAAGTTGCCACGCCGGCAGAGGCACGTGAGATGCTGGCGCTGAAAGGTGGCGACCGGGTGGCGTTCTGATGATGATGATCTGAAATGTTGGCGTTCCGTCCCACCCCCCTCTGTCCTGCCGGACATCTCCCCCGCAAGGGGGGAGATCGGATTTCACGCCGGCTTTCGCAAATCACCAACGTTGCAAGAAGGGCGGCTGGATCGAAGCTGTCAATCTCCCCCCTTGCGGGGGAGATGTCCGGCAGGACAGAGGGGGGTGCCTTGGCGCCCTACCTGTCGTGAGCGGCATCCTTATCCGCCCCGGCCGGATCGACGATGTGGACACGATCCACGCCGCGCTTCTTAAACTCGGCACCCATATTGGCGCGCATCAGGAGATCACTTCGACGCCCGATGATCTTCGCCGCTACGGGTTCGGCGAAAAGCCTGCCTTTTCAACCTTGATTGCCGAGATCGACGGCGAATTCGCCGGCCTCTGCCTTTATTTCCCGATCTTCTCGACCTGGATGGGCCGGCCCGGCGTCTATGTGCAGGACCTCTATGTCGAGGACCGGTTCCGCGGCCGCAAGATCGGCGAGCGCCTGCTGCGACGCGTCGCTGCGCAATGCCGGAAAGAAGGCGGCGTCTATCTCAGGCTCTCGGTCGATACGGATAATGAGGGCGCCAAGGCCTTCTATGAAAGGCTGGGCATTGCCTGGTCGAGCTATGAACAGACGCAGAAGATCATCGGCGAGGCCTTCCTTGCCTTTGCCGGCGCGCCGGAGAATGGAGAGCAGGAATGAAAGCCTTCTATGCCGAGGAGCAGAAGCGCCACGATCCCAAGGCCTTTCTTTCCAGCGGCGCGCCGCAGCCCAATCCGGAAAAGCCGGAGCGCGTCGAGAGATTGTTAGCCGGCGCAAAATCTGCCGGCTGCACGATTGAACGGCCCCGCGATCATGGGCTCGGTCCGGTCTCGGCGGTGCATACGCCTGAATATCTCGACTTCCTCGAGCACATCTTCGCGCGCTGGCAGCGCATTGAGGGCGCCTCGGCCGAGGTGATCCCCAACATCCACCCGATCGTGCGCAGCGGCTTCTATCCGGCCTCGGCGGTCGGTCAAGCCGGCTACCACATGGCCGATACCGCTTGCCCGATCTCGGGCGAAACCTGGCAAAGCGCGTTGTGGAGCGCCTGGAGCGCGGTTGAAGCCGCAGAGGCGGTGATGGCTGGCGCGCCGGCCGCCTATGCGCTGTGCCGCCCGCCTGGCCACCACGCCTTTGCCGACGTCGCCGGCGGCTTCTGCTTCATCAACAATTCGGCCGTCGCGGCCCAGGTGCTGCGCAAGCAGGCCGCGCGCGTGGCCATCCTCGATGTCGACCTGCACCATGGCAACGGCACGCAAGGCATCTTCTATGCGCGGCCCGACGTGCTCACCGTCTCACTGCATGCCGACCCGGTGCGCTTTTATCCCTTCTTCTGGGGCCATGCCGACGAGCGCGGCGAAGGGCCCGGCCTCGGCTACAATTTCAACCTGCCGCTGCCGCGCAAATCCGCGGATGCCGCGTTTCTCGAAGCGCTCTCAGTGGCATTCCAGCGTATTCGCGCCTTCGCCCCAGATGCGCTGGTCGTAGCGCTCGGTCTCGATGCCTTCGAAGGCGATCCGTTCGGCGGGCTTTCGGTGACGACGCCTGGCTTCTCGCGCATCGGAGAGGCCATCGCCGGTCTCGGCCTGCCGACGGTCATCGTCCAGGAAGGCGGCTATCTTTGCGACGCGCTCGGCGACAATCTCACCGCCTTCCTCACCGGTTTTGGCGGCAAGGCGCGGTGATATCGTTCCGACGCGGCCTCAGGAGCGCTGCTGTCTCAGCATGGCAATGACCCGGTGCACGCTCTCAAGCGTCTCGTCGATTTCGGCAGCCGTATTGTAATGAGCGATGCCGATGCGAACGACACCGTGCTCGGCCGGAATGCCGAGTTGGTGGACGATCTCCCAGGCATAGTTATGGCCGGACCACAGGAAGATGTTTTCGGCGTTCATCTGCCGCACGATCGTTTCCGGGACGATACCCTCGACGGTGAAGGAGACCGTCGGCACCCGATCACCGAGCCGTTTCGGATCGGTGATGCCGTGGATGGTCAGGCCTGAAATATCGGACAGGCCGTCGATCAGCCTTTGCGCCAGCGGGTTTTCATAGGCGATGGACACTTCGAACGCCCTGGCGATCTTCTGCCTCCTCGAGCCGCCCTCGCCCGCCGCCGCACCCAGCCCGGCAAAATAATCGACCGCCGCCGTAAGACCGGCCATCAGTTCGATTTGCGGCGTGCCGAGTTCGAAGCGCTCCGGCAAACCGTTGGACGAACAGCGGCATTTGTAGGCTTCCAGACTGTCGATGACGTCGCGCCGGCCCCACAATATGCCCATATGCGGGCCGAAGAACTTGTAGGCCGAGCAGATCAGGAAATCGCAGCCGAGATCCCGTACGTCGATCAGACCATGCGGCGCGAACTGGACGGCATCGACATAGACCAGGGCGCCGGCCTGTTTTGCAAGTTGGGTCAGAGGTCTAACCCTGTTGATCGAGCCGGTGAGATTGCTGGCGTAGTTCAAGGCGACGAGCCGTGTCCTGCCGGACAGCAGACCGGCCAGCGTTGCCTCCTCGACCTGCCAGCTCTTTTCATCGAACGGCAGCCAGCGCACAACCAGGCCGAGATCCTCGGCCAGTTGCAGCCAGGGCGAAACATTGCCCTCGTGATCCATGCGGGTGAGGATGATCTCGTCGCCCGGCTTCAACGTGCGGCCAAGCGTGCGCGACATGTGATAGGTCAGCGTCGTCATGTTGGCGCCGATGATGATTTCCCGCGGGCTCTCCGCACCAAGGAAATCGGCCATTGCCTGATGCGCTTCGTCGACGACTGTTTGAGCAGCGACCGTCGTTTCGAAATAACCGCCGAGATTGGCGTTTGTGGTGAGCAGGCAGTGGGAGACGGCGTCCGCGACGGCTTGCGGCACCTGAGTGCCGGCAGGATTGTCGAGATAGATACGGCGGCGGCCCTTGTCGGTCAGTGAGAGGGCGGGAAATTTTCCACGCACGGCCTCGATCGAAAAACCAACCATTCTCTCTACCCCTCTGTTTTGCCGCGATAATTCTGCAACCGGACCCGATCAAGGACAGGGATTACCGACCCTCTGGTGAATGGCATCCACTGCCTTCTGCATCTCTTCGGTCCACACCACATCGACGGAGGATAGTGCCATGTCGAGTTGCTCGACACTGGTGGCTCCTACGATGTTGGACGTGACGAAGGGACGGCTCGATACGTAGGCATTGGCAAACAGGGCCGGCTCCAGCCCGAAACTGCGCGCCAGCTCATTGTATTCGAGCTGCGCTTCGGCCGCATTCGGTGTCTCATAGCGCTGGCCACGGTTGAACAGTTGCGAGCGCGAGCCCTGCGGGCGCGCGCCATGATCGTATTTGCCGGTCAGGTAGCCCTGCGCCAACGGCGAGTAGGCGAGCAACGACACGTCCTCACGCGAGCAGACCTCGGCAAGGTTAACCTCGAAGGTGCGGTTCACGAGATTGTAGGCGTTCTGGATCGACGCGACGCGTGGACCGATTCCTTTGTCGGCCTCTGCGACGAAGCGCATCACGCCCCACGAACTCTCGTTCGACAGGCCGAAATGGCGGATTTTTCCAGCCTTCACCAGTTCATCGAACACTGCGAGTGTCTCGGCGATCGGCGTTTCGCCAGCCGACGCGCCGACAGAATCCGCACGACGCGCTACCGCGCCGACGCGTGTTGGGTTGGCGCCCCAGGGGATGTCCCGTTCCGGCCAGTGGATTTGGTAAAGATCGAGATAGTCCGTGCCAAGCTTGGCCAGCGACTTGTCGATGGCGTCAAAGATATCGGCCCGCACCAATTGCGAGGGCCTGTCGCCGCGAAACCAGCTGTTGGCGGTGCGACCGACGACCTTGGAGGCGAGGATCACCTTGTCGCGGTTACCTCTCGCCTTCATCCAGCTACCGATAATCTTTTCGGTCCGCCCCTGTGTCTCGGCCTTGGGCGGAATCGGATAGAGTTCGGCGGTGTCGATGAAATTGACGCCGCGCGAAAAGGCCAGGTCCATCTGGGCGTGCCCCTCGGCCTCGGTGTTCTGCTGGCCCCAGGTCATCGATCCTAGGCAAATCTGGGTAACAAGAAGATCGGTCCGACCGAGACAGCGTTTGTGCATGGAATTCTGCTCCGGAGGGAAAGCTTGCGCGGCCGCGCGGGGAGGAAATCGCACCTTACAGGAAAGCGGTGGCGCTCTCCAAGTCTCGCAAGGCCGGACTTTTAAGTCGAGGCGTTTAGCGGCGCACGCGGGCTACGGCGCGGCGCTTGGCCTCGTCGATCAGCATGTTGGCCACCTGCATGCGGACCATGGCGCGCTGGCGCAGATGCGGGGCGACACGGTCCGGATGATTGGCGAAGGCAAAGCTGCGGCGCATGCGGCCGAAATCGGCAGCGCCCTTGGGCTGGTCCAGTCCCAGTTCGGCCGCGATCGATTCAGGATCGATCGGGGGCAATTTTTCCTCGGGTTTCGGTTCCTCGCCGGCCAGCGCCAGCCTAGCGTGGTCCAGCAAGGCGGCAAATTCGCTCGCCAGATCGGCACCAGCCTCACGATATTCGGCGGCGGATACTTTGATGCGGCCGGAATGGAGTTCATCCGCAACCGAGAGATAGTCGAAGGGAATGGACGGACGCGCGCCCGTCTCGTCGGCCTCGATGCCGTCACCCTTTTCGGAAGCAACGAAGAGATCGTCGAGCAACGAAGCGAAATCACGCTTTGCGCTGGTAGCGATGTCAGCCTCCTCCTTGCCCGACTGTTCCGTTATCAGAACATAGAACCGGCTCGTTAAAAATAGATGCCACCGGTCTTGATGAATTTAGCCATTCGGAGGATCGCGCCCGGTTCCCAACAAAAGCCGGACTGCACTTTCGTGCAGCCCGGAAATTCGCCAGGAGTGGCGAGGAAAACTGGCCATGTGCCAGGGACGAAGCTTACGGTTTGTGCGGCGCGAAAGTTTCACCGGGTTCGCGAAAAAATCTTATGGAAAATCATTCGCACATGGCAGGCATGCGAATGCTGCACTGCACAATTGTCACGATTCACCTATATTAAGGGCCGTGGAGGACCAATCAGGAGCCTGAATCATGGGTTTCTTCACTGAAATGTTCGCCCGGCCACGGCCGCAGGAACATCTGAGATACCGTGCGGCACTGGCGCTGCTTCATTCGATGAGCAATGCCGACCGTGCCGATATCGGCATCAAGCCAGCCGATTTTCCGCGCATCGCCCGCGAAATGTCCGTTCGCTAAGCTGGTTTGCGAGATGTCCCGGATCGATCCGGGACATCTCAAGACCTCAATCCTCAACGCGTTCCGAGGAATGTCGCCTTGCCGAGCGGCACGCCATTATGGCGAAGGATGTCGTAGGCGGTGGTGAGGTGAAAATAGAAGTTGGGCATGGCCAGATGCAGCAGGTACTTCATCCCGCCCATCGTCGTTTCACGCCCACCGAGCTTCAACTCGATCGTCTTGTCTTCCGAACCGTCGATATCGGCTGCGGAAAAAGTTGTCAGATGTGTAACCGTCTTGGCTATCCTCGCCTCAAGGTCGGCAAAGCTCGCCTCGCTGTCCTCATATTTCGGCACTTCGCGGCCGGCCAGCCGCGAGGGCGCGCCCTTGGCATGATCGGTTGCGATCTGCACCTGCCTGGTCAAGGCGAACATGTCGGGCGCCAGCCGCGCCGTCAGAAACACCTGCGGGTCGATCTTGCGATCAAGCGCATTCTGTTCGGCAGCCGCCAGAACACTGGAAAGGGCTTTCAGCCTGGCCGAGAACACCGGCACGGAAGCCTCATACATCGATATTGTCACGTCAAATCTCCTGTCCGGTCTGAGCGCCGCCAGCTGGAGCTAGCGCCTCAAGGCGCGATTCTTCAAGCGCTATGAGCGCCGCGTCACCACGCCGCCGCAATCGCAATGGTAGAATCCGCGTTATCGAACGCGGAGATTCCCGATGAGACGCGTCCTTCTCGCAGCGACTGCCCTTCTCTCCCTTGCCGCGACGGGCCTGCCGTCCCTCGCCGCCGGCGATGCTCCGGAAGCACCCTATATCGACGATAGGTCGAGCGCCGAGGCGGTCATCCGTTCGCTCTATAGCGCCATCAGCCGCCACGAGTTCGCTCGCGCCTGGGGTTATTTCGGCGATACCAAGCCGGCTAATGATTTCGACAGTTTCGTCAAGGGCTATGACGGCACCGACAAGGTCGAAGTCGCGACCGGTGCGGTTTCAGACGAGGGAGCCGCCGGCAGCATCTACTATAACGTGCCCGTCGCCATCCGTGCCACGGACAAGAAGGGCGGCGAAAAGGTCTTCGCCGGCTGCTACACGCTGCGCCAGGTCAATGCCCAGGCCCAGGCGGAGCCACCCTTCGATCCCATCCATATCGAGAAAGGCGCGCTGAAACCTTCCACGGCCGATTTCGAAGGGGCGTTGCCGGCAAGCTGTGGCGACGGACCGCCGCCGCCCAAGAAGGACACCGCGCTCGAACAGGCCAAGAAGGCTTTTCTGGCGACGTATGGCGACCAATGCGACAAAAACCTTCTGGCCAACGACCCGGAAATTTTTTCGATCAAGTACAGGGACAAGGACGCGGCTGCCAGCGATCCCGACCGGGAAACACGGCTTTTCCATTTCTCCTGTTCGGCCGCGGCCTACAATGAGAACTCCATCTATTACATGAGCGATGATGTATCAGGTGTGCGGCAGTTGCAGTTCACCGAGCCGGAGATGGATATCCGCTACGTGAACAATGACAGCGAGGGCAAGGTCGAATCCATGCACATCGACGGCTTCCGGACGACAGGCTGGGCGACCAATTCCAGCTATGACAAGGATGCCCACACGATCACCAACTTCAACAAATGGCGTGGCGCCGCAGATGCCTCTTCGTCGGGCACCTATCTATTCCGCAACGGCGATTTCTCGCTGGTCCAGTATGATGTCGACGCGTCCTATGACGGCGAGCAGAACCCGCAGACAGTCGTCGACTACAACACCGCCCCCTGAAGGCCGGCAGGCTTCCAGCCGGCGGCGGTCAAGGCGCCTTCGACAGCATCCAGTTGAGTGTTCCCCGCCAGTCGGCCATGCGGATCGGCGTGCCGTGGGTGCCTGTCTCGAAGCGGACGAAGCGGGTCGGATATGTCTTCGACCTGGCCAGGATCGAGCGGAAGAAGGCTTCCTGATTGGCGACGGGAAAGACTACGTCATGGCTGCCCTGGCCGAAGAAGACCGGCACGCGGCGTTTGAAGGCGGGGCTGGCGAAAAAGCTCTCGTCCCATAGCGAACCGAGCAGCAGAAAGCCATCGATGCGGCCGCCCGTATCCTTGCGTCCCGCAAGCTTCCAGCACAGTGCGCCACCCATGGAGCCGCAGGCGACGAAGATCTTCGCACCCGGAGACTGTTCGGCATAGTGATCGATCATGGCCGCGACCTGCGCGGCGCCCTTGTCGCCGAAATCGGGGAAATCCGGAGAGAGATAGAGGCCACCGTTGCCGGCCATCAGGTTCTTGATGCGATTGAAATTGCCGCCGAAAGTGAAGTCGTCGACCCCCTGCTTGCGGCTGCCGCCCTGTCCATGCAGATAGAGCACGATGATGGCAGCGCCTTGCATCTTGCCGACAGCGACATGCCTGACATCGCCGGCGTCCGTCTTCAGCATCAGATCCTGCTGCACCTTGCGCACGCCGGTATCGGTATATTGCGGATGCACGCGTTTTTCCGGCACCTCGTCGCGCTGGTTGATGTCGCGCATCTCGCGGTAGTCGATGACCGTATAGGCGCCATTGGTGTCGGACGAGAGCGTGGCCGGATAGGCAAAGAGATCGTCCTTGAAGGGCTTTAGTTCAAGCGCATTGGCGGCAGTGCAAAGAGCGAATGTCGCGACCAGAAGGCCATGGAGCGGGGAGAGGATACGAAAAGCCATACCTCAGCCATGCGTAATACAGCTTGGGTTTGTCAATCCTGCAGCACGCCGCCGGCATCTTCCAGCGCCTCGCGGGTGTCGACATCGACTGACGCGCCCTCGCCGATATCGACATCGATGACATCGAGCCCTTCGGCCTCGACCAGATGGCGGGCACCGGTATCGCCTTCGAGATGGGCGATCGCCGGGAACAGCGAGCGTGGCAAAAGCACCGGGTTGCCGCGCTTGCCCTCATGCGAGGCGCGAACCACCGAATTGCCTCCAGCCTTGCGGAAGGCATCGATCAGCCTGTCGAGGTCTTCGGACGCGACACCCGGCATGTCTCCTAGCACGATCATCGCGCCGGCGGCGTCCTCGGGCAGATAGGCAATACCGGCTTTCAGCGAGGTGGACAGGCCATCGCTGAAATCGGGATTGTCGGCGAAGATGACGTCGAGCTCCGACAAGGCCGCGCGTACCCGCTCGCGCTGATGGCCGGTGACGACGATCGTGCCCGATGCCTTCGAGGCGAGCGTACGCTCGACGGTACGACGCACCAGCGGTTGGCCATCGAACAGCGCGAGCAATTTGTTCGGCCCGCCCATGCGGCTCGACCGGCCGGCCGCCAGAAGAACGATCCCGACCTTGAGCTTGCTCTTGGCGGGCAGCGGCTCGCGCGGCTGCGGCCGCGTCGGGATTTCCATCAGCAGCCCGCCGACCCCCATGCCGGCAATGTCGCGGGCGGTGACGTCGAGCCCGGCAATCAATCGGTCAAGCACCCAGTCGAAGCCGTTTTCCTTGGGACTGCGGGCGCAGCCGGGCGCACCGATGACGCGCTTGCCGGCAAGCGTGCCGAGCACCAGCAGGTTGCCGGGATCGACCGGCATGCCGGCGCGGATGACGGTCCCCCCCGCCATTTCGATCGCCGCCGGAACGACATCGGCGAAATCGCTCATCGCCGAGGCGCCGAAGATCACCACCATGTCGTTGTCGCGCGCCAGCGAGCTGGCAGCCTCGGCCAGCGGCGCGATCTCGTGCGGCGTGCGGCGTTCCGCCGTCAGCCTGCCGCCCGTGCGCGCCAGCCGTGCTTCGGTGACGCGCAACGTCTTGTCGAGCACACCGGGCTTGATGCCCGGCAGAACCGTCTGGATGACGCCGACGCGCACCGGTTGATAGGCGTTGACCGCAAAGATCTCGCCGCCAGCGCAGATTCTCGTCACGGCGCCGACAAGCGTGGAGGCGACAGCGAACGGGATGATCTTCACCGTGGCGACCATCCCGCCTTTCTCGACCGGCGCGTGCTGGGGCAGCGTCGCGATGGTGATGGCGGGATCGACAGCGTTGATGGCGTCGATCATGGCGGCATCGACCGTGAAGATGCCGGCCGCCCTGGCATGGAGGTTGACCCGACCGGTGGCGGCTGGCCTGGCTTCGATGCCGCTGAAACTCATGCTCTCGGCAATTCTTTGCGCCGCGGCGTCCTCGCTGAGATCGTCCGCGGCCAGCACGGCCGCAACGACCTGCGATATCCCCGCTCCTTTGAGTATGGAGACATCTTCGGCGCTCAGCCTGTGGGCCTTGCGAAAGCGCCTTTCGCCGGCGGTGGTGGCATGCGCCAGCACCGCGCCTTCGGCCGCCTCGATTGGGATCGGACCGAATTTCACGCCACCGCGCCCGCAGAAGGCCGCGCGTCAACCTGGACGCGCGATGCAGAGGCATCGAGGCCGCGCGAGCGGAAGGCGGAGATGGTCTGCGCGAGAATGGCAACGGCGATCTCGGCGGGGCTCGCGGCACCGATGTCGAGCCCGATCGGCGCGTGGATGCGGGCGATCTGCTCGGCACTCGCGCCCAGCGCCAGCAAACGTTCGATGCGCTTGGCGTGGGTCTTGCGGCTGCCAAGCGCCCCGACATAGAAGCAGTTGGCGTCAAGCGCCGCCTTCAGCGCGAAATCGTCGATCTTCGGATCATGGGTGACGGCTGCGAGCGCCGTGTAGGCGTCGAGCGGCTGGCGCTTCAACACATCTTCCGGCCACTCGGCGTGCAAGGCGACATCGGGAAAGCGGTCCGGCGTGGCGAAAGCGGTGCGCGGATCGATGATCTCGAGGGGATAGCCGGCGATCCTTGCCATCGGCGCCAGCGCCTGACTGATATGAACGGCGCCGATCACCACAAGGCGCGGCTGCGGCAGATGCGCATTGAGAAAGAAGGTCCGTCCTTCCGCTTCGACGGAACCGGAATTGCCTGATCGGAAAGCCCTGGCGATCGCCGTTCCGAGTTCGCCCGCAACCTGGTCGCCCTCACGCACGATACGATCGCGGCCGTCACCAAGATCGGTGACGAGGATCACCGCGCGGCGGGCGCGTCGTTCGGCGTTAAGTGTCTTCAGCGCGTAGGGATCCATGGAAGATCAGCCGAGCCTTTCCACATAAACCTTGATGCGGCCACCGCAGGACAGGCCAACCTGCCAGGCGGTCTCATCGGCGACGCCGAACTCCATCATCCTTGCCTTGCCGGAGCCGATGACGTCCATCGCCTCGGTCACCACCGCGCCCTCGACACAGCCGCCCGAAACGGAGCCGTGGAAATTGCCGTCCGCGTCGATGACGAGATGGCTGCCGACCGGACGCGGCGCCGAACCCCAGGTCTCGACCACGGTCGCGATCGCGACATCCCTGCCTTCCTTCATCCAGCCTTCCGCGATGATCAGCGGATCGCGGGCCTCGTCGAGATAAATGCTGTCGCTCATCGTTGCTTCTCTCAGGGGTCTGTTTTTCCAAGGAGCCGAGAAAACATATGGCTATGCGGCGCGCCTCGCGCCAGCATCCATCCATCGCCGGGGATCGACGGAAAGCGCCGATTTCTTGTCCAGCGAGGAGCAGAGGTCGGCGAGCGCGTCGAGATTGTGCACAGAGCGGAATTCGTCGACATGCGGCAGCATCGCCTTGACGCCGCGAGCGCGCGCCTGAAAACCGTCAAAGCGCAGCAACGGGTTCAGCCAGATCAGCCGCCTGCAGGATTTATGCAGCCGCTCCATCTCATCCGAAAGGCCAGCGACATCGTCGCGCTCCAGCCCGTCGGTGATCAGAAGCACGACCGCGCCCTGTCCCAGCACACGCCGCGACCATGTCAGATTGAACTCGGCCAGCGCATCGCCGATGCGGGTGCCGCCGGACCAGTCCTTGACCGCCACAGAACAATCGGCGAGCGCCGCATCGGGATCGCGATGGCGCATTTGCCGCGTCAGATTGGTCAGCCTGGTGCCAAAGACGAAGGTGTGAACGCGTCGGCGTTTTTCCGTCAGCGCGTGCAGGAAATGCAGGAAGATGCGCGTATATTGGCTCATCGAACCGGAAATGTCGGCCAGCACCACCAGCGGCGGGTGGACTTCGCGGGCCGAGCGGAATTTCGGCAGGATCAACTCGCCGCCGGTGCGCGCGGCCGCGCGCATCATGGCGCGCGGATCGATGCGGCGGCCATGCGCATCGGCCTTGAAGCGCCTTGTCCGCACCATATCGACGGGCAGCCGCAACTCGGCGATCGCCTTCCTGGCGTCGGCCATCTCGGCGGCATTCATCTGGGCAAAATCCTTGCCCCGCAACACCTCGTTACCGGAAAATGTGAAGCGGGCATCGACCTCGATCTCGGGAACTTCCCGCGGCGGCTGGTTCTTGTGGTGGCCTTCGAACATCGCCTGGGCGACACGGTTTTCAGCCGCGCGCGGCTTCTGCTTCTCCCTGACGTCGGGCGCCACCGGCGAAAACATCGCCAGCAGTTTTTCGATCAGTTCGCGCGACTTCCAGAACAGCCGGAAAGCCTCGTCGAAGGTGGGGTGATCCTCATGTCGTGAGACCAGCACGGCATGCAGCGTCCAGTAGAAATCATCGCGCGAGCCGATGCCGGCGGCGAGCACCGCCTCGATCGCGTCCTTGACCGAGGCCGGCCCGACCCGCATGCCGGCCTTGCGCAAGATGCGGGCAAAATAGACGATGTTGTCGGCGATGCGGCCGTCCGCCGTTGCCTCTCTGGGGTCTGGACGCGGCGCCTTCATTGCGGCTACTCCGCCGCCGCGAGTTCGGCTTTAACCTCGTTGAGGATGCGCCGCCCTTCGCCCTGTTCGATGCGGGCAATGTCATCCTGATATTTCAACAGCACGCCGATCGTGTCGGATACGGTCTCGGGATCGAGCGCCACCTTGTCGAGTTCGGTCAGCGCGCCGGCCCAGTCGATGGTCTCGGCGACGCCCGGCACTTTGAACAGCTCCATCCGGCGCAGCTTCTGGATGAAGGAGACCACCTCCGCCGAGAGCCTCTGGTTGGCCCGCGGCACCTTGCGGCGCACGATCTCCAGCTCGCGCTCGGCATTGGGATAATCGACCCAGTGATAGAGGCAGCGCCGCTTCAGCGCGTCGTGGATCTCGCGGGTGCGGTTGGTGGTGATGATGACGATCGGCGGTTCTTCCGCCTTGATGGTGCCGAGTTCGGGCACCGTCACCTGGAAGTCGGACAAGATTTCGAGCAGGAAGGCCTCGAAGGCTTCGTCCGTGCGATCGAGTTCGTCGATGAGGAAAACCGGGGCCGCCCCCGCCTTGCCGGTCAACGCGTCCAGCACCGGGCGGCGGATGAGGTATTTTTCGGAGAACACGTTGCGCTCCATGGCGGAGCGATCGACCTTGCCGGCCGCCTCCTCCATGCGGATCTCGATCATCTGCGCGGCGTAGTTCCACTCATAGACGGCCGAGGAGACGTCGAGCCCCTCATAGCACTGCAGGCGGATCAGCCGGCGGCCAAGCGCCTCGGCCAGCACCTTGGCGATCTCGGTCTTGCCGACGCCAGCCTCGCCCTCGAGGAACAATGGCCTGTTCATGCGCAGCGACAGGAAAAGCACGGTCGCCAGCGACCGGTCCGCCACATAGTCCGCGCCGGTCAGGAGATCGAGCGTCTCGTCGATCGTCCGCGGCACGGCTCGCGGTCTCAAATCGCTCATTCCTTCTCCGTGGGCGCCGCTGCCCCACTGTCCAGAACGTGGTAGCCGCGTGCGTGATAGATCAGCGGCCGCAAATTATCGGCCATGCGCAGGCCTGTCACCTTGCCAAAAAGCACACGATGGGTCGCCAGATCCTTGGTGTCGATCAGTTCGCAGTCGAACACCGCGAGCGCGCCCTTCAACGTCGGCGCGCCGGTGGAAATCACGTCCCATTCGCCGAGCGCGAAACGCTCCTCGACCGGCAGGCCGGTGATGCCGGAAAACCCAATCGACAGCGGCTGCTGGTGCGACGCCAGTGTGTTCAAGGCAAATCTACCGTTCTTCACGAAAGGCTCGTTCTTGGGATTCTCCCGGTTGAGGCAGACCAGGATGGTCGGCGGCGTGTCCGATACCGAACAGGCAGCAATCACCGTCGCGCCACGCTTGCCCGCCGGCCCGTCCGTGGTGACCACATGGACGTGACCGGCAAAATGGCTCATCGCGTCGCGATAGGCCTGCGGTCCAATATCGTTCTTCTTCAGCACCGGAATTTTCCACAGCCAGAAACCCTACCGCTATATATGGCCAGACATGACATGCCACAAGCGAAGTGCTTGGCCCATATCCCTGAATTCGCGTGTTGCACCAAGGCCGGGCAGCCTTTAGGTCTTGGATGGATTGATGCCTGCGCTGTTATTCGCGGGCTTGGAGGGACTCTTCGAAAGGATGCGATCCGGGGCAACGATATCCGTACTGGCCTGGCTGTTCGTGGCCAGCACGGCCAGCGCTGAGACGCTCACCATCGGCGTCGCCGCGCCCCTGTCGGGACCATCGGCCATCCTCGGCAAGCAGATCGAGACCGGCGCCGAACTTGCGGCGGAAGCAAACGGCATCGAACTCAAGACCGAGGACGACGCCTGCACCGCCGATGGCGGCGCGGCCGCGGCCAGGAGCTTCGCGGCGGCCAAGGTCGGTATCGTGGTCGGCTTCCTCTGCACAGAGGCGATCGAGGCGGCGTTGCCGATCCTGAAGGACGCCAATATTCCGGTCATCACCGTCGGCGTGCGCACCGAAAGTCTGACCGACCGCCGCGCCAAGACCGGCTGGCCGGTCTATCGCCTCGGGCCGCGCGGCGACGATGAGCGCAACGCCGTTGCTTCCGCTCTCACCCACCTGTGGCAGAACGAACTGTTCGCCATCATTGATGACGGCACCATCTATGGCCGCGAGATCGCCGAGACATTTCGCGCGGCGGCGGAACAGGCGGCGCTGAAACCTGTGTTTGTCGACACGTTCCGGCCACAGCTCGACAACCAGATCGGCCTCGTCGGCCGGCTGAAAAAGGCCGGCGCCACCCACGTCTTTGCCGGCGGTGACGGGGATGACATCGCCATTATGGGCCGCGATGCCGCGCAGCTTCAGGCGGGTATCGTCTTTGCCGGCGGCGAAAATCTGCGCACGCCGCCGAGCAACGTTCCCTACGCAACGGGCACGTTGATGATCGCGCCGCCCGAATGGGCCGATGTCGCCGATCGCAAAGTGCTGGAAAGCTTTTCCGCCCGAAAGATCGTGCCGGACGGCTACACGCTGCCGGCCTACGCAGCGGTCGAGATCGCCAAAGCGGCGTCAGCCTTGTCCGAGAGCTCGGGACAGCCGCTCGCCGACGCCCTGACCGGGCATGATTTCACCACCGCGATCGGCCCGATCCGCTTCGATGCCAAGGGCGACCTCAACCAGAGCCTTTACCGCGTCTTCCGCTTCGATGGCACGCGCTTCATGCCCCTGGAAAGCAACTGATGTTCCGCACCGGTCCGCGCAATCTGATCACCGATGTCGCCGGCCTGCGCGTCGGCAACGCGTCCGATACGAGACTGAAATCCGGCGTGACGGCTGTGCTTTGCGACGAGCCGGCGGTGGCTGGTGTACAGATCCTGGGCGGTGCGCCAGGAACACGCGAGACGGACCTTCTCGAACCGCACAATTCGGTGGAGACGGTCCATGCCGTGGTGCTTTCGGGCGGCTCGGCCTTCGGCCTCGACGCGGCGTCCGGCGTGCAGGGCGCGCTGCGCGAGCGCGGCATCGGCTTCGAGGTCGGCGGCTTTCGCGTGCCGATCGTGCCGGCCGCGATCCTGTTCGATCTGCGCAATGGCGGCGACAAGGATTGGGGGCGTTATCCCCCGTACCGGGATCTCGGCTACGAGGCGGCGCAATCCGCCGCCACCGATTTCCAACTCGGCACCACCGGCGCCGGCACCGGCGCGCTGACCGCGGGGCTGAAAGGCGGCCTGGGCTCAGCCTCGACCTTGCTGGACAGTGGCGTCACCATCGGTGCGCTGGCCGCCGTCAACCCGACCGGATCGGTCACAGTCAGCCGCACCCGCCATTTTTGGGCGGCGCCGTTCGAAATCGGTGACGAATTCGGCGGGCAGGGATACCCCTCACCAATGCCGGACGATGCGAAGAGCATCTTGCTGAAGTTTCGCGACAAGTATGCCGGGCAGCAGATGGAAACCGGCGGCAACACGACCATCGCCGTCATTGCCACGGATGCGATCCTCACCAAGGCCGCGGCAAAACGCCTGGCGATGTCGGCGCATGACGGCTTCGTACGCGCCATCTGGCCGACCCACACGCCAGCCGATGGCGATCTGGTGTTCGCGCTGGCGACGGGCAAGAGCGGCATCCGGCTCGAAGCCGATGCGGCAATCGACCTCTATGCCGCGGCCGGCGCCACCATGGCCCGAGCCATCAGCCGCGGCGTGTTTGCCGCGACGCCAGCCGACAATGATCTGTTTCCCGTCTGGTCGTCGCGTCGCTAAAACGGGTTGCCGTTCACGCAAACAGCAACCCGTTCTATCTTGTTGTGTTGACGCAATCCCCGATGGGATTGGCCGAAGCCGTCAAATCAGACCGGATCGGATTTTTCTTCCTCGAACGTCACCGCGACATCCGAGTTCGCCGATAGCCACACCTTCTTGCCATCGACCTCGGCAACCAGGGCCAGAGGGATATAATGATGATGGCCTTTGTGGGCGCCCTCGCCGCTGTCAGCCTTGGTCAGCTTGATACGCTGGCCGTCGACCTTGTCGACGGTGCCCAGATGCACGCCATCGGCACCGACGACTTCCATATGCTCACGAATTTTGCTGGTGACGGTCATGGTGGTTCTCCGTTGGGGACTGCCGACAATAACAAATGACGAGCCGTTTGGATGCATTTTTTGGCGCACGACATTTGATTCGGCCGTCGAACCGACCGCCAGATCGAATGCCTTGCAATACCGATCCCCACCATGCCGACTGGCATGCACCCGTCTTCACCTCACCTGGGCTTTCAGCTCGTCTTCACTTTGGCGCTCCATCATTTCGTGGTGCTGGGTATCCCGGCTCTATTTTCCGCCTGGTTTCATCGCCTTGTTTGCCACCAGCCTCTGCTTTGCTCGGCAGCAACGTTGAGCATTTTGCCCACCTCTGATAGGACGCGGCCAACGCAACGCGAAGCTGGAAATCGATCCATATGATCCCTCGCTATTCCCGTCCGGAAATGGTCGCCATCTGGTCGCCCGAAACCCGGTTTCGCATATGGTTCGAGATCGAGGCCCATGCCTGCGACGCGTTGGCTGAACTCGGCGTCATCCCGAAGGAAGCGGCGAAAACCATATGGGAAAAGGGCGGCGCGGCGAAATTCGACGTCGAAAAGATCGATGAGATCGAGCGCGTCACCAAGCATGACGTCATCGCCTTCCTGACCCATCTTGCCGAATTCGTCGGACCCGACGCGCGCTTCATCCATCAGGGGATGACGTCTTCGGATGTTCTCGACACCTGCTTGGCCGTCCAGCTCACCCACGCCAGCGACATCCTGCTCGCCGACATCGACGCGCTGCTTGCCGCGCTCAAGCGCCGCGCCTTCGAGCACAAGGACACCGTCACCATCGGCCGCAGCCACGGCATCCACGCCGAGCCGACAACCTTCGGCATCAAGCTGGCGCAGGCCTACGCCGAATTCTCGCGCTGCCGCGAGCGGCTGGTGCATGCCCGGGAGGACATCGCGACCTGTGCCATTTCCGGGGCGGTTGGCACCTTCGCCAACATCGAACCCTATGTCGAGGAGTATGTGGCGGCAAAGCTCGGGTTGAAGCCGGAGCCGGTGTCGACGCAAGTGATCCCACGCGACCGCCACGCCATGTTCTTTGCCACGCTTGGCGTCATCGCCTCGTCGATCGAGCGGCTGGCGATCGAGGTCCGGCATCTGCAGCGCACCGAAGTGCTGGAAGCGGAAGAGTATTTTTCTCCCGGCCAGAAAGGCTCGTCGGCCATGCCGCACAAGCGCAATCCGGTGTTGACGGAAAACCTCACCGGTCTCGCCCGCATGGTGCGTTCCATGGCCCTGCCGGCGATGGAAGACGTGGCACTCTGGCACGAGCGCGACATCTCGCACTCCTCGGTCGAACGCATGATCGGCCCGGATGCCACGGTGACGCTCGATTTCGCGCTCGCGCGGCTGACCAGCGTCGTCGACAAGCTGGTCGTCTACCCCGAGAACATGCTGAAGAACATGAACAAGTTCCGCGGCCTTGTGCATTCGCAGCGCGTGATGCTGGCGCTGACGCAGGCTGGCCTGTCGCGCGAGGACTCCTACCGGCTGGTGCAGCGCAACGCCATGAAGGTGTGGGAGCAAGGGGCCGATTTTATCGAGGAGCTTTTGGCCGACAAGGAAGTGACCGCCGCCCTGCCCGAGGCGGAAATCCGCGAGAAGTTCGACCTAGGTTACCACACCAAGCATGTCGACACGATTTTCAGGCGGGTGTTCGGTAAGGCCTGAGGCGAGCTTTCCTTCTCCTCGTCACTATACAGGAGAAAGACGCTGTCGCCGACGGTTTCGCCAACCAACTGCCGATCAGGCCTTACCGGGGGCTGTCCTGATGATCGTGCCCCAAGGGTCTTCGCGGGTCGTTTCGCTGGCAACATTGTCCGAGCGCATCTCCACCCAGGCAAGGCCCGAGCGGGACGGGTCGCGGCGGCCGGCGCCGGCGCTCTGCCAGGAATTGGCACCGATATGATGATGGTAATGGCCTGACGACAGGAACACCGCCTGGCCGCCATATTTGGCCACCGTGTCGAAGCCGAATTCCTGGTTCCACCAGGCCTCGGCCTCTTCCGGCCTGCCGACGCGCAGGTGGACGTGACCAACAATGCTGTTTTCCGGCGCGCCCTGCCAGCCCGCGTCGCCGGCCGGTACTTCGGCGACGACAGAAGGAATGTTCAGCCGCTCGGTCGCCATGGCGATCCTGTCGCCGTTCCACGTCCAGTCCTGTGGACGGCGGTCGGCGTAGATCTCGATGCCGTTGCCCTCGGGGTCGGTCAGGTAGAGCGCTTCGCTGACCAGATGGTCCGAAGCACCCTCGACGGCGATCTTGTCTGATATGGCGTGGTTGATCCAACGGCCGAGATCGGCACGGCTGGGGAGCAGGAAAGCGGTGTGGAACAGGCCGGCGCTGCGCGGATCGTCCGGCTTGGCGGAGGCATCCGGCTCGAGGACCAGCAATGGACGGTTGGCGGCGCCCAGGGTGATCGCGCCGTCGGCCCGGCTTAATTCCTGAAGGCCGACAACCCGGCGGTAATAAGCAGCGAGGCTTTCGGCATCGCGCGCCTTCAGCCCGACACGGGCAACGCTCACCGGCGTGGTGGCGGCAAATGGCAATTCGCTCATTCTTGTCTCCGTTTTGGCAACGCTTGAGGAAGCTCCCAAGGCCAGGAACCCGGCGCCGCCGATCATTGTACGTCGTGTCAGCGCCAAAATCCCGGTCCTCCACGGCTGGTTCTCCAGACGACAGATCGTCCATCGCGATCGTTCACACAAGACGGCGAAAAGCGAACATGGTGTTCACCATTACGAACAGGAGCACGTCGATCAATGGTTGCATGCGGCAATCGCGCTCGCTATCTCAGCGCCATGAAGGTCAAAGACGCAGATATTCTGATCGTTCCGGGCTACACCAATTCCGGACCCGAGCATTGGCAGACCCGCTGGCAATCGAAACTGTCGACGGCGCGGCGCGTCGAGCAGGCGGAGTGGTCCAAGCCGGTGCGCGAGGACTGGACGGCGAGCGTGGCCAGAGCGGTCAACGAGGCCGAGAGACCGGTGGTCATCGTCGCTCACTCGCTCGGTGTCGCGGCGGCCGTGCAGGCCATGTCGCAATTCGTGAAGCCGGTGGCAGGCGCCTTCTTCGTGGCGCCGCCCGATGTCGCGAACCCCAAGATCAAGCCGAAGCATCTGATGACCTTCGGCCCCTACCCACGCGAGCCGTTGCCTTTTCCCTCGATCGTGATCGCCAGCCGCAACGACCCGTTCTGCGCCTTCGATGTCGCCGAGGACATTGCCGGCGCCTGGGGCTCGCTGTTCATCGATGCCGGCGAGACCGGTCATCTCAGCGAGGATTCAGGCTTTGGCCCTTGGCCCGAGGGATCGATGACCTTCGCCAAGTTCCTGACCGAACTCTGACATATGGCCAAACTCTACGCCGAGGCAGCAATCAAACCGCGGACCTGAAATAAACAATAACTTAATGTAACTCGCGTTTATTTGCCATGCTAGCGCATCCGCTTGTTGAACGTATATTTTAGAGCGGACTGAAATAAGTATTATTCATATTCAGTCAAAGGGCCAATGCTTGCGCAAGGATGCTTCCCTAGAATTCTTGAGAGGTGTCGCGGCGCTTGTTGTTTTGAATGGGCATAACTTGGCTGCTTTTGCTCCGTCGGCAAACGGCACCGGAGACGCCGCTGCGCAATCGCTCAAAACCAGTCCGGCTTTCGTCGCCTTCAATGGTGCCTCCGCCGTCTATCTGTTTTTCGTCCTGTCTTCCTATGTGCTTGTGAAGCGTTATTTTCAGACCCGCAAAGCAGAATATCTGCGGCTGGCTGCGATCAAGCGCCTGCCACGCCTGGCTGGCCCGGTGCTTGTTACGGCTCTGTCGTCCTGCCTTGTCTTCAAGCTCGATCTATATTTCTTCGAGGATGCGGCCGCCGTAACCCAATCGAAGTGGCTGAGCAGCTTCGGCAACGCTTCAAAGACGCTTTCGCCGGAGACCGCGAGTTTCGCCGACGCGTTCCTGCAGGGCGCTTGGCGGACATTCATTTTCGGCGACCAATATTATGACAGCAGCCTGTGGACCATGGTGGTCGAGTTCTGGGGGAGCGTGCTGATCTTCGCCCTCGCCCCGATCATCTTTTTCCTCCAGGCCCGCTCGGCGCTGCTGTCCTGGTTCGGCGTCGCAATAGGCGTGTTCTTGGCGTTGCAGGTCAATTTCTACCTTTGTGCCTTTCCGGCCAGCCTGGTTCTCTATTCTCTTCTGGCCATGGAATTTCGCTCGAAGCCATGGGTAATTCGCTCGAAGCCATGGGTAAGAGGTGCCTTGGTGACCGTTTCCCTGATGCTGCTGGGTTATGCTGGGAGTGCCGTAGGCATATACCGCCCTTTCGCCGTGCTTGAGATCGCGATTTCCGATGTAGGCTTGCGGCAAGCCTGCGTGTCCATCCCGGCAAGCATCATGTTGGTCTACGCCATGCTGAGTGTGGAGAACCCGCCGTCATGGTTGTCGAGCAAGGCAGCACGTTTCCTGGGCGAAATGTCCTTCCCGCTCTACCTCGTGCATGTACCCGTGATCTGCTCATTAGGGTCATGGATGGTGCTGGCCAGCGGCTCCGCCGCACTCGCCACCGCCGCCACCATACTGGGTTCGATCGTCGCCGCGTTGCCGCTGATGGCCTTCAACAACTGGTGGGTCCAGGCACTCAACGCTCTGTTCAACAAATTCAGACGCAGCGCGCCAGCCACGGCGGCGCCCGAAACGGCATGACCACGCGACTCTTGTGGGAGCAATTTGTCCAGTCCGGACTCAGGACCCGATCGAGTCCCGCATGCTCTTCAGCAGGGACTTCGCGCCCAACGAAATCAGTGCATGCTCGGAGCCGGTGGCGAGCAGGCGATAGCCCATCGACACGACACGGCCGGCAATTGCCGGTTCGACGACATAGATCGCGGCATGTTTTCCGGCCTTGCGGGTGCGCTCGGCAACCGACGCCACTGTCTCCATCATGCTTTCCAGCGTGGAACTGACCGTGGCGCCATTGGTCCAGGCGATCGAGAAATCGGACGGCCCGAGGAAAATGCCGTCAATGCCCGGCGTGTCGAGGATGCCGTCGAGAGCATCGAGCGCGGCGCGCGTCTCGACCATTGCAAAAGCCATCGTGCGCTGATTGGTGTCGCGCAGCCATTCGGCTTGGTCGCCCTTGCCATGGCGCGGGAAGGCATAGGTCGGGCCCCATGAGCGCTCGCCGAGCGGCGGATATTTCATGGCCGCGGCGAACAGCCTTGCGTCGGCCACCGAATTCACCATCGGCGCGATGACCGCCTCGGCGCCGAAATCGAGCGCCCGGCTCGCCATGTCGAAACGGCCGACAGGAATGCGCACCAGCGCGGGCTTGTTTGCGGCGAGCACCGGCATGAGACCGCGAAGCACGCTGTCCTCGTGATGGCCGCCATGCTGCATGTCGAGCGTAACCGCATCGAATCCCTGTCTGGCGAGAATCTCGACGGTCAGGGCATCCGGCACGCCGGACCAGGCGGTAACCAGCGTTTCATCGGCGGCAAGGCGGGACCTCAGGGACATCTAATCTCTTTCCTTGTTAACGTCGGCAGTTCAGCCGGAAAGCGCGACAAAGGCAAAGAAAAACCGCCCGGAACGGCCGGGCGGTCGATTGGTCCAGTCATTCCTAGGTTTGTCGCAGACACTTTTGCGGAGCCTGCTTCGGCCCGGATCAGGTGTTCTTGATCTGCTCGATGGCCTGCGCCATCAGTTCGTCCATGGTGCGACGGATCTGATGGTCCGACTGGGCGACGCCCGCGGCATCGAAATCCTTGCGGATCTTGCGGAACACGTCGTGATCGCCGGCTTCCTCGATATCGGAAACAACCACTTCCTTGGCGTAGGCATCGGCGTCGGCGCCCGACTTTCCAAGCTTTTCAGCAGCCCACAGGCCAAGCGCCTTGTTGCGGCGCGCCGAGGCCTTGAACCGGAGTTCCTCATCGAAGGCAAACTTGCGCTCAAAGCCCTCTTCGCGATCCTTCATGCTGCTCATGGCTTCCCTCCGGGTCAAATCCGATTCGTTGGCGATGGATATGTGTATTGCCAAAGCACAAACCAAAAGGTCGCGAGCCGGTCAATATGCTTCGTCGCATGCTGCGCTGCGGCATTTCGGTCCTGAAAGCGGTTGATTGAAAGGATTTGCCGATTGAGCAAACGATGTGATTGGGATAGACCCGGCATTGAACGCCCCCGTCGCCGCACTAATTTAGGCAGACGGACAGGAACTGGTCGCTTGCCGCCTGCCCGCAAATCCAGAGAAAAATCAAATGAAAAATCGCCGCCGCATTTATGAAGGCAAGGCCAAGATCCTCTATGAGGGACCCGAGCCGGGCACGCTCATCCAGTTCTTCAAGGATGATGCCACCGCTTTCAACAAGAAGAAACACGAGGTCGTCGACGGCAAGGGTGTGCTCAACAACCGCATTTCCGAGCACATCTTCAACCATCTGAACCGCATGGGCATCCCGACCCATTTCATCCGCCGGCTCAACATGCGCGAGCAGTTGATCAAGGAAGTCGAGATCATCCCGCTCGAAGTGGTGGTGCGCAATGTCGCCGCCGGTTCGCTGTCCAAGCGCCTTGGCATCGAGGAAGGCACGGTTTTGCCGCGCTCGATCATCGAATTCTATTACAAGGCCGACGCGCTCGACGACCCGATGGTGTCGGAAGAGCACATCACGGCCTTCGGCTGGGCGAGCCCGCAGGAGATCGACGACATCATGGCGCTCGCGATCCGCGTCAACGATTTCCTCTCCGGCCTGTTCATGGGCGTCGGCATCCAGCTCGTCGACTTCAAGATCGAATGCGGCCGCCTGTTCGAGGGCGACATGATGCGCATCGTCGTCGCCGACGAGATTTCGCCGGACTCCTGCCGCCTGTGGGACGTGGCGACGCAGGACAAGCTCGACAAGGATCGCTTCCGCCGCGACATGGGCGGCCTCGTCGAGGCCTATCAGGAAGTCGCCCGCCGCCTCGGCATCATGAACGAGAACGAGCCGCCCCGCCCCACCGGTCCGGTGCTTGTCGCCTCGACCGATGGCCTCAAGGGCAAGCCGCACTAACCAAGACCACTATTCGAGCAGGAGCATGTCCAGCGTGATCAAGGCCCGCATTACCGTCACCCTCAAGAATGGCGTGCTCGACCCTCAGGGCAAGGCGATCGAACACGCGCTGTCGGGGCTTGGCTTCGATGGCGTCGGCACGGTGCGGCAAGGCAAGGTGTTCGATGTCGAGCTGGCCGGGGCCGACAAGGCCAAGGCCGAGGCTGATCTCAAGGCCATGTGCGACAAGCTGCTGGCGAATACGGTGATTGAGAATTATAGTGTGACGCTTACCTGAGGTTGTGTCGGAGGGCATGATGGCGGAAGTCACGAACGAACTGATGTTTGAGCTTATGAAGGGCGTGCATCACGAAATCGGCGAACTTCGTCAGGATGTCTCCGAGACGAAACGGGAATTGAATGTAATGCGAGGTCACATGGTGGCAACGCAAAGCGATATCCACAACATCTACGGAATTCTCGCCCGTCAGGATGATCGGCTTGAACGCATTGACCGCCGTCTCGACCCGCGCGAACTCGCCGAATCTCAGAGGCCTTTCGAACCAAAATGAAATCAGCCGTCGTCCTTCTGCCTGGCCTCAATCGCGACCGCGACATGATCGCGGCGCTGACCAAGATTTCCGGACATGCGCCGGCTACCGTCTGGCAGACCGATACCGAAATCCCCGATGTCGACCTGATCGCCATTCCGGGCGGGTTCTCCTTCGGCGATTATCTGCGTTGCGGCGCGATCGCCGCGCGCATGCCGGTCATGCGGGCGGTCGCCGAAAAGGCAGCCAAGGGCGTCATGGTCATCGGCGTCTGCAACGGCTTTCAGATCCTGGTCGAGGCCGGACTGCTGCCAGGCGCCTTGATGCGCAACTCCTCGCTGAAATTCGTCTGCCGGCAGGTAAAACTGCAGATAACCAACGCCAACACCATGTTCACCCGCCGCTATCAGCCCGGCCAGATCATTCGCTCGCCGGTGGCGCATCACGACGGCAACTATTTTGCCGACGCCGAGACGCTGGCTCGCGTCGAAGGCGAGGGCCAGGTGGTGTTCCGTTATGCGGAGGGCACCAATCCGAACGGCTCGATCAACGACATTGCCGGCATCATCAACGAACAAGGCAATGTGCTTGGTCTGATGCCGCATCCTGAAAACCTGATCGAGACCGCACATGGCGGCAGCGACGGCCGTGCGCTTTTCGAAGGCGCCCTCGGCATCGCCGCCTGAAATCATCGAGGCGGACGCGTTGAGAACAGCCGGACATTCCAGCCCGTCTCGTTGGAAAAGTTCGCTTCACTGGGGAGAGAGACGGTCATGAAACTCTATTCGCGGCCGTTGTCGCCCTACTCTTCGATCGTGCGGGCGCTGGCCTATATCAAGGACGTCCCGCTCAAGATCATCGCGCCACCGCCGGGTTTTCCGATCCCCGAAGAATTTCGCGCCATCTCGCCGATGAACCGGATTCCGGTGCTGATCACCGGCTCGGGCGAAACGATCGTCGAGTCGGTGGTGATCGCCGAATATCTCGAGGAACGCTTTCCGGAACCGGCACTGCTGCCCGCTGATTCCAGGGATCGCGCTCTTGTGCGCATGTTCGCACGCATCACCGATCTCGATGTGCTTGCGCCGACTATGAAGCTTTTCGAACTGCATTTCATGCCTGAGCGCAACAATGCCGAGATCGAAACCCAATTCGCCCGCCTGCACCACGGGCTGGCGGCGATCGAGGCGCGCATGGCGCAAGGCCCTTTCGCGCTCGGCGACGAAATCAGTTTCGCCGACGCCTGGCTGACGCCGACGCGCTTCATCTTCAACAATTTCCGCGCCATGATAGGCCGCCAAGACCTGCTCGACGCCTATCCCAAATTCGATGCCTATGAGCAGATCGCCCTGCAGCACCCGGCATTGTCGAGAGTATGGGGCGAGATGACCGACGGCCTGAAAATCTTTCTGTCCGAACTCGAGATGGGTGCCGCTTGATCAAGAGCAAGACGATCACCTTCGTTGCCCTGGCAGGCTTTGTCTTGGCATCGTGCCAATCGAGCCCGAAGAGCACGCCGGTGCCTTCAGGCAAGAGTGCTGCGCTGCTGGCCATGGAACAGGTGGCGATATCGGCCCACAAATGCTGGATCGCCAGCAAGGACCCGGCCTTCAGGCAATATCAGATGGCCAATGAGCTGAACTCCTTCAGCGGCACGCCGCGCTTCCTGCTGGTGCCGGCCAAGCACTATGGCGGCAAGCCGTTGCTGGTCGTGCAGGCGCAAGGCAATTCGAGCCGTGTCGACGTGTTCGGACCGCTGATGAACGACCCGCTTGGCGCACGCATCGGGGCCGACATCGCCCGCTGGCAGGCCGGCAACCCGGCCTGTGCGGCAACTGCCTAGCCCATCGGCCGCTTCCTCGACGTCGCCAAGAACGGTGCAGCCAGTGTTGCCATGGCGGCGCTGGCCGTCACAGCGATGTTTCTGATGATCTGCGTTGTCGCCGTTTTCGTCGATCCTGGCGTTGCGCGTCTGCGGACCAAGAGTGTCCGCTAAGACCAGCCTACTCCCAGAAAGGCCTGATGGCCTCACGGTGGGCATCGCATCGGGAAATGCCGATGTCCTTGAGCTGATCGTCGGTCATCTCCAGCAACGCCAGCCGGCTGCGGCGGCGCTCCAGCAAATGGTCGATCCATCTGGCTAACGACCTGATCACACGCACTATGCTGCCGACAAAGCCGCGTTGGCCGGACGGGCGTAGCGCCTGGCCTGATAGCTCGGGTCTCGAATGACGGATTGTCGCGATTGTATCCATTTTTATCTACCGGACTTCTCGATTGTACCCCTTCTCGGGTACGCTGTCGATATGTATTGACTCACAATTCGGTGCAATATACAAAATTGTCACCATGACAAGTTGGCTTCCAGACCTCACCGCCGGTTCCGGTCCTCTTTATCAGCGCCTTGCTGACAGCATTGAGTCAGATATCGACCGGGGCGTGATCGATGCCGGCGCGAAACTGCCGCCGCAGCGCGACCTCGCCTATGACATCGGCGCCACCGTCGGCACGGTCGGCCGGGCCTACCAATTGCTGCGCGAGCGCGGGCTGGTGAGTGGCGAAGTGGGGCGAGGAACCTATGTGCTCGGCCAGCGTGCCGAAGGCGTGAAGCCGGAGGCCCTCGACGTCAGCGTGGAAGGCACGCGCTATGTCGATGCGCCCAAGGACAAGCTGCGTTTCGACAGCACCGCGGCACCCGATATCGGCCAGGGCGCTGATGTCGCCGATGTGCTGTCGCGCACCGCACAGGATCATCCGCACGAAATTTCAAGCTATACGCGCGATTTTCCGGACCGCTGGTATGAAGCCGGCGCCCGGTGGCTGTCGCGCAATTCCTTTCGACCAGCCGCCGACGCCATCGTTCCGACGCTCGGCACCCATGCCGCGGTGATGGGCGCGATCGCCGCGCTGACAACGCCTGGCGACTATGTCGCCTTCGAACACCTCACCTATTCGCAGATATCCCGCAGTGCTGGGCTGATCGGCCGGCGCACCGCGCTGGTGGCATCGGATGACCTAGGCATCGATCCCGACGATTTTGAGCGCGTCTGCGCGCAAAAGCATCCCAGGATGATCTTCCTGATGCCGACCGCGCAGAATCCGACACTGGCGACATTGTCGGCCGCGCGCCGCGAGGCGATCGCGCGGGTTGCGCGCGACTACAATGTCGTCATGATCGAGGACGACCTTTACGGCAACCTGACCGACGACCCGACACCGCTGCTGGCCGAATTCGCGCCCGAACGCACGATCGTTGCCGGCGGCCTGTCGAAATCGGTGGCGGCCGGCATGCGCGGTGGCTGGCTCTCCTGCCCGCCCGCCTATCGCCACCGTATCCGCGTCGCCCACAAGATGATGACCGGCGGCATGCCGTTCCTGCTGGCCGAGGTGAATGCCCGTCTGGTGCTTTCGGGGCAGGCCAGCGATATCCGCAAGCGCAGCATCGCCGAAATCAGCGCCCGCATCGCGATCGTTCGCGAGACCTTGGCCGGCTTCGCGTTCAAGTCACACGACAAGGTGCCCTTTGTCTGGCTTACCCTGCCCGACCCCTGGCTTTCCGGCACCTTCAAGAACGCCTGCCTGGAACACGGCGTGCTGATCGACGACGAGGACGAGTTCAAGGCCGGCCGCTCGGAACAGGTCTTTCATGGCGTCCGTTTCGGTGTTTCGCAGCCGAGACTGCGTGGAGACGTCGCCGACGGCGTTGCGATCATCAGGCGCCTCCTCGATGAGGGCCGCGCGGGCTACGACAGCTTCTCCTGAACCGCGAAGCGCCTCGGGCACCAGGGACGCCAACCATCGGCCTCCCTGTGGCTTTGTCAGGTTTTCGTGCGTTTTCGCCAACCGACGGGTGTATCGGCCGCAAAGCTTGCGATAAGAGGGGACTCAAAATCCCCGCTCCATGGACATACATCCCCGCCCATGACCATTTCCAATTCCGTGCCGATCACTCCAGAACTTATCGCCGCCCATGGGCTGAAGCCCGATGAGTATCAGCGCATTCTCGATCTCGTCGGACGCGAGCCGAGCTTCACCGAACTCGGCATCTTCTCGGCGATGTGGAACGAGCACTGCTCCTACAAATCTTCGAAGAAGTGGCTGCGCACGCTGCCGACCACCGGGCCGCAGGTCATCCAGGGGCCGGGCGAGAATGCCGGCGTGGTCGACATCGGCGACGGCGACTGCGTCGTCTTCAAGATGGAGAGCCATAACCACCCGTCTTTCATCGAGCCCTACCAGGGCGCGGCGACCGGCGTCGGCGGCATCCTGCGCGATGTCTTCACCATGGGGGCGCGGCCGATCGCGGCGATGAACGCATTGCGCTTCGGCGCTCCCGACCACGCCAAGACCAGGCATCTCGTCGCCGGCGTGGTTTCCGGCGTCGGCGGCTATGGCAACTCCTTTGGCGTGCCGATGGTCGGCGGCGAAGTCAATTTCGATGCCCGCTACAATGGCAACATCCTGGTCAACGCCTTCGCGGCCGGCCTTGCCAAGACCAACGCCATCTTCCTGTCGGAAGCCAAGGGCGTCGGCCTGCCGGTTGTCTATCTCGGCGCCAAGACCGGCCGCGACGGCGTCGGCGGCGCCACCATGGCCTCGGCGGAATTCGACGATAAGATCGACGAGAAGCGCCCGACCGTGCAGGTCGGCGACCCCTTCACCGAAAAATGCCTGTTGGAGGCTTGCCTCGAGCTGATGGCCTCCGGCGCCGTCATCGCCATCCAGGACATGGGTGCCGCGGGGCTCACCTGTTCGGCGGTCGAGATGGGCGCCAAGGGCGACCTTGGCATCGAGCTCGATCTCGACAAGGTGCCGGTGCGCGAAGAGCGCATGAGCGCCTACGAGATGATGCTGTCGGAAAGCCAGGAGCGCATGCTGATGGTGCTGCGCCCCGAAAAGGAAAAGGAAGCCGAGGCGATCTTCCACAAATGGGGTCTCGACTTCGCCATTGTCGGCAATACCACCGACGATTTGCGTTTCCGTGTATTGCATCAAGGTGATCAGGTCGCCGACCTGCCAATCAAGGATCTCGGCGACAAGGCGCCGGAATACGACCGTCCCTGGATCGAACCCAAGAAGCCGGCGCCGCTTGCCGCCAACGATATTCCGCAGGCCGATGTCGCCGAGGCACTGCTGAAACTGCTCGGCGGACCGGATCTTTCGTCGCGCCGCTGGGTCTGGGAACAATACGACACGCTGATCCAGGGCAATTCGCTGCAGCTTCCCGGCGGCGATGCCGGCGTGGTGCGCGTCGAGGGCCATCCGACCAAGGCGCTCGCCTTCTCGTCCGACGTCACGCCGCGCTATTGCGAAGCCGACCCCTATGAGGGCGGCAAGCAGGCGGTGGCCGAGTGCTGGCGCAATCTCACAGCCACCGGCGCGTTGCCGCTGGCCGCCACCGACAACCTCAATTTCGGCAATCCGGAGCGACCCGAGATCATGGGCCAGCTGGTCGGCGCGGTGAAAGGCATCGGCGACGCCTGCCGGGCACTCGGCTTCCCGATCGTTTCTGGCAACGTCTCGCTCTACAACGAGACCAACGGCCAGGGCATCCTGCCAACACCGACCATCGGTGGCGTCGGCCTGATCGCCGACTGGTCGAAGATGGTGCGGATCGGCTTCGCGGCCGAGGGCCAGATGATCCTGCTGGTCGGCGCTCCCGCTTCCTGGGGCACGCATCTTGGCCAGTCCGTCTATTTCAGAGACATCCATGGCCGCACCGACGGCCCGCCGCCGCCGGTCGACCTCGAGCACGAGAGGCGCGTCGGCGACCATGTGCGTTCGCTGATCGCGTCCGGCATCGTCACGGCGGCGCATGATGTTTCGGACGGCGGCATTGCGGTCGCCTTGGCCGAAATGGCGATGGCGTCGGGCCTTGGCGCGACCGTTCCCGGACTGGTCGGCACCGATCCGATACCGGTCTGGTTCGGCGAGGATCAGGGCCGCTATCTCTTGACGCTGTCGATCGATCCACATGGCGGGCAATGGGACGCCATCCGCAAGCAGCAGGGCGAACTCGGCATCTTCGCGCCCTGGATCGGCTCGACCGGCGGCGCCGCGCTGAAGCTCGGCGACGCCAGGGCGATCCCGGTCAGCGCGTTGACCGCCGCGCATGAGGGCTGGTTCCCGCGCTTCATGGACCAGGCCAGTTGACGAGGCTGGCCGCCCGGGCGCTGCTCGCAGCTGTCTTCTGGCCGTCGCTGTTCTTCTTCTGGTTCCTCGGGCCGTTCGGTTTCTTCCTGCTCTCGACAACCTCGAGCGAGGTTTGTCCGAGGCTGGAAACGCGCGCCGAATTTCTCGCCGCGGCCAACGGCACACTTCCGATGCTGGTGCTGCAGGACCTCATCTACGCGGTTCCGATCATTTGCCTGGTGCTTTGGACCCGGCTTCTGCCGGACAACACGCGAACAGGTCAGGTCGTCACCTGCATCAAGCTTTTCGCTGTCGCGGCCGTGCTGGGGGCATTGTGGGAATATGGCTCTTCGCTTGTCTGCGATGGCTATGGCCAGCCGTTCTTCTCGCCCGCCTGGCGGATGACCGGCTACCTGCCGATCGCCAATCTGGCGGTGAACCTTCCCCTCTATGTGCTGGTCTTCAGCCTTGGCCGCACCTTCTCGATGCGCGATGACGAGCCTGCGGACGATGCGATCCATCACGATGAGAATGCCTCGTAGCCGACAATCGCTCCGATGGCGGACGGAACGGCTTCAATCCCAGCCGGAAAGGCTTTAGGTTTACCCCGACTCTCATCGCACGGGCGGCCAAGTCGCCGCCCGCCCGAAACAGGAAATTCTGCAATGGCAATGGACGCCCGCGACATTGAAAAACTGATCAAGGACGGCATACCGGACGCCCGCGTGACGATCCGCGATCTCGCCGGCGATGGCGATCATTACGCCGCCGAAGTCGTGGCCGAAAGCTTTCGCGGCAAGAGCCGCGTCCAGCAGCACCAGATGGTCTATGACGCGCTGAAGGGCAATATGGGCGGCGTGCTGCATGCATTGGCGCTGCAGACAAGCGTTCCCGACTGAGGATCAACCAACTCGGCACCCGCTTGGCCCAAAACGCTCCACTCTTTGCGCCATTTCGGCCCCGGCGCGGCTAATGTCTTGTTTCGGGCAACCTATGGGTTTATCTGAAGGACATGCTTCGAGCCTGACTCCCACAGGCGTGAAAGGATCCTCCATGAGCGGCATCAACGACTACATCGACAATGAAGTGAAGAGCAACGACGTCGTCCTTTTCATGAAGGGCACGCCCGGTTTTCCGCAGTGCGGTTTTTCCGGCCAGGTCGTCCAGATCCTCGACTATATCGGCGCCGACTATAAAGGCGTGAACGTTCTGGACTCGGCTGAACTGCGCCAGGGCATCAAGGACTATTCCAACTGGCCGACGATCCCGCAGCTCTACGTCAAGGGCGAATTCGTCGGCGGCTGCGACATCGTGCGCGAGATGTTCCAGGCCGGCGAGTTGCAGGACTTCCTGGTCGAAAAGGGCGTGAGCGTCAAAGGCGCCGCCTGATTTCGGTTTCGGGCATTTCGGAACGACTGCGCTGAGCACCGGGGCGGCCCCACCTCGGCAATTTTTTTGTCTCTGACGTCGTATATCCCTAACGTCGGGACCAAGACGAGCCAATGCGCCGGCCCGGCGGCGCGTCTTCGTTTGAGAGATTGGACTTGCCGTGGACCAGCAATCGATAGCGCCGCAACGGGCAAGCAAAGTGCCCATTCCGCGCTGGGAGTTCATTGCGCTTTGCGCGGCGCTGATGGCGCTCAATTCACTGGCCATCGACATCATGCTGCCGGCGCTGCAGCAGATCGGCGCCTCGCTCGGCGTCGAGAATGAAAACCACCGGCAATATGTCGTCACCGCTTATATTCTGGGCTTTGGCGGCGGCCAGCTCTTCTTCGGCCCGATCTCGGACCGTTACGGACGCCGCTCGCCACTCGTCGCCGGCCTGATCATCTACGTGGCGGCGGCCGCCGCGGCCGCCATTGCGCCAAGTTTCGAAACCCTTCTGCTTTGCCGTGCCGTGCAGGGCGTTGGTGCAGCCGCCACCCGCGTCATCGCGGTTTCGATCGTGCGCGACACGTTCGAAGGCCGGCGTATGGCCGAAGTGATGTCGCTAATCTTCATGGTGTTCATGGCGATACCGGTCATTGCTCCCGGCATCGGTCAGTTCATCATGCTGTTCGCGACCTGGCATTGGATCTTCGTCACCATGGCCATCGGCGCCTTGATCGTCTCGGCATGGTCGCTGCTGCGTCTGCCCGAAACGCTGCATCCCGAATATCGCCGGACGCTAACGGTCTCCTCCATCCTCGGCGGCTTCCGCATCGTGCTCACCAACCGCATCGCGCTCTGCTATGCCTTTGCCAGTACTTTCATTTTCGGCGCCATGTTCGGCTTCATTGCCTCGGCGCAGCAAATCTACGTCAATATCTTCAACGTCGGCGAGATGTTCCCAGTGATCTTCGCCGGGGTCGCTGGCGTGCTCGCCTTCTCCAACTACCTTAACTCGCGTCTCGTCGGCCGGATCGGCATGCGCCGCCTGTCGCAGAGCGCGCTGCTGCTGTTTCTGGTCATCAGCCTGGCGTGGCTGGTCGTTTCGCTGGAAACGAAGATGCCGCTTTGGCTGTTCATCACCTTCTTTGCCGGCGCCATGCTTCCGTTCGGTGCGCTTGGCGCCAATTTCAACGCGTTGGCCATGGAGCCGCTCGGTCAATTGGCCGGCACGGCGTCGTCAATCCTGGGTTTCATGCAGACGTTTCTCGGCGGCATTCTCGGTACGCTGATCGGTCAAGCTTTCAACGGAACGGTGACGCCGCTTGCCGCCGGCTTCTGCAGCGTCTCGGTCGCGGCGCTGTTGATGATTCTTCTTGCCGAGCGCGGCAAGATGTTCCAACCGCACAACCCACCCGTTTCAGGGCACATCACCGACCTGCATTGAATTGTCGTTTGCGCTTGTCGTTGTCCCAAGCCACGGCACACTCTGGGCGACACGCTTTCGAGCGAGATGCATCAGGATGAGCCTACGAGGGCTGCCGTAAAGCGAGGAGCAAGCATACGTCCTGCGATTGCCTCGCCCATGCTGTCTGAAACGGGCAACGGCAAGGCCTTGTCGAGGGCCTCAAGAATGGAAGCGACGAAGGCGCGGCTGAGCGCGTCGTCGCCTCCCAGTTTGGAGTAGGTGGCGCGAGGTTTGCCAATCAGCGTACCGTTTCGGCGAAGCGAAAAACGCAATGTCAGGGACATGCCTGCTGTTCCAGGCGGCGGCTGCCAACAAGCGAAGATCGCGGCGGACATCTCCTTTATCGTATCGACAGGATCGGGACTGCGGCATGGGCGCTGCTGCGATCTCGCCTGGTTGGAGCCAACAACCAAGGTGATGGCGAGGGCTGCTGCAACAATCGTGGACCGAGACTTCATCTACGGAACCCTCTCGATTGGCATGAAATTGCATCAATCTGTCGGTCGCACAACCCGGTCGATCCTACTCCGCCCAGAGCTCGCGGCGTAGCTCCTGCCAGCTTTCCTTGTCTGGCGCCACCAGCAGGCCGCCACCGACATGCGCCGGCAGATAGGCGCTGCCGTCGAAACGCGCGGCATGGCCGCCGGCTTCGGCATGGATCAGCACACCGGCGAGATGATCCCAGGGCATCAGCTTGTTGTAGACGACGAAATGGCCGTGGCCGCTCGCCAGCAGGCGGTATTCATGCGCGGCGCAGCGATAGTTGAATTGCGACAGCGTCTTGGTCTGGTTGCAGGCCAGCCGCGTGCGCTCGGGCTCCGCCATGTACTGCCAGGAGACCGCACCGGTCATCTGTGAAATCGGCGCGGGCGCGGCAACCCGCACGTTCTCCAGCGCGCCGTTTGCGTGGCGGATATGGCTGCCGGCACCCTTGGCGCCAATCAGCCAGTCCTTGCCGACTGGATCGTGGATGATGCCGGCGACCGTCTCCCCCTTGACCGCGACGCCAAGCATCACGCCGAACAGGGGCACGCCGGATGCGAAGTTGAACGTGCCGTCGACAGGGTCGATGACGAAAGCCAGATCGGCATCGCCCAGACCGTCGAGCAGCGCCGGATTGTCCGAACAGGCTTCCTCGCCGATAACCATGGCCGAGGGATAACGCTGGCGCAGCCGCGCGGTGATCAGCCGTTCGGCATTGACATCGGCCTCCGTGACTAAGTCGGCGGCCGAAGTCTTCTGACGGATGTCGCCATCGCCCAACCGGCGAAAGCGGGGCATGATTTCGATGTCGGCCGCCTCGGCCAGCAGGCTGGCCAGCCAGTCGATGGCGTTATCATCAAATGTCATCGGAAGCGTCTTGTCCTGTGATGAGGGTTTGGTTCAGGGCGGCAAAATCGAACAGGTTCCTGTCAAGCAGATGCGATGGTCGGGTGTTGGACAGCGCGCGGATCATCGTGTCCTTGCGGCCGGGCATGCGTCTTTCTATGTCCTCCAGCATCGCCTTCATGGCGTTGCGCTGGAGGCCTTCCTGGCTGCCGCAGAGATCACAGGGAATGATCGGAAACCGCATCGCCGCTGCGAATTTCTCGAGATCTGCTTCGGCGCAGTAGCTCAGCGGCCGCAGCACCATGACGTCGCCTTCGTCGTTGAGCAGTTTTGGCGGCATGGCGGCAAGCCGGCCGCCATGGAAGAGGTTCATGAAGAAGGTTTCGAGAATGTCCTCACGGTGGTGACCAAGCACCAGCGCCGAGCATCCCTCCTCGCGCGCGATGCGATAGAGATGGCCGCGCCGCAGCCGCGAGCAGAGCGAGCAATAGGTGCTGCCTTGCGGCAGCTTGTCGGTGACGACTGAATAGGTGTCCCGGTATTCGATGCGGTGGGCGATACCATTGGCGTTGAGATAATCGGGCAGGATGTGCTTGGGAAAATTCGGCTGGCCCTGGTCGAGATTGCAGGCCAGCAGTTCAACCGGCAGCAGGCCACGCCATTTGAGATCGAGCAGCATTGCGAGCAGCCCGTAGGAATCCTTGCCGCCCGACAGCGCGACCAGCCAGCGCTCGCCCGGCTTGACCATCGAAAAATCCTCGATCGCCTGACGAGTCAGCCGCAGCAGCCGCTTGCGCAACTTGTTGAACTCGACCGAGGACGGCACATCGGCAAACAGCGGGTGGGAGCCGCCTTCGGCGCCCGGTTCAAGCGTCTCGATGTCTGGCTGCATGTTCATGGCGCGGCGGCTCCGGAATGTGACGTCCGCACGGATTAGCGCATCGGTCGGAAAATCGAAACGCCAAAGCGGATGAGCGAAACAAAAAGGCCGCCTCGAGGGGCGGCCTTTCGATGGCATGGCAAAGGATGTTCGCTTAGCGCGAATAGAATTCGACGACCAGGTTCGGCTCCATCTGGACGGCGAAAGGAACGTCCGACAGGCCCGGGATACGCCCGAAGGTCGCGACCATCTTGTTATGATCGACCTCGATGTAATCAGGCACATCGCGCTCGGCGAGTGCGACCGATTCCAGAACGATCACCAACTGCTTCGACTTCTCGCGCACTTCGACGACGTCGCCCGGCTTGCAACGGTACGAGCCGATGTTGACGCGCTTGCCGTTGACGTTGATGTGGCCGTGGTTGACGAACTGACGGGCGGCAAAAATGGTCGGCACGAACTTGGCACGGTAGACGACCGCGTCGAGACGCGACTCGAGCAGGCCGATCAGGTTCTCCGAGGTATCGCCCTTGCGGCGGTCGGCCTCTTCATAGACCTTGCGGAACTGCTTTTCCGAAACGTCGCCATAGTGACCCTTCAGCTTCTGCTTTGCGCGCAGCTGCAGGCCGAAGTCGGAAAGTTTGCCCTTGCGGCGCTGGCCATGCTGGCCGGGGCCGTATTCACGCTTGTTGACCGGGGACTTCGGGCGGCCCCAGATATTTTCGCCAAGACGGCGGTCGATCTTGTACTTCGCGGATTCGCGCTTGCTCATCGCATTCCCTTTCAAAACAACACACCCGGAACCTCATGGTCCGGGTGAAGGAAACGCGCCCTCCTCTGGCCTCCGTTTTCGAGACCTGACAGGGTTTTCCCACGCAACGCGGCGGAAAACCCACGGGACACGTCAGTTCAAACAAGACCAGAGACAACCAGGGTGACTGATCTTGCGTATACAAACAAACACCGGACATCGCTGCCCGGCGTTGGCGGCTGATTAAACCGAGATTTAACCGGTGTCAAGCTTATGACTGGCACCAGGCAGGACAACGATATAGCGTTTCACGCGTTGATGCAGTGCCGGATGTGGCGGGAGGTTGTTGCGCCAACGGCACCAGGAAGGGACTGGAGCGAGAGGAGCGCAATTCTTATGAAGAAATTCTTCCTTACCCTGGCAGGCGCCGCGGTGCTTGCGGGTTCGATGGCGGTGGCACCGGAACCGGCAATGGCCCGCCACTGGCACGGGCATAAACAGGTCTGCCGCGTCATCGTGAAGAAGAGGGTGGTGTGGCGGCATGGTCACCGCCGGGTGATCGTCGAAAGGGTGCGGCGCTGCCACCGTTGGTAGCCTAGCCGAGAATTTTAGCCTCTGACACGAAGCCCGCGGTGCGCTGCGGGCTTTGGTCTGTTCGGGCTACGTCCTTCAAATGCAGCCGACAGGATTTCAGTGTTTCGACTTCTTCTCGGGAAGTCCCTTGCGCTTCGTTTCGGCGAACTCCTCGAGCTGCTTCTCGCTCATGGAATCGTACATCCCCTTGGAAGCGCCCTTGAGTTCGCTCTTTTTCGTCTCGCCGCGCTTGGCGGAGAGTGCGGCTCCGGCGGCTTTTTGCTGGGCTTTCGAGGTGGCTGGCATGGCCGTTCTCCTTCATCGTCCTGTCGGAGAAAACGCAACGCACACGCCAATGTTCCGCAGATCAGGCGACCGCCAGTCCGAACCCCTGCATGAGGCGGCTGACGGCGAAATCCGCCTTTCCGGAGGTAAAGATGGCGATATCAGGCTCGCCCTGCGGCAGCGACCCATCAAGCGGCGTCAGCAGCGAAAGGGCTCGCCGGGCGATCGCTTCGGCCGGATCGATCCAGTCGACCGGCCATGGCGCGGTCTTGCGCATGCGGTTGACCAGAAACGGGTAATGCGTGCAGGCCAGCACCACGATGTCGGTCCTGAGACCGTCATGTTCCATGAAGCAGGGCGCGATCTCGGCGCGCACGGCCTCCTCGTCGACAAAGCCCTCGCGCATATAGGCTTCGGCAAGCCCCGCCAGCCTGTCGCTGCCGACCAGACGGACATGGCATTTCTGTGCCCATTTGCTGATCAGGTCGCGCGTGTACTGCCGCTTCACCGTTCCGGGTGTCGCAAGCACCGAGACCAGGCCCGAACGCGTGCGCTCAGCCGCCGGCTTCACCGCCGGCACGGTGCCGACAAAGGGATGGCCAGGAAATCTGTCGCGTAGCGCATCGATCACCAGTGTCGAGGCGGTGTTGCAGGCGATAACGGAAATCGCCGGCGCAAACCGGTCGAGCAGTCTGGCAAAGAGATCGAGTATGTGGGTCCGCAGCGCCGGCTCTTCCCAGGCACCGAAAGGAAAGGCCGCATCGTCCGCGACATAGATGAAGCGCCGGTCCGGCATCAGGACGCGTGCCTCGCGCAGCACTGTCAGCCCGCCGACGCCGGAATCGAACATCAGGATCGGCCGGTCAGTCATTGTCGGTTCCCTTGCCACCCAGCGGCGGCGTGTCGTTGTCGCCGCCATTGGCGTCGGGCGCCGGACGATCGACATCCGCCTTGCGCGCGCGTGCAGCCGCGGCAGGCAATCGTCTCGGATCGTCGCCCGGAGAGCCGTCGCCGCGCGGCATGGCCGGTGAAAACCTGTCGAGGGAGGAAATGATACCGCGCAGCACCTTCAGTTCCGGCTCGGCGAAGCCAGCCCGCGTCAGCACTGCGCGCAGATTGTCGACCATCTTCGGCTTCTTCGGTGCCGGGCGGAAGTAGCCGCGCGCTTCGAGCGCGCCCTCCAGATAGGCGAACAGGCCGTGCAGTTCTTCCTTGCTTGCCGGCTTCATGTCCGGACCCGCAAAGTTGGTTTTGGTCTCGTCTTCCAGGCCGGACTTCATCCACTCGTAGGACATCAGCAAGGCCGCCTGGGCGATGTTGAGGGAGGAGAAATCAGGATCGACCGGAAAGGTGACGATCTCGTCGGCGAGGCCAACCTCGTCATTGTAGAGGCCGAAGCGCTCGCGGCCGAACAGGATGCCTGTGCGCTGCCCCATTCCGTGACGGGCGCGCAGCACCCTGCCCGCCTCCACAGGGCCGCGCACGGCTTTGAAGCCATCCCGCTGCCTGGCCGTGGTCGCGAAAACAAAGTTCAGGTCGGCAAGCGCCGAGGCCAGATCGTCGAACACGGTGACGGCATCGATGACATGGTCGGCGCGGCTGGCCGCGGCGCGCGCCTTCTCGCTTGGCCAGCCGTCGCGCGGATTGACCAGGCGAAGTTCGGACAGGCCGAAATTGGCCATGGCG
This sequence comes from Mesorhizobium sp. B2-3-5, assembly GCF_006442395.1. Lineage (NCBI taxonomy): Bacteria > Pseudomonadati > Pseudomonadota > Alphaproteobacteria > Hyphomicrobiales > Phyllobacteriaceae > Mesorhizobium > Mesorhizobium sp. B2-3-5. The sequence goes on along the minus strand of NZ_VFVX01000001.1, from coordinate 454,743 downwards.
CGGGCGACCATGCCGATGTTCTCGCCGAGCTGCGGCTCGACGAGGATGATCGCCGGACCGGCGGCTGAAGCGTTATCGGGATCTTTGGTGACGGGCATGATTGTCAATGAACTGCTGTTTGCGGCATTTCAGCGTCCCCTGCCATATTTGGCCGCTAAAATGAAGCATTCGCAAATGGCGACCGCCCAGGCTCCAATTCGTGACCGATCGCCGTTTGCGCGGCCAAAAGCGCTTTGATATACGGGCGGCATCCCCCGGCCGAATGCCATGCTGGCAAGGCCGTTCATTCCCAGCAACGAGGCATTCTTTCCATGGCGAAGATCAAGGTGGCGAACCCGGTCGTCGAACTCGACGGCGACGAGATGACCCGCATCATCTGGCAGTTCATCAAGGACAAGCTGATCCACCCTTATCTCGACCTGAAGCTCGAATATTACGACCTCGGCATCGAGCACCGTGACGCTACCAACGACCAGGTGACCATCGATTCGGCCAACGCCATCAAGAAATATGGGGTCGGCGTGAAATGCGCGACGATCACCCCCGACGAGCAGCGCGTCGAGGAATTCAAGCTGAAGAAGATGTGGAAGTCGCCGAACGGCACCATCCGCAACATCCTCGGCGGCACCATCTTCCGCGAGCCGATCATCATGAAGAACGTGCCGCGCCTGGTACCCGGCTGGACCAAGCCGATCATCGTCGGCCGTCACGCTTTCGGCGACCAGTACCGCGCCACCGATTTCCGCTTCCCCGGCAAGGGCAAGCTGACGATCAAGTTCGTCGGCGAGGACGGCCAGGTGATCGAGCATGACGTGTTCGACGCGCCTGGCGCGGGCGTCGCCATGGCCATGTACAATCTCGACGAGTCGATCCGCGAGTTCGCCCGGGCCTCGCTGAATTATGGCCTGCTGCGCAACTATCCGGTCTATCTGTCTACCAAGAACACCATCCTCAAGGCCTATGACGGCCGCTTCAAGGACATCTTCCAGGAGGTCTACGAAACCGAATTCGAGGCCGAGTTCAAGGCGAAGAAGCTGTGGTACGAGCACCGCCTGATCGACGACATGGTCGCGTCCAGCCTGAAATGGTCGGGCGGCTATGTCTGGGCCTGCAAGAACTATGATGGCGACGTGCAGTCCGACACGGTGGCGCAGGGTTTCGGCTCGCTCGGCCTGATGACCTCGGTGCTGATGACGCCGGACGGCAAGACCGTGGAAGCCGAAGCCGCGCACGGCACCGTCACACGCCACTATCGTCAGCATCAGAAGGGCGAGGAAACCTCGACCAACTCGATCGCCTCGATCTTTGCCTGGACGCGTGGGCTGGCCCACCGCGCCAAGCTCGATGACAACGCCGAACTGAAGCGTTTTGCCGAGACGCTGGAAAAGGTCTGCATCCAGACCGTCGAGTCCGGTTTCATGACCAAGGACCTTTCATTGCTGATCGGCCCCGACCAGCCCTGGCTCTCGACCACCGGCTTCCTCGACAAGATCGATGAGAACCTACAGAGGGCGATGGCGTAACTCCGAATTTCCGCATGCCGAAGGCTCCGAAAGGAGCCTTCGCTTTTTTGGCCAACGAGAGCAAAGCGATGGCTGGCAGCGTGACCAAACCGGTGCTCTACGGCGCGGATTACAGCGTTTACGTACGCATCGCACGGATGGCGCTGGAGGAGAAGGGCATCGACTACGGGCTCGTACCGCTCGACATCTTCGCCGCTGATGGCATTCCGGCGTGGTATCTTGAGCACCATCCGTTCGGCCGTATCCCGGCTTTCGAGCACGATGGTTTCCGTCTCTTCGAGACCAGTGCGATCGCGCGCTATGTCGACGAGGCGTTCGACGGTCCGGCGCTTCAGCCGGCGGATGCGCGTGGCCGCGCCAGGATGGGCCAGATCATCGGCATGCTTGATGCCTATGCTTATCGGGCCATGGTCTGGGACGTGGCGGTTGAACGGCTGGAAAAGGCAACGCCCGATGAGAACTTGGTCGCCGACGGCCTGCGCCGGGCGGAGACGGTCCTCAAGGTGCTGGCTTCGCTGAAAGCCGAAGGACCATGGCTGCTTGGCGACCAGCTGACGCTGGCCGATCTGCACGCGGCGCCGATTATCGGCTATTTCGTCAAGGTTGCCGAAGGACGCGAGCTGCTCGCCCGTTTCGCTGACATAAGCGACTGGTATGGGCGCATCGCCGCTCGCCGGAGCTTTGCCAGAACCGAGAAGGTCGGCTGATCCGGCGACGGCCGCAATCGTGGTCCCGCCCTCGAAGCAGGCCGATCGCTTGGGGCCGTCGACGCCAGCGCTGCCCCTCATCGCCCTGCCGGGCACTTCTCCCCGTATAGTGACGGGGAGAAGGATGATGTCATCGATGATTTCGCCAAATCGCCGGCGTTTGCAAAAGAAAGTGCCGAGTGTGCCACAGGTCTCTTCTCCCCGTCACTATACGGGGAGAAGGTGCCGGCAAGCGGATGAGGGGCAGCGCCACCCCTCAATACAAAGCAATTCGCCCCGAAGCGATTGCCCAACCTTAATCGATCATGCGGCTTCGAGCGCCGCCCTCACCGCCGCGATCGCGTCATTGGCCTTCGACGCGTCCGGGCCGCCGGCCTGCGCCATATCGGGCCGGCCGCCACCGCCCTGCCCGCCCAACGCGGCGGACGCCACGCGCACCAGATCCACAGCGCTGAAGCGGCCAACGAGATCATCGGTGACGGCGACGACGACGCTCGCCTTGTTGTCCTCGCCGGCGCCGACGAAAACGACGACGCCGGAGCCGAGCGATGTCTTGCCGGCATCGGCCAGCGGCTTCAGATCCTTCGGCGAAACACCGGATACCGCCTTGCCGAGGAAGCCGACGCCCGCGACCACTTCGTTTTCAGCTGGCGCGCCAGCCCCCGCACCGCCGCCCAGCGCCAGTTTCTTGCGCGCTTCGGTCAGCTCCTTCTCAAGCTTCTTGCGTTCCTCGAGCAGCGCCTCGACACGCGCCGGCACGTCGGCCGGTGAAATCTTCAGCGTTGCCGCCGCCGTCTTCAGCCGCCGGTCCTGCTCGTCGAGATGCTTGCGCGCGGCTTCACCCGTCAACGCTTCGATGCGGCGCACGCCGGCAGCAACCGCGCCGTCCGACACGATGCGCACCAGGCCGATATCGCCGGTCGCCCTGACATGCGTGCCACCGCAGAGCTCGACCGAATAGGGCCGGTTGGCCTTGGCGCCATGCAGGCCGGTGCCCATCGACACGACGCGCACCTCGTCGCCGTATTTCTCGCCGAACAGCGCCATGGCGCCCTCGGCAATGGCGTCGTCGACCGACATCAGCCGCGTGGTCACCGGGCCGTTCTGCACGACGATTTCGTTGGCCATGCGCTCGACTTCTTCGAGTTCCTCGGCCGAGATCGGCTTGTTGTGCGAGATATCGAAGCGCAGGCGCTCGGGCGCGACCAGCGAGCCCTTCTGCGCGACATGGGTGCCCAGCACTTCGCGCAGCGCCTCGTGGATGAGATGCGTCGCCGAATGGTTCGCGCGCAGCTTGGAGCGCCTGTTATGGTCGACCTTCAATTCCACGGCGGCGCCCAGCTTGACCGTGCCATTCGTCACCTTGCCGATATGTACGAACAGCCCATCCGCCTTCTTCTGCGTATCGGAGATTTCGATCGAGAAGCCCTCGCCCGAGATAACGCCGGTGTCGCCCATCTGGCCGCCGGATTCGGCATAGAACGGCGTCTGGTTGACGACCACGGCAATCGCCTCACCCTTGCTGGCGCTGTCGACGGTCTTGCCGTCCCTGACCAGCGCCTGGACCAGGCCCTCCGCCTGTTCGGTCTCATAGCCGAGGAATTCGGTGGCACCGGTCTTCTCGCGGATCGGGAACCAGACCGTCTCGGTCGCGGCCTCCCCGGAGCCTGCCCAGTGTGCACGCGCCTCGGTCCTCTGCCGCTCCATCGCATCGGTGAATCCGGCAAGATCGACCGAGATGTTGCGCTGCCGCAGCGCGTCCTGCGTCAGGTCGAGTGGGAAGCCATAGGTGTCATAAAGTTTGAACGCCGTCTCGCCGTCGAGCATGTCGCCGGCATGGAGCTTTTCTGTCGCCTCCGACAGCAGCCCAAGCCCGCGCACCAGCGTCTTGCGGAAGCGGGTCTCCTCGAGTTTCAGGGTTTCGGTAATCATCTCTTCGCCGCGCACCAGCTCGGGATAGGCCTGGCCCATCTCGCGCACCAGCGCCGGCACCAGCTTCCACATCAGCGGATCGCGGGCGCCGAGCAACTGCGCATGGCGCATGGCGCGGCGCATGATGCGGCGCAGCACATAGCCGCGGCCTTCGTTCGAGGGCAGCACGCCGTCGGCCACCAGGAAGGAGGACGAGCGCAGGTGATCCGCAATGACGCGGTAGGACGCCACCGTTTCCGCGTCGGGAGCGCGCCCAAGCGCCGAGGATGCAGCATCGATCAGGTGCCGGAACAGGTCGGTCTCGAAGACGCTTTCCACCCCTTGCAGGATGGAGGCCATGCGCTCCAGGCCCATGCCGGTGTCGATCGACGGGCGCGGCAGGTCGATGCGCTCCTCCTTCGTCACCTGTTCGTATTGCATGAACACCAGGTTCCAGAATTCGAGAAACCGGTCGCCGTCTTCCTCGGGACTGCCAGGAGGTCCGCCCCAGATGTGCTCGCCACGATCGATGAAGATTTCCGAGCACGGCCCGCAGGGACCGGTGTCGCCCATCGCCCAGAAATTGTCCGAGGTCGCGATGCGGATGATGCGATCGTCCGAGAACCCGGCGATCTTTTTCCAAAAGCCGGCCGCCTCGTCGTCCGTATGATAGATGGTGACCAGCAGCTTGTCCTTCTTCAGCCCGAACTCTCGGGTGATCAGGTTCCAGGCAAGCTCGATGGCGCGCTCCTTGAAATAGTCGCCGAAGGAGAAATTGCCGAGCATCTCGAAAAAGGTCAGATGGCGCGCGGTATAGCCGACATTGTCGAGGTCATTGTGCTTGCCGCCGGCGCGAACGCTTTTCTGGGCGGTAGTGGCGCGCGAATAGGTCCGCTTCTCCAAACCGGTGAAGACGTTCTTGAACTGCACCATGCCGGCATTGGTGAACATCAAGGTCGGATCGTTGCGCGGCACGAGCGGGCTCGAGGCCACGACCTCATGGCCCTCCTTGCGGAAATAGTCGAGAAATGTCGACCGGATCTCGTTCACGCCACTCATGACTGCTGCCTTTTCGCGAAAACCGCCGGCACAGCCGGCGGAAACTGGTCTCTGCTTCTTAGAAAATAGACTTGGCCTTTTAGCGGGCACGCCCGACCCTGTCCAGAAACACGGAATTGGCCAATCCAGGAGCTTGGCGGGCTCGCCAAAACGAAACCGCCGGCGCGAAGGCCGGCGGTTTGGAACGCGGTACTAAAGAACTCGGTTACTTAAGCATCAGGTGAAAGGCTGAATTCATGGCCGAACTCTGGCCATCGCCCTACATCGCGCCGGCTTCGTCCTCAAAACCATCGTCCCCACCTTCAGAGCCACCATTTTCAAGGAATTTCTCGGCGATCAATCCGGCGTTCTGCCTGAGCGCCAGTTCGATCTCGCGCGCGGTGTCGGGATTGTCGCGCAGGAACAGTTTTGCATTCTCGCGGCCCTGGCCGAGGCGCTGCGAATTGTAGGAGAACCAGGCACCCGACTTTTCGACCACGCCGGCCTTGACGCCAAGATCGACCAGTTCGCCGGTCTTGGACACGCCCTCGCCGTACATGATGTCGAACTCGACCACCTTGAAGGGCGGCGCCAGCTTGTTCTTGACCACCTTGACGCGGGTCTGATTGCCGACGACCTCGTCGCGGTCCTTGACCGAGCCGATGCGGCGGATGTCGAGGCGCACCGATGCATAGAATTTCAAGGCGTTGCCGCCCGTGGTGGTTTCGGGCGAACCGAACATGACGCCGATCTTCATACGGATCTGATTGATGAAGATGACCATGGTGTTGGAACGCGAGATCGAAGCGGTCAGCTTGCGCAGCGCCTGGCTCATCAGCCGGGCCTGCAGGCCGGGCAGCGAATCGCCCATCTCGCCTTCGATTTCGGCACGCGGCGTCAGCGCCGCCACCGAATCGACCACCAGCACGTCGATGGCGCCGGAGCGCACCAGCGTGTCGCAGATCTCCAGCGCCTGCTCGCCGGTGTCGGGCTGCGAAATCAGGAGGTTTTCAAGATCGACGCCGAGCTTGCGGGCATAGACCGGATCGAGCGCATGCTCGGCATCGACGAAAGCGCAGATGCCGCCCTTTTTCTGGGCTTCAGCCACGGTGTGCAGCGCCAACGTCGTCTTGCCCGAGCTTTCCGGCCCGTAGATCTCGATGATGCGGCCGCGCGGCAGGCCACCAACGCCAAGCGCGATGTCGAGGCCAAGCGAGCCGGTCGGCACCGTTTCGATCTCGACGACCTGCTCGTTGGCGCCGAGCCGCATGATCGAGCCCTTGCCGAACGCCCGCTCGATTTGCGACAGCGCCGCATCCAGAGCCTTTGATTTGTCCACTGCCTTATCCTCTACAAGCCGCAAAGTATTCTGAGCCATGATACATCACCCCTTGGTCGTCAATGAAGGCCGGACAATCCGCAATCCCTGTCATTTTGTACCTTTTTTGTTCTCATTTGGCAAGGGGAGACAACCAACTGAAAAGTAAGAGATATCCTGATCTGTTCTTTTTTTGTCTCGCAGACCGAGGCAGAAATGTCCTCCGCGTTGGGCCAGATGGCTTGATTGTATCGATCCGTCGAATCGCTGCCTTGCATGCGAAGCTCTGTCGCGCAGTGTAGCGCTTGTGCGGCGCCAACAACAAAGGTCATATCGCCGCCATGGTGAAATCCGCAAAGATATTGGCCGTGGGCGGCGCCCATATCGATCGCCGTGGCCAGGTGGCCGGCCCGTATGTGCCGGCGGCGTCCAATCCCGGCACAATGCGCGAGGACGTCGGTGGCGGCGTCTTCAACGCGCTGCGCAGCACGGTGCGCCGTGGTGTCTCGGCTTCGCTGCTGTCCGTGCGTGGCGGCGATGCCGCGGGCGATACCGTTTTACGTGCTATAGGAGAAGCAGGCATTACAGACCTGTCGGCAGTGTTCCTCGACCGCACCACGCCGAGTTACACGGCGCTGATCGACCGCGAGGGTGAGCTGATCGTCGGCTTTGCCGACATGGCGCTCTATGACCTGGCGTTTCCCAAGCAAATCAGGCGCTCCAAGGTGCGGGAGGTGGTCGCCGATGCCGATGCCATCCTGTGCGATGCCAATCTGCCGGCGTCGGCTCTGGTGCGGCTGGTCTCGCTCGCCGCCGGCAAGCCGGTTTTCGCCATTGCCATTTCGCCGGCCAAGGTGACGCGGCTGATACCGGTGCTTGGCGAACTGGCGCAGCTCTTCATGAACCGGCGAGAGGCCGTCGTGCTGGCTGGCGTCAATGCAAATGCCGCCGAGCGGGAAATGATCGACGGGTTGCGATGCAGCGGGCTTGCCAGCGGCGTGGTCACGGCAGGCAGCGCGCCGGTGCTGGGCTTTGATGAAACAGGCGCTTTTTCGATCCTGCCGCCTGCCCCGAGGAAAGTCGCCGATGTCACCGGCGCCGGCGACGCGCTGGCGGGCGCGACGGTCGCGGCGCTGCTGCGCGGTCTGCCCTTGCGCAAGGCCCTGCGCGAAGGCATTGCGGCGGCGACGCTGGCCATCGAAAGCGCCAACGCCGTGCCCGAATTCACCGCGGCAAGCTTCGCGGAAGCACTGGCCCTTGTGCCGGATGCGCGGGAAGTGGCATGAGACCGGCAAATTCATAGCGCCGCAGTGATGATTACGCGTCCTGGTGGATGCGCCGCGATTGGAGATTCGAGATGACCCCAGAGACCGCCCACCCCTTCATCGATGTCCATGCTCCCGTGGCGCAAGCCCTGGCCGCCGGGCGCCCGGTGGTGGCGCTGGAGAGCACCATCATCACCCATGGCATGCCCTACCCCGACAATGGCGCCATGGCGGCCAATGTCGAAAAGATCATCAGCGATGGCGGTGCCGTGCCCGCCACGATCGCCGTGGTTGGCGGCCGCATTAAGATCGGTCTTTCCGACGGCGAGCGCGAATCGCTGGCCATGACCGGCGATGCGATGAAGCTGTCGCGCGCCGACCTCGGTTTTGCCGTCGCGCAAGGGCGCACGGGCGGCACCACGGTCGCCGCGACCATGATCGCTGCGCACATGGTGGGGATAAAAGTGTTCGCCACCGGCGGCATCGGCGGCGTGCATAAGGGGGCCGAAAAGAGTTTCGATATCTCGGCCGACCTCGATGAGTTGGCGCGCACACCGGTCATCGTCGTCTCGGCCGGCGCCAAGGCCATCCTCGATATCGAAAAGACGCTGGAGGTGCTGGAAACGCGCGGCGTGCCCGTGGTTGGCCATGGCTGCGAGACAATGCCGGCCTTCTGGTCGCGGCAATCGCCGTTCCGCGCCCCGTTGACCTTGCACAAGCCGGAAGACATCGCGCATTTCTACAAGACGCGGGCAGCGCTCGGTCTCGGCGGTGGCATGCTGATCGCCAACCCGGTGCCCGAAAATCATGAAATCCCGGCGGAAGAGATGGCTGGCTATATCGAAGCAGCACAGAAGGCGGCCGAGGCGCTCAACGTGAGCGGCAAGGCGGTGACGCCGTTCCTGCTCGGAAAAATCCTGGAACTCACCGACGGCCGAAGCCTGAAGACCAACATCGCACTGGTCGAGAACAATGCAAGGCTGGCTGCCGAGATCGCGGGGGCGCTGTAGGTTCCGCGACCGTTATTTGCCCGCGCGCCGCCCCGCTTCATAGGCGCGGCGCGCCCAGACCGTCATTTCGTCCGGGTCGTCAAAAGCGCTGTCGGGAATGCTCCAATAAGGCATGGCGACCAGCTTGCCGTGGCGCGAACCGGTATAGGCCCATTGCCGGCAACCGGCGGCTTCGAAGTCGGGCGCGCTTTGCTCGTCGGCCTTGAGCAGCAATTCGCCGCGCAGCACGATGGCGACGATCACGCCATCGAAATAGATGCCCTTGCCGCCGAATAGCCTGCGGATGCTGACCGGGCCGAGGCCTTCGAACAGTTCAGCGATTCGTTCATTGTCCATGCCGCGATCATGTCATCGGCATTTGACATTGTCATCGCACAACCAAATCATGCTGACGGGTTGGGAACATTTCGTCGGAGTTTTTATCATGCCGATTCTGCTCAAGGGGTCCTGCCGCTGCAATGCCGTGCGTTTCGAGGTGGAAAGCCATACGCCCGTGCCGTTCATGCTCTGCTACTGCTCGATCTGCCGCAAGCAGCAAGGCGGCGGCGGGTTCGCCATCAATCTCGGCGCCGACTACAAAACGCTCAACATCAGGGGCAAGAGAAGCCTCGGCGTCTATCGGGCCGAGATCGAGGATGACGAGCATCCGCAATGCGAAATCTCGACGGGGGAACGCAATTTCTGCCGCAAATGCGGGGCGGCGTTGTGGCTCTACGACCCGACATGGCCGGATCTGGTACATCCCTTCGCCTCGGCGATCGACAGCGACCTGCCGAAACCACCTGAAAAGGTGCACCTGATGCTGAAATACAAGGCGACCTGGGTAGAGCCCGATGTCGGCAAGGGCGACAAGACGTTCGACGTCTATCCCGAGGAATCGATCGCCGACTGGCACAAGCGGACGGGGATGTGGGTCGAGTAGCGTTCTTCGCCCGTTTACGGGGCGAAGATGCCGGCAAGCAGACCGCGCAAATGTTGGAGAGGCTGGCGCTGCCCCTCATCCGGCGCTTCGGGCCGTTCGTCATTCGAAAAAGCCAAGCACTTGGCTTTTCGCCCGCTGCGCGGACCATTCCTCTCCTCCCCGTAAACGGGGCGAAGGAAGTGCTTTAGGCCGAGGCACGCGCCTCTGCCAGCGCCTTCAGGTCGGCCGGCTTCAGCTCGACCGATTCGCCGCAGCCACAGGCCGAGCTCTGGTTCGGGTTATGGAAGGTGAAGCCGGTGCGCAACGTCGTCTGCTCGAAATCCATCTGCGTGCCGAACAGGAACAACGCCGCTTCCGGCGCGACATAGACGTGCGCGCCATCGCGCTCGATGTGGTCGTCCTTGGGATTGGGCTCGGTCACCAAGTCGACCGTGTATTCCATGCCGGCGCAGCCGCCCTTCTTGATGCCGAGGCGGATGCCATGCGCGTTCTCGCGTGTGGCGACGATCTCGCGCACCCGCTCGGCGGCCTTTTCGGTCATCGTGATGACGGCAAAGCGTCCCATTCTTTTTCCTTCTCCATTCCGTGCAGGTTCAAGGCCTGCCGAATGATTCTCACCTAAAATGGTGAAGTTTTATCCATGGTGCAAGTGTGCCAGGCTCAACGCTAGTACCAGCCCACCGCCACCTGTGCCTCTTCCGACATGCGGTCGGGCGACCAGGGCGGATCGAAGGTCATGTTGACCTCCACACCGGACACGCCTTCGACCGCCCCAACCGCATTCTCGACCCAGCCCGGCATTTCGCCGGCCACCGGACAGCCGGGCGCGGTCAATGTCATGTCGATCTTGACCGAGCGGTCGTCCTCGATGTCGATCTTGTAGACGAGGCCAAGCTCGTAAATGTCGGCCGGAATTTCCGGGTCATAGACGGTCTTCAGCGCCGAAACGATGTCGTCGGTCAGCCGCGCCAGTTCGTCGGCGGGAATGGCCGAGGCCGAGACAACGCTGTTGGCGCCGGCTTCCGGGGAGGTTTCGGCAGTGGTGCTCACATCATCCATGGTCCTCACCCGAAAAATTTGCGCGCTCTTTCAAGCGCCTCGGCCAAAGCGTCGACTTCGGCCCTGGTATTATACATGCCAAACGATGCCCTGCATGTGGAGGTTACGCCAAAGCGTTTCAACAGCGGCTGGGCGCAATGGGTGCCGGCGCGCACTGCCACGCCCTGCCTGTCTATCACCATCGACACGTCATGGGCATGAATGCCCTGCAGCTCGAACGAGATGATGGCGCCCTTGCCCGGCGCGTCGCCGAAGATGCGCAGCGAATTGATGGCGCGCAACCGTTCATGGGCATAGTTCTTGAGGTCTTCCTCATGCGCGGCGATGCGTTCCCGACCGACAGAGTCCATGTAGTCGAGCGCGGCACCCAGCCCGATCGCCTGCACGATCGGCGGCGTGCCGGCCTCGAAACGATGCGGCGGGTCGTTGTAGGTGACGATGTCTTCCGTCACCTCCTCGATCATCTCGCCGCCGCCCATGAAGGGGCGCATGCTCCCGAGAATGTCCTTCTTGCCGTAGAGCACGCCAATGCCCGAGGGGCCATAGACCTTGTGACCGGTGAAGACGAAGAAATCGCAATCGAGATCCTGGACGTCGATCGGCATATGCACGGCGCTCTGGCTACCGTCGACGAGCACTGGAATGCCGCGCGCATGCGCGATGCGCACGATCTCCTTGATCGGCGTCACCGTGCCCAACGCATTCGACATCTGCGTGATGGCGACAAGCTTTGTCCTGTCGGTCAGCCGCTTTTCGAATTCCTCGATGTGGAAGACACCGAGATCGTCGACCGGCACCCAGACCAGCCTGGCGCCCTGGCGCTCGCGTATAAAATGCCAGGGAACGATATTGGAGTGGTGCTCCATGATCGACAGCACGATCTCGTCGCCCTCGCCGATATTGGGCATGCCATAGCCATAAGCCACCGTGTTGATCGCCGACGTCGTATTCGAGGTGAAGACGATGTTTTCCGTGCTTGGCGCGTTGAGGAAGCGGCGCACCGTCTCACGCGCCTTCTCATAGGCATCGGTCGCGGCATTGGACAGGAAATGCAGGCCGCGATGGACGTTGGCGTATTCCTGGGAATAGGCGTGCTGGATCGTATCGAGCACCACCTGCGGTTTCTGCGCCGAAGCGCCATTGTCGAGATAGACAAGAGGCTTGCCATAGACTTCCCGCGACAGGATCGGAAAGTCGCGGCGGATCGCCTCGACGTCGTAGGAGATTGTTTCGACTTTCTGGTCCATCACAAGCTCTTCCGAGGCATCGCCTCATTCCATCCAGCACCCCTCAACCGTCTCGGCGCTTCGCGCCGATCCACCTTCTCCCACAAGGGGAGAAGGGAGGCACTACCCGTGCGTCACAAACCACTCGTCAAGCCGCGCTTCCAGCGCCTCGACGATCGTCTCGTCATCCATCTCCTCGATCACCTCGGCGACGAACGCTTTCACCAGAAGGCCCCGCGCGGTCTTCTCGTCGACGCCGCGCGCCATCAGGTAGAACAGATGGTCGTGGTCGATCTCGGTGACTGTCGCGCCATGGCCGCAGACGACGTCGTCGGCGAAGATTTCGAGTTCGGGCTTGGTCGAGAACTCGCCATCGTCCGACAGAAGCAGCGTGTTGCAGGCCATCTTGGCGTTAGTCTTCTGCGCATATTGATGGACGTTGATGCGCCCCTGGAAGACACCGCGCGCCTTGCCGGTGACGACATTGCGGATCACTTCCGTCGACGTCGTGTGCGGCACGGCGTGGTCGAGCACCATGGTGACGTCGGTGTGGCTGTCGCCCGCCAACAGGTTGATGCCACGCAACTTGAAGTCGGCGCCCTCGCCGGTGGTCTTGATCACGATCTCCTGGCGCACCAGTCTCCCGCCGGCGTTCATGACGAACAGCGTCAGCTTCGCGTTCTTGCCGATATGGGCCTTGAACTGCGCCAGATGCGTGGCCGTGTCCGGCTGCTCCTGCACGATCAGCCAGGTCACCTCGGCGCCCTCGCCAAGCACAAGCTGGCTCACCGAGCTGACCAGCGCCACGCCCTCACCTGCCTGACGCTCGACTATAACCGCCTTGGCGCCAGCGCCGACGCGTACAGGTAAACGCACATGGGTCTGGCCGCCTGCCTGCAAATTCTGCAATTCGAGCGGCTTTTCCAGCTCGGCGCCGTCGGCAATGTCGATGAAATAACCGTCGGCGACAAAGGCCGTGTTCAGCGCGCCGATAGCGTCGTCGCTGCCATAGGGGGCGAGGCCCGGCGCAATGCTGCCGTCGGTCAGCTTTTCCGACAGGCGCTGGACGCTCACGCCCTCGACAACCGGCGCCTTGGCGCTCGACACGCCGTTCAGCATGGCCAGAACCGTCGAGCCTTCAACGATTGGCGCAATGGCTTTCGCCGCGGCGGCCGGATCGAAATCCGGAACCGTATTCAACAGCCGGCGCAGATCGGTGTAGTGCCAGGATTCGACGCGCCGCGTCGGCAGGCCGTGCTTGATCGCTTCGATGGCATCGTCGCGCTTCAGCATCACCGCGCCGTCACCCGGCAGCAGGGACAGCCGGTCCCCGAACGCATCGATCAGCGCTGTCTCGGCCGGCGTCCGCTGCGGTTGTGTGTGCATATTCATCAGTCTTGCCTCTGCCATTTCACGCGGCTTCGCCGATCACGCCGGCATAGCCGTTGGCTTCGAGGTCGAGCGCCAGCGACTTGTCGCCCGACTTGATGACCTGGCCCTTGTAGAGCACGTGCACGCTGTCGGGCACGATGTGCTCGAGGAGCCGCTGGTAGTGGGTGATGACCAGGAAGGCCCGGTCGGGCGAACGCAGTGCGTTGACTCCGTCGGACACGATCTTCAGTGCATCGATGTCGAGGCCGGAATCGGTCTCGTCGAGCACGCAGAGTTTCGGCTCCAGAAGCTTCATCTGCAGGATCTCGGCGCGCTTCTTCTCGCCGCCGGAGAAACCGACATTGAGCGGCCGCTTGAGCATGTTGATGTCCATGTTGAGCGAGGCGGCGGCTTCCTTCACGCGCTTGAGGAATTCCGGGATTTTCAGCGGCTCCTCGCCGCGCGCCTTGCGCTGCTCGTTCATCGCCACCTTCAGGAATTCCATGGTCGCCACGCCTGGTATCTCCATCGGATACTGGAAGGCGAGGAAGATTCCGGAAGTGGCGCGCTCGGCCGGATCCATTTCGAGGATCGACTGGCCGTTGTAGAGGATGTCGCCCTCGGTCACCTCGTAGTCCTCGCGGCCGGCGAGGATGTAGGACAGCGTCGATTTGCCCGAGCCGTTCGGGCCCATGATGGCGGCGACCTCGCCGGCTTTCACGGTCAGGTTCAGACCGCGGATGATTTCGGTGCCGTCATCGACGATGCGGGCGTGCAGGTTCTTGATCTCAAGCATTTTTCGTCCGTTTCAAAAAGTTTCCGTTCAGCGCCACTCGGTTCAGGCTTTGACGAACGATATGATTGCGCCAGTTAGGGCAAGAATAGTCAGGACGCTTTGGCCTGAACCACGCCTCCCCAGTCATCCCACGCTTCCCTCGAGCGAGATGCCGATCAGCTTCTGCGCTTCGACCGCGAACTCCATCGGCAGTTGCTGGATGACATCCTTGACGAAGCCGTTGACGATCAGAGCGATGGCTTCCTCTTCCGGAATGCCGCGCTGCATGACGTAGAATTTCTGGTCTTCGGAAATCTTCGAGGTCGTCGCCTCGTGCTCGAACTGCGCCGTCGAGTTCTTGGCTTCCATGTAGGGCACGGTGTGTGCGCCGCACTGGTCGCCGATCAGGAGCGAGTCGCAGTTGGTGAAGTTGCGTGCGTTGGTCGCCTTGCGGTGCGCCGAGACCTGGCCGCGATAGGTGTTCTGCGAGAAACCGGCGGCGATGCCCTTGGAGATGATGCGGCTCGACGTGTTCTTGCCGAGATGGATCATCTTGGTGCCGCTGTCGACCTGCTGATAGCCGTTCGACACCGCAATCGAATAGAATTCGCCCGAGGAATCGTCGCCGCGCAGGATGCAGCTCGGATACTTCCACGTGATGGCCGAGCCGGTTTCGACCTGCGTCCACGAAATCTTCGAGCGGTTGCCACGGCAGTCGCCGCGCTTGGTGACGAAGTTGTAGATGCCGCCCTTGCCCTCGGCATCGCCGGGGTACCAGTTCTGCACGGTCGAATATTTGATCTCGGCATCGTCGAGCGCCACCAGTTCGACGACAGCGGCGTGAAGCTGGTTCTCGTCGCGCTGCGGCGCCGTGCACCCTTCGAGGTAGGAGACGTAGGCCCCCTCCTCGGCGATGATCAGCGTGCGCTCGAACTGGCCGGTGTTCTTCTCGTTCATGCGGAAATAGGTCGACAGCTCCATCGGGCAGCGCACGCCCTTGGGCACGAAGACGAAGGAACCGTCGGTGAACACGGCGGAGTTCAGCGTGGCGTAGAAATTGTCTGACGTCGGCACCACCGAGCCCAGATATTTCTGCACCAGTTCGGGGTGCTCGCGGATGGCTTCCGAGATCGAGCAGAAGATGACGCCGGCCTGCGCCAGTTCCTTCTTGAAGGTGGTGACGACCGACACGGAATCGAACACCGCGTCGACCGCGACGCGGCCCGACTTGTAGACATTGTCGCTGACTTCCTCGAGTTCGGAAGCATCGGTCTTCTGGACGCCGGCCAGGATTTCCTGCTCCCTCAGCGGAATGCCGAGCTTCTCGTAGACCTTCAGCAGTTCGGGATCGACGTCGCTCAGCGACTTCGGGCCGGGCGTGCTCTTGGGCGCCGCATAGTAATAGATGTCCTGGAAATCGATCTTGGGATAGTTGACGCGCGCCCAGGTCGGCTCCTCGAGCGTCAGCCAGCGGCGATAGGCTTCCAGCCGCCATTCCAGCATCCAAGACGGTTCGTCCTTCTTGGCCGAAATGAAACGGATAATGTCTTCGCTCAGGCCCTTGGGGGCCTTGTCGACAGCGATATCGGTCTGGAATCCATATTTATACTGGTCGACATCGATCTTGCGGACTCGATCGATCGTCTCCTGCACAGCAGGCATAAGCGTTCTCCATCCACGCCGGGGTCAAGGCCCGACAGTTTTCAAACTATGGCACCGCCGAAATGGACACCAAAAGGGCATTCGCGGCAGCGTAAGTTTCATATAGTGCGCTTCGACCGGAAATTCACCCGGCCAGCATGAAACGCACGGCTCTACCAGGCCCGAAGGCCCGAATACGTTACCCAAACATCGGACTTTCCCGAAAACCGCTACGCACTTTTCGGTCCGATGCTCCCAACCGCTACGCGGCTTTACCCCCTATCCGCCTTGTCTCTGGCGGCTTGGCGCGCGGCGATCCCCGCCAGCGCGGCGCGGAACAGTTCGATGTCCTCGGCGCCCGTCGCCGAACCGATCGACACGCGCAGGGCGCCGAGACTGTCGCCGTAGCCCATCGCCTTCAGCACATGGCTCGGCCCGACCTTGCCCGACGAGCAGGCGGAGCCGGCCGACAGCGCCACACCGGCCAGATCGAACGCAATCTGCGCGATTTCCGCCTTGACGTTCGCAATAGCGAAGAATGTCGTGTTGGCAAGCCTCGGCGCGCCGGTTCCAAAGATTTCCACGTCCGGCGCCAGCGTTTTCACGATGGCTTCGATCTCGTCACGGCGCTGCCGCACCGCATCCATCGCCTGCAATCCGGCCAGAGCCTCACGCGCGGCCGCGCCAAAACCGGCGATGGCGTCGAGGTTTTCCGTTCCACCGCGATGGCCCTTTTCCTGGCCACCACCGTTGATCAGAGGCTTGGGCATCATCAGATCGGCGGCGGCGACAATGGCGCCGACGCCCTTGGGGCCACCGATCTTGTGCGAGGACAGAATAAGATAATCGGCGTAACCCGCTGGCAGATCGATCGAAACGCGGCCCGCGGCCTGAACGGCGTCGACGACCAGAATACCGCCCGCCGCCTTGACAATCCCGGCGATCCGATCGATCGGTTGGATGACGCCGGTCTCGTTGTTGGCGGCATGGATCGCCACCAGCGGCAGGCCATCCGCCTTGTCATGACCGCCAAGCGCGGCGGCCAGGGCTTCAAGATCGGCTATGCCATTGGCATCGACGCCGATGCGCGTCACCTGCGCTGCCGCGAAGCGCCCGCCATTCAACAGGCAGGGGTGGTCGGCCGCCGACACGTAAAGCCGGCTCATGCGAACGCTGCCACGCCCCATCTGCCAGTCGGGGGTCAGCAGCGTCGAGGCCGCTTCGGTCGCGCCGGAGGTGAACACAACATGCTCGGATCTGGCATTCACCAGCGCCGCAACCTCACGCCTCGCAGTCTCGACCAGGCGCCGCGCGGCGCGCCCTTCGGCGTGGACCGAGGAGGGATTGGCGGACAGGTCAAGCGCCGCGACCATAGCCTCGCGTGCCGCCGCGAGCAGCGGAGCGCTGGCATTGTAGTCGAGATAGGCGCGTTTTGCGGCCATTTTCGTCCAGTCGGTCCCTTCAGAAGCCATTCCGCTGTCGTATGGCGTTATTTCCTTGAAATTCCAAGGCGAGCCGTCCTATTTACGCGGCTTGCGGCGCGGGTAGCCAGGCTCGACGTCTGGCCACCCAGTTTTGAATAGTTCTAAACTAGCTTCTAAGAAGACGCTCGCCCTGCGTCAAGGCCAGAGGAAGACACGTTCCGGGCGCCGCGCATTCGTATACCAAGTGGAGTATTTTATGCCTGAGGTCATTTTCACCGGTCCGGCCGGCCGCCTGGAGGGACGCTACCAGCCCTCCAAGGAAAAGAGCGCGCCGATCGCCATCGTCCTGCATCCGCACCCGCAGTTCGGCGGCACGATGAACAATAAGATCGTCTACGACCTCTTCTACATGTTCCAGAAGCGTGACTTCACCACGCTGCGCTTCAATTTCCGCGGCATCGGCCGCAGCCAGGGCGAGTTCGATCACGGCACCGGCGAATTGTCGGACGCGGCCGCCGCTCTCGACTGGGTGCAGTCGCTGCATCCGGATTCCAAGAGCTGCTGGGTCGCCGGTTATTCGTTCGGTTCGTGGATCGGCATGCAGCTCCTGATGCGCCGGCCCGAGATCGAAGGCTTCATCTCGATCGCGCCGCAGCCGAACACCTATGATTTCTCGTTCCTGGCGCCCTGCCCGTCATCCGGCCTGATCATCCATGGCGATGCCGACAAGGTGGCGCCGCCCAAGGATGTGCAAGGCCTGGTCGATAAGCTGCACACGCAAAAGGGCATCACCATCACGCAGAAGACCTTGCCCGGCGCCAACCATTTCTTCGCCAATGACGCCGACCTTTTGATCGAGGAATGTGCCGACTATCTCGATCGGCGGCTCGCCGGCGAGCTGTCGGATCCACGGCCGAAGCGGCTGCGCTAGGACATCAGGTCACGCGTATTCATGCCATGGGCGGGCGGACAATGTCCGCCTCGCCGGTATCTGCTTTGCGGGCGTGCCGGCCACATTGGGCAAGCTTTTCGCTCATCCACGCGCCCGGCGCCGCCTATCTTTCCGGGGCAATCAGCCGGAATGACGGTTTGCGGACCGGCAGGCCCGTCGCGGCCGGCCGGAAGATGAAGCCGAGGCGGGCAAAAACCAACCCGGAGACAAGCGCGAAGGCGCAGCCGAGGCCGAAGCCGGCCACCGTGTCGCTCGGATAGTGCGCACCGACGAAGACCCTGGTCGAGGCGATGCAGGCCGTCACCGCCAACGCGATGTACCAGCGCCGCGGAAACAAGAGCAGCAGGATGCCGAACACGGCGCCCATTGTCGTGGCGTGGCCGGAGGGAAATCCGGCGAAGCGGGCGTCGAAGGCAAAAGGATGCAGCGCAAGAACACCGAAATCCTCGAAATAGAGCGGACGGGCGCGGCCGATCGCATATTTGAGCACATTCACCAGCAGGCCGGACAGGCCAACCGAGGCAAGCACGAGAAACGCCAGGCAGGTCCAGTTGTAAACAAGCATCAACCGCCGGCGCGAAAGGCTGCGCCAATCGGTCAGGTTGGCTGCGACAAGCAGGAGCGCCGACGGGATCAGGTACCAGCCACCGAGCGCGAACTGCGTCAGGAATTCTGCAAGCCTGCCAACGCCGGGCGACCACTGGCCATGAATCTGCCCTGCCGGCGTGTCGAGCCGAACGAACGCCGCAGCCGTCAGCAAGACCCAAACAATTGCCCAAACCGGCCACACCATATCAGGGTATCGGGCAGGCCGAGCGGCAAAGCGGCCTTTCGCGATGCGCATCGTGTCGCGAAAATTGTCGACCGACCGCCGCCCCACCCTCAGGAGCTTGCCAGAAACGGGTGGGCGCGATTTCACGAGCATTGGGAACTCGACACCATCATCGAAGTCATTGCGCGACACGGTAAAGGCCGAGCGACAGTTTGTCTCCCGACGAATAGTTGAGGCCGTCGATCTCGGCGACACGGTTCACCGATTTGCCTCGCACCGACAGCATGCCATTGAGTTTCTGCTCGTCGCCGATCGGCGCCAGCCCCAGCGCGCAGGCAGGGTCGGCAAGCAGATGTTCCGCAACGCCGCCGACATCCGTCAGCACCGTTTTCGTGCCGACTAGGAACACCAGGCTCGGCTCCTGGTAGCGCGCCGAGGCCAGCACCGTCGTGTCGCAAGGTTTATTGGCAAGCACCACCGCCTTGATCGCCGGGCTCAGCCATATCGGCTTCAGCGACGGCGCGATGACCCCGAACAGCAAGGCATAGGTGATGCCGGCACAAGCCGCGACGGCGCCAATGCGGGGCAGCGGCATCTGCAACTGCCGGGAAAACGCAAGATAGCCGGTGCCGAGCGCGGCCGCGGCCGCCGGGATACTCCACCAGGAGAAAGTGTGGGTGAGATAGATCGGCGCTCCGATGCAGACCGCGGCAAGGCCGAGGCTGACCACCACCAGACCAAACGCGGTCGACCACCACAGCCATTGCTGCCAGCGCCTGAGCGGCGCATTGGCGTCCTGCGGCTGCAAGGTCAGCAGCCAGCCGATCAGCAGCGCCATGCCGGGATAGGCCGGCAGCACGTAGTGCGGCAGCTTCGTCGGGATCAGTTCGAACACCAGCCAGAATGGAATATACCAGGCAAGGCAGAAGCGCAGCCTGGGATCGTCGCGCAGGCGGTTGAGGGCCTGCAGCCCGGCGCCAACCGCGATCAGGCCGAACGGCCACATGAACAGCGAATAGGTCAGCATGTAGAAGCCGGGCGGCAGGCCGTGCGATTCCTCACCCGACGCGACCTTGCCGAGCATATCCTTGCCGACCGCCTGCTGCAGGAAGGCGCCGTGGCTCTTCCAGGTGATCGCGGCGAGCCACGGCAGCGCGATCAGCACGACGAGCAGCAGGCCGCGCCCGACCCTGAGCTTCGACAGCCAGCGCCCGTCACGCTCGAAGGCGAATAGCACCGCGATGGTCAGCGCCGACAGCAGCGGGGCGATCGGGCCCTTGATCAGGATCGCCGCCCCTTGAGCGATCCAGAAGATCCACCAGAGATGACCGGCGACCGGCTCTTTGCGGCGCGATGCCAGATAGATCTGCGCCAGCGCGCCTTGTGCGGCCACGCAGCAGGCCAGCAGCATCGCATCGGTCTTGGCGTCGCGGCCTTCGAAAGCGGTGGCGAAGATCGCGGCCATCACCAGGCCGGCGGCAATACCGGCATTGGCTCCAAACAGATTGGTCCCTGTCCATGCAATCGCCAGCACGGCAATGGCGATGCCAAGCGCGGAGACCGCGCGGTAGATCCAGATCGGCGCCTCGGCGCCCTGCCCGCTGAGTGCCACGGCCGCCGATTGCAGCCAGTATATACCGATCGGCTTCTGGTAGCGCGAAGCGTCCTGGAAGCGGATATCGACATAGTCGCCGCTCTCGACCATCTGCTTGGTGGCCTGGACGAAGCGCGGCTCGTCGCGGTCGAGCGGCGGCATCGATGCCAGCCCGGAAACCGTCATCACCAGGCTGAACAGGAAGAGAAGAATGTAGTTCCTGTTCAACGCCATGCATCAGCCTCTCTAATCATTTTTCGAAAGTGACGGGCCGTTCAATCGACCTTGGTCATCGCCGCCTTGCGCTCGTTGGCGATCAGCCAGAGATTTCTGACGTAGATGAACATGCCCATGGCCTGGCCGGCGATGAACACCGGATCCTGGCGCTGGATGGCGTAGATCAGAAGCAGGCCGCCGCCGAACAGGGAGAAGAACCAGAACGCCACCGGCACGACGCTGCGCTTGGCCTTTTCCGAGGCGAGCCACTGCACGACGAAGCGCATGGTGAAGAAGAACTGGGCGATGAAACCGAGCAGAACCCAGGCGTCGAATTGCTTGATGAAAACCTGGTGAAGCCAGGTTACCAGTTCCTGTAACACGTTAACCACGCCTGATTTCCTCTACTTTTGGCATTCTGCGACGCCTGCGGCGCAACCACCAGACGCCGCCAAGATCGAGCACGCCCTGCAGGCCGCGGTCGAAAATGCCGTAGTTCGATTTCCCGTGCCGGCGCGAGCGGTCGACGACGTCGCAATGCACGACGCGATACCCCTCTTGGATTACCAGAGCCGGAACGAAGCGATGGGTGCCGTCGAAGAACGGCAGTTTGCGCAAGATATCGGTATGAACCGCTTTCAGGCCACAGCCGGTGTCGCGCGTCTCATCATGCAGGATGGCATTTCTCAGCCAGTTGGCGAAACGCGATGCCAGTTGCTTGACCTTGCTGTCGCGGCGCTTGAGGCGCTGTCCCTGCGCGGCGCCGAAATCGGGACCAGCCTGCAGCAGGGCGTCGACCAACACCGGAATGTATTGCGGATCGTTCTGGCCGTCGCCGTCGATAGTGGCGACGATGCCGCCGCGCGCCGCCCAGGCGCCCGAACGCACCGAGAGGCTCTGGCCGGCGGATTTCGGGTGCCGCAATTCTCGTACCGGGAATGGGCGACGTGCCGCCTGCTCGGCAAGCACCGCGGCAGTCTCGTCGGTCGAACCGTCATTGACGATGATCAACTCGAAATCACGCCCGGTCATCGCCGTCTCGATCTCGTCGATCAGCAGCGGCAGGTTTGCCGCCTCGTTCCTGCAAGGAATGACGATGGATATCAATGCGTCCGGCATGTCGCGTGGGGCTCTGTCGTCGGGTATGGCATTCGATAGATGCCATGCGGTGCCGTTGGAGGTCGTGGGGTTGCAGGAACCTTGTGGCGCGGCGCCTCATTACGCCAGCCGAAACGATGAAGCAAGCATTCGTGCCGGAGGGAGCGCCCTGCCGTTTCAACAAGGGATGATTGCCGAGTTGGCCACAAGGGCGATCAGGCGCAAAACTGGATTCCACTTTTGCTGATCGCAACTTTCTGTTTGGCGCGCGATCAGACGCAAACCGGATTCCACTTTTGCTGATCGCAACTTTCTGTTTGGCACGCGATCAGACGCAAAACCGGATTCCACTTTTGCTGATCGCGCTTGGGTGCTAAACGCGCGCGTTCATATGTCCGCGCCGGATTGCGCCGACGCTCTCGGGAAAGAAAAAATGTCCGCCTTCAAATCCGACTTCCTGCGCACGATGAGCGAGCGCGGCTTTATCCATCAGACCTCGGATGATGCCGGTCTCGACCAGCTTTTCGCCACGGAGACGGTAACTGCCTATATTGGTTTCGATGCAACCGCCAAGAGCTTGCATGCTGGCTCACTCATCCAGATCATGATGCTGCACTGGTTGCAGAAGACCGGTCATCGGCCGATCGCGCTGATGGGTGGCGGCACCTCGATGATCGGCGATCCGTCCTTCAAGGACGAGGCGCGCAAACTTTTGACGCCGCAGGACATCGACGACAACCTGACCGGTATCCGCCGCAACTTCATGCCATACCTGAAATTCGGCAGTGGTCCCAACGACGCTGTGATGATCAACAACGCCGACTGGCTGATGGAGATCAACTACGTCAATTTCCTGCGCGACGTCGGCCGACACTTTTCGGTCAACCGCATGCTCGCTTTCGATTCCGTCAAGCTCCGGCTCGATCGCGAGCAGTCGCTGTCGTTCCTCGAATTCAATTACATGATCCTGCAGGCCTATGATTTCGTCGAGCTCTACAAGCGTCTCGGCTGCCGCCTGCAGATGGGCGGCTCCGATCAGTGGGGCAATATCATCAACGGCATCGATCTCGGCCGCCGCATGGAGGATGCGCAGCTTTACGCGCTGACGACGCCGCTGCTGACGACCTCGTCCGGCGCCAAGATGGGTAAGTCGGCCTCGGGCGCGGTCTGGCTCGACGCGGAAATGCTGAGCGCCTACGAGTTCTGGCAGTACTGGCGCAACACCGAGGATGCCGACGTTGCCCGTTTTCTGAAACTGTACACGACATTGCCATTGGACGAGGTCGCGCGGCTTGAGCGGCTCAGTGGATCCGAGATCAATGAGGCAAAGAAAATCCTCGCCACCGAAATCACCGCTTTGCTGCACGGTCGCGCAGCCGCGGAACAAGCCGGAGAGACAGCGCGCAAGACGTTCGAGGAAGGCGCGCTCGCCGAAACATTACCGACCGTAGAGACCGACAAGGCCGCTCTGGAGGCCGGCGTCGGCATCCTGTCGCTGCTGGTCACGGCTGGTTTGGCCTCGTCCAATGGCGAGGCGCGGCGGCACATCCAGGGTGGCGCCGTGCGCCTGAACGATCAGCCGGTCAGCGATGATCGCCGCATGGTCACGCTTCAGGATTTGAGTCCGGAAAACGTGGTAAAGCTGTCACTGGGCAGGAAAAAACACGTCCTGGTGCGGCCGGCCTGAGGCCCCTCACCGATATTCGAAGATTGACCTGAATATGCCCGGCGCGATCACCGACAACGGATTGACGTCGAGCACCGGCTTGTTGGCGTTGCCCCTCAGCCGGTAGGTGACGCCGATCAGGCCGCGGTCGCGGCCGTTGCCCAGAAGCGCGCCGACGATGGGCAGTTCGCCGAAGATGCGGTTGAGGCCATAGACCGGCATGAAGGTGCCGGTCATGTCCATATTGTTGTTCTGGTCATAGAGGATGCCCTGGAACGTCGTGCCGATACGCGGACCGCGCAGCACGCCGTTGGCGAGCTTCAGATAGCCGCTGCCTTTCTCGATTTCGGCGTAACCGCGCTCGAATTTGACCCGCGAGGTGTCGAGAGAGCCCTTGACCGCCTGGTTAAGGCTGCGGCTGTCGCCTGCCGGCGTAGTCGAGACGATGGAGGCCAGTTTCGGTTCATTGACGACGAAGAAGTTGGTGGTGTCGACCTTGCCCTTCATCGGTCCGTCGCTGGCCCCCGTCAGCGCCAGCGTGATCGAGCCACCTTCCATATGCTCGTAGATGTTGAGGAACCTGAGGATCGCGCCGGCGTCCGCCGATTGCACGTTGAGCGTGCGCCGGCCGTCGCCGGTCGTGTTGCTGACCGCTATGGCGGCACCTGAACTGGCCGTGGCGCTGACCTTGAGGCCGTTCACCTTCGAACCGGCCACGCTGTAGTCGAGCTTCAGGTTGGACAATTGCTCGTCGTGAAACCCGGTGAGTAGATCGACATCGGCGCTGACCGAAATGGCGTCAGCTCCAGTGGTCTTGGTGGCCGTATCCACATCCGAGGTGAACTGCTTGATCAGCGAGCGGGCGTCCAGGGCGTTGCCGCTGATGTTGACCGCATAGCCCTTGCCCGATCGCTTCACCGAAACCGCGACATCGTCGCCCCTGTTCAAGGTGACCTTGCTGAATTTTGCCGACGACAGGGCGCCGTTGACCAACACGATGCCGCCGTCGATGGAAAATGTCTTGCCGTTGAGTTTGAAGTCGGACAGCGTCGTGGTGTCGCCGGATTTGGTCATGACGAAGGTGACGCTGGCGGGAACCCCTGTCCCCTTGCTCCAGCCGGCCCAGGGAATGTCCAGCCTGGCATTGGTCAGGTCGGCCGAGACGTTCTGGTTACCGCTGCCGCTCTTGTCGATCGCGACCTTCACCGTTCCGCCGAGCAGTGGTGTCAGGCCGGGCATGGCGGCGGCACGGATCTTGTCGTCGAGCACCAGGGCCACCTTGCGGCTGCGCGCCGGTCCGTCATCCGCCAGCGGCTCGATGAGGTCGAGTTCGGCCGGAATGCCGTTCAGCGATGCCTTGGCGGAAATGACAGCCTTTTCCGGGTCGACCGTGATCGAGCCGTCGGCAGCCGTCACGGTCTGCCCCTCGAACGGCTTGGCCAGAGACAGGCCGGTGTAGTCGAGCGACACCAGCCAATCGAGCTTCGAGGTATCGACGCCGGATTGCAACGGGATGTCGGCCCTGACATGGCCGGTGACGCCGCCGGAGAGGTCTTCGGGCAGCAGGCCGACATGGCGCATGGCATTGATCGGTTCGTAGGAGGCAAGTTCGGCGACGGCGGATGCATCGCCGGCAACGTCGATGTCGAGCGCGCCGATGACCGGCGGCCGGTTCGCCGCCTTGATCGTCAGCGTGCCGTTGCTCGCCGCCACGGTGCGGCCGCTGGGCATGAAGACGGTGCCTGAGGAGAGCGAGATATCGACATCATTGCCGTGGAAGCCGACGACGCCCACCGCATCGCGTATCGGCGGAATGCGGCCGGCCGTGTCGAAGCGCGACCCTTCGATCTGGAAGCGGCCGAACACCTCGTCCGCCGAAAGCGGCACGCCGTTGCCCAGGCGATCCGGCACGACCTGGAACTGGAGGTTGGCATCGACGACGCGGCCGCCGAACAGATTGTCCAGCACCCAGAGCCGCGCATTGCGCGCCGAAAACCACGGCCAAAGCTGTTTGACGTGAGAGACCGGCATGTCGTGGACGTTGAGCGCCAGATTGATCCCGGGAGCCTTGCCGTCGACGAATTCCACGGCCGCGGTGCCAAGCACCTCGCTGGAAGCGGCGGACCGGACGGCGATCTGTTCGGCCACCAATTTGTGGCTTTTGGTCTGATAGACGCCGGCGATGCGGGCGAGGAAGGTCAGTGCGGGCTCGGGTGATTCCGAAGGCGCCAGTGTAGAGCCGTCACTGGTCAGGTCATAGCGGTAGGCAGGCTCCTCGCCCGCGGCGCCAGTCGAGGGCTTGGGCCCGATCGAGCCGGCGAAATCGAAGCTCGAGCGACCAGTCTTGAGCAACAGCCTGTCGACCTGAATCTTGTTGCTGCCGTAGACAAGCGTAGCATCGACATCGACATCGGCCGGCAGCAGCCCGCGCGGGCCCAGATCGAGCACCGAGCCGGTGGACGACATGGTCGCCGTCAGCCGCGAGGCGGTGTCGCCCGCCCCTTGCGCTCCCTTGAGCTTCACAGTGAGCGCGCCCAGCTTGCCACCGCCCGCCACCGCGGCTTCGCTGCCGTCGCTGGCAATCCCGATCGTGGCATCCAGTGCCGTCACGCGCCTGGTCATCGTATCGCGTGCCGCGGATGCGGCGATGGTCACCGCCTTGCCGTCCAGATCCACCTGCGACGACAGCTCGATACCGCCAGGCCCGGACTGCGCGACGGTGGCGTCGGCCACTTTGATCAACTTGATCGTACCAGCCTCGGGCAAGACGAATTCGACATTGTGGAGATCGATGCGATGCATCGACTCCTCGCGCACCGCATCGAGTGCATTGCCGATGTTGCCGAACACCGCGTCGGACAGTTTTTCCGGATCGATCAGCCCATCGCCATTGCGCAACTCGGCCGTCCAGTCGCCCCCCGATGGCATGGCCGCCGTGACGATGCGCGCATCGGAGATCCTGGCACTGGTCAGCCGAACCTCACCCCATAGCAGCGGCACAAGGCGAACGCCGAAGCGCACGCGCCCCGCGTCGGCCATGGCGTTGCCGTCGCTGGTCTTCAGGCTGACGTCGCTCACCTGGAGAGCGACGAAGCTTGAACCGTCGAGCGTGATGCGAGCAGGCCCGACCGCGACATGGACGTCGACGCCCGCCAGCCTCTCGATGGCGCTCTCCGCCTCGATCCGAAGCCTGTCTGCCCCGATGCCGGAAAGGCCTATGAGGTAAACGGCCACCGCAGCCAGCAACATGAGCGCGACCGAGCCGGCGAATACGCGCGAAAGAATGCGGAAGCCGCGGCCGATCGACGCCTGGCCGAGCGGCGGAACGCGGCACGCGGACGGCATGGCCCTCAGGTCGGTGATTTCATCCCGCCGGAACCTGATCTTTTCGTGCTGCGGTTGCTCCTGATCCACGCAATCTTCCGTTGTACAAATTCGCTCGTGGACGAATCCCCGGTCGACACTATATCGGTGTGGCTTCGCGCGTAACCTCAAACAAGGGCATCGGTATGGCTGACCTCGACGTGGGCGATCTTGCCCCGCAATTCGACCTGCCGCGGGATGGGGGCGGCTCGCTCAGCCTTTCCGCATCGGCGGGCAAGCCGGTGGTTCTCTACTTCTATCCGCAGGACGACACGACAAGCTGCACGCAGGAAGCAATCAGCTTTTCGCAGCTGAAACCGGAATTCGAAAAGGCAGGTGCTGTCGTGATCGGCCTGTCACCCGACCCCGTCAGGAAGCACGACAAGTTCAAGTCGAAATACAACCTCACCATCGACCTCGCCGCCGATGAGGAGCGCAAGGTGATAGAGGCCTACCATCTGTGGGTCGAGAAATCGATGTATGGCCGCAAATACATGGGCGTCGAGCGCGCGACGTTCCTGATCGGCCGCGACGGCCGGATCGCCAGGATCTGGCGCAAGGTCCGGGTCAAGGGCCACGCGGAGGAAGTGCTGGAAGCGGTTCGCGCCCTTTGAGCGTGGCGATGCCACGTTCACACGAGCCGGCCTTACTCGTCGGGTGTTTCCGCCGTCGGCTGCCGCCGCGCCCGCCAGGATTTCGCAACATGGTTCGCATGATCGGCCAGCGCGGCGAGATGGCCGCGCAGACCGCGCGCGCCCATCATCGACCATAGCGTGACTGATTGCGTGGCGAAGCGGCGCTTGAAGTCCTCGCCGCCGCAGAGAAAATCAATCTTGGCCAAGCCGCGGTCGAGCGACCACTGGATATAGTTCATCATCAGCACCATACCCGGCGAGGCGCGCTCGTATTCGGGATCGTAGGTGGTGACGAAGGCCATCATCGTGCCGTGCTGTTCGAAATTGATGGAGACGGCGATAATCGTGCCGTCAAGCTCCAGCACGAAGATGCGCAACAGCCCGAGCTCGGCCAGCACGGAAACAAGCGCGGCGAGAACGGGCGAGCCCTCGTCGAACAGGTCCGAGACGCGGCCATGCCGGGCGAGCCAGAGGCGCTTCAGCGCCGCAACGCGCGCGAGCACAGGCTCGCGCGGCTCGTCCGCATCCAGCAGGCGGAAACACAATTCGCCGCCTTCCTCCATGAACTTGCGGCCACGACGGTAGTTCTGCCGGGCCTTCTTGGACAGCGTCTCGAACCATTTCACCCCACCCTGCCAGGGACCGGCGACACGGTAGCTGATTTCACTGCGGTGGTTGGGCCGTAGCGCCTTGCCATGGCGCGAGGCCGCGTCCAGCAGAGCACGAACACCGGCATCCGGCAGCAGACGGTTGAGATAGATCAGGTCGAAGCCACCCTGATCAAGAACATACTGCCAGAGCCGGGAGAGCGCCTGCGGGTCGCTGTCGCGAGCAAACAGCGCGTCGCCATAGTCGCTGTGATCCTTCGCCGCCCATTCGAGCATGCGGATGCCGGAGCGCTTGAAAGTGGCGAGCGCAATCACGCCATCGAGCCGGTCGCCGTTCCAGGCCAGTCCGATCCTGAGCGTGCGCAGTTCCTGGTGCGGGGTCGTGCGCCACCAGGCCGCGATCCATTCTGGGTGCTGGAAGACCAGCCCGCCGACGCGCCGCCAAAGTGCGCTCCAGGCCGGCGTGATCTCGGCCAGCCGCTCCGCCGATGTTACGACTTCGAAGGTGCGTGTCCGCGGGATGGCGAGCACGAAAGGAGGAGCGTTCATGGCCGTGTCCCTTCCGATGATCGTGAGGTCCGTGGTTTTCCAGGGCGCATGCGCCTGGCGATATGCCTCCACATCCGCTTCAGCGGCATAACATAGAGGCCGGCGAGCGACTGATAATCGCGCACATCGCGGTCGATCAGTCCGAACTTGAAGTCCTCGTCGGGCTTCGGCACGCACAATGTTCCGAACAGCCGGTCCCAGAACGAGAACAGCAGGCCGAAATTCTTGTCGTAGTGGCGTGGATCGGTGCTGTGATGCAACTGGTGCCAATGTGGACACAGGATCACATTGTTGAGGGGGCCGAACGAGATCTTGAAATGCGTGTGCCTGACGAAATCCATCATCAGGATGTTGCGCATGACATAGACGTTCACGCCAAAGACGGTCAGTTCGACAAGGTTCAGCGAGATCAGCGACCAGATGCCGAAGCAAACTCCCACGATGAGGCCGTCCCAAGCCCGATTCATCAGCTCGTCGAGCGGATGGACCCGGTCCTTGGTGATCCCGACCATCACCTCGGCCGAGTGATGCACCTTGTGCAACTCCCAAAGCAGCGGATAGCGATGCTGGGCAACGTGATAGAGATAATAGGAAATGTCATAGGCAAGCAGCATGGTGATGGTGAAGATCAGCACCGTCACCGGCCCCGCCGGCCCCTCGACCAGAGGCGGCTGGAACTGGAAGAGTGTCGAAAACAGCCAATTGGTTGCGTAGCCAACCGCGGTGACGAAGACAATGCCGGCAGGCAGCATCAGGAAGGGCATCAGGGCCTTCTTCGTCACCCAGAACAGCAGATCGGCCTTCGCCGAGGGATGGGTGATGACCTCGTGCGGGATGACGAACTCGAAAAACTCCTTCCAGCTCTTATTCTCGACCGTGCGCCAATAGGCCACGAGCGCACTGACAAAGGCAGTCAGCAGCAAAAGCCCCGTCGCCAGCAGACCAGTGCCCGAAATCTTGTCGAGGATCTTGCCAGCCAGGTCGCTCAGCATTCCCACCGCCATAATGAATCCCAAATCCCGGCACGCTTTTACTCGAAGACCGTCAACTAAAAGCAATCGAAGACAGTTAAGAAACTAACCCCTAACACGCGAGCGACAGTCGCTTGTCCTGCCAGCACGTTGATGCCGATCGCCAGGGATTTCGCTACACCGGGGCCTCAACTTGGCGGTCTTCATACAACCATCCGCCCGCGCGGCGTGCATTCGTTGCCACGCATTCTCCCCGGCAAGCCTTTGTTAACCCTAATAATGTGTAATCCAGCTGTCGTGGTGTCGTAGACGAAAGCTTGGTCCCGTGAACGCAACCGGTCAGTCCGCAATCTTCGGCAAGCGCAAGGAACCGCACACGGTCATCATCGCCCGGGGCAATGAGATCAGGCACTTCACGATCCGGCCCTGGCTCGCGGCCTTCATCGGTTCCGCGTTGGCCGCCATCGCCATCGGTTACCTCCTGGCCACGTCCTATCTCGTGCTGCGCGACGACCTGATCGGAGCCACCACGGCACGCCAGGCACGCATGCAGCAGGCTTACGAAGACCGCATCTCGGCACTTCGCGCGCAGGTCGACCGCATCACCAGCCGTCAGCTTCTCGACCAGCAATTGATGGAGACCAAGGTCAGCGAACTGCTTGAACGCCAGACGCAGCTCAGCCAGCGTCACGGCCGTCTCGGCCCACTGCTCGAACGCGCCGAGAACGACGTCGGAGCGGTGCCCGCCGAGGATCCGGCAACGGCTGCCAAGCCTGACAAGCGCACCGAGGTGACCGGCAGCCTCACCCAGCCCACGCACAATTATGCGGTCGCCAGCCTGGGCGCCGACCTTGGCGCCGCCGACACCAGGCCGTTCTCCCTGTGGTCGACCCGCACCGATCCGCTGCCCAGCGATTCAGCCGCCGATCGCGCAGACAAGCTGTTCGTCTCGATCAATCAATCGCTGAAATCCATAGAGAATGAACAACTCACCCGCATCGGCACGCTGGCCGACAATGCCTATAAGAACGCCGATGCCATCCAGCAGGCGCTACAGACGGCCGGACTGCCGGTCGACAGCGATTTCGGCAAGAACGAAACCGATGTCGGGGGACCGTTGATCCCTCTCGACAGTTCGATGATGTTCGACAGCAAGGTCAAGGAACTGGACGAAGCCCTGGATACGCTCGACCATCTCAAGAAGGAGGCGCGCCAGCTGCCGCTTGCCAACCCCGCTCCCGGCCATTCCGTCACCAGCCCGTTCGGCGTGCGCACCGACCCCATCCTTGGCACCGCCGCGCTGCATTCGGGCATGGACTTCAGGGCGCCCATCGGCATGGCGGCGCGGGTCACCGCGCCGGGCATTGTCACCAAGGCCGGCTGGAACGGCGGCTATGGCCGCATGGTGGAAGTCGATCACGGCAACGGCTTTGCGACCCGTTACGGGCATCTGAGCGAAATCGACGTGAGCGTGGGCCAGAGACTGGACGCCGGCGCCAT
This sequence comes from Mesorhizobium sp. B2-3-5, assembly GCF_006442395.1. Taxonomy (NCBI): domain Bacteria; kingdom Pseudomonadati; phylum Pseudomonadota; class Alphaproteobacteria; order Hyphomicrobiales; family Phyllobacteriaceae; genus Mesorhizobium; species Mesorhizobium sp. B2-3-5. Next base: position 423,629 of record NZ_VFVX01000001.1, on the reverse strand, counting down.
CATCGGCAAGACCGGCAGCAGCGGCCGCTCGACCGGCCCGCACCTACACTATGAGGTCCGGCACAATGGCGAGGCGATCGATCCCCTGCGTTTTCTCACCGTTGGCAAGAAGGTCGCGCAGTTTCTCTGAGGCGCTGGTCTGTTCGTCCGCCCAGGAATTCAGAACAGCCTGTCCCGCTCCGCGATCAATCCGGCGAGCCGAGCCATCAAATACTGAACACGCATTCACCGGTGTTGCGCCCTATTTTTGAATTCCATTTGACTGAATAAATCTTTGGTGCGAACCTTGCGTCAACCGAGGGCGCAAGGCATGGCATTGCGGGGGACCAATCAGGAGTTCGGGCGGCCTTACAACCGGCGCATCGTGCTGGAGTCCATCCGCCGGCACGGTCCCATCGCGCGTGGCGACATCGCCACACATGTCGGCCTCACCGTCCAGACCGTATCGACCATCGTTCGTGAGCTGGAGGAACAGGGCTACATCCTGTCCGTGCGCGAGGAGCCGAAAGGTCGCGGATTGCCGCCGACAACCCTTCGCGTCAACCCCGAGGGCGGCTACGCGGTCGGCATCCACATCACGCCCCTGGACATCAATGCCGCGCTGATCAATCTCAGTGGCGACGTGGTCGAAAGCGCGCACCGCAAAGCCTCCAATGCGACACCCGATCATGCCTTCGGCCTGATTGGCGACATGGTGCGCGAACTGACCGCCCTCAGACCCGGAGGACGCGTGCTGGGCATTGGCATGGCCCTGCCCGGTCCATTTGGCGTTGAATCCATGAGTTTCGTCGGACCGACCACGATGGCCGGCTGGAAGGATGTGGCGCTGCGCGAGCGGCTGGCGGCCTCGACCGGACTGCCGGCCTTCTTTGAGACCGACATGGCGGCGGCGGCCATGGGCGAGCGGCTCTATGGGCTCGGCGCTCAATTCTCCGAATATTACTACCTCTATTTCGGCGTCGGCCTTGGCGGCGTCATGGTCCATGACGGCGGCGCGCTGCGCGGCGCCTGGGGGAACGCTGGCGAGGTTGGGCATATTCCCATCATTCCCGGCGGCGAGTCTTGCCCCTGTGGCAATCGCGGCTGCCTCGAAAGATATCTTTCGCTCGAGGCGCTTCGGCGCTGGAACGGCAGTGAGGCCGATTGGGTGGCGGAAGTCGCGCCGATCTTTCACAATGCAATCGCCGTCATCGAAAATCTGTTCGACCCTGAGACGGTCATCCTCGGCGGGCTGGCCTCCCCTGATCTGCTCGAACGGCTGGCCGGTTCGACTGGTGCTTTGCACAACTCCGTCTCGGCGCGCAAGGACCGGACGACGCCGCGGGTCATGGTCGCGCGCGGCGGTCAACATTCGGTGCTGCGCGGCGCCGCCGCCCTCGCGGTCTCCGGAGTGCTTTCGCCCCGCTTCGGACAGATGTTCGCGGCCGAGCGCGAACGCGGGCGCGATCTGCTGGCGGCCAAGGAGATCGCGGCATGAGCGAACCGCTGCTGGTGCTCGACGACGTCACCAAGAACTATGGCGCGATCGAAGCGCTGAAAGGGATCAGTTTCTCGATCGCCAGGGGCGAGGTGGTGGCGTTGCTCGGCGACAATGGCGCCGGCAAATCGACGCTGGTCAAGATCATATCAGGCGGACTGGAGCCCACCTCGGGCCGCATGCTGTTCGAGGGCAAGGAGTTTCTTGCCCGGTCACCGGCGGAAGCCAAGGCGGCGGGCATCGAGACCGTCTACCAGGACCTCTCGCTCTGCACCAATGTCGATGTGGTGGCCAATTTCTTCATGGGCCGCGAGATCACCAGGAAGGTGCTCGGCATTCCCGTGCTCGACGAACGTGCCATGGAGGTCGTCGTCGGGAAGGCGCTGGCCAACGCCGGCACCCGCATTCCGTCATTGCGCACCAATGTCGAGCACCTCTCGGGCGGCCAGCGGCAGGCCATCGAACTCAACCGCTTCGTGCATTGGGGCGGCAAGCTGGTGCTCCTCGACGAACCCTTCGCCGCCCTTGGCGTCGAGCAAACGCGGCGCGGCCTCGACATGATCCGCCAGGTGGCGAGCCAGGGCATCGGCGTCGTCATCATCACCCACATCATGCAGCAGGCTTTTCAGGTCGCCGACCGGATCGTTGTGATCCGGCAAGGCGTCGTGGCCGGCGATATCGCCAGAAACAAAACAAGTCCCGATGCGGTGATCAACATGATCACCGGGGAGACGCTTGCCGGTGCCGGACCGACAGGCTGAGGGACAAAGAGGGGTCCGGCTTAACAGGGAGCCAATGACATGAAGCGAATACTTCTTGCTGTCTTCGGTATCCTGGCACTGGCCTTTGCCACGCTCACGCCGGCATTCGCCCAGTCCAAGGGTACTGTCTACTACATGGTGCCGACATTGCTCGATGAATTCCAGACCGGCTCGGTGAGCGCGCTGGAACTGTTCCTGAAGCAGGTCGGCTACGAGATGAAGACGCTGAACGCCGACAACAAGACCGACGCGCAGCAGTCGCAAATGAACGACGTCATCGCACTGAAGCCGAAGGCGATCATCCTGGCGGCGGTCGATTTCAACGCGTTGAAGCCATCGATCGAGGCGGCGCGTGCCGCCGGCATCCCGGTGGTCGAGTTCGACCGCCAGATCACGTCGACGCCGTCCGATTTCACCTCGGTGGCGGGTACCGTCGAGATCGGCCACATCGCGGCCGACCAAGCGGAGAAGCTGCTGAAGGCGAAGAACGGATCGGTGAAGGGCAAGGTCCTGCAGGTGCTCGGCGATCCCGGCGATCCCTATACGCTCGACATCCAGAAGGGCTTTGAGGAGAAGATGAAGGCGTTCCCGGACGTCAAGATCATCTCGCTCCCGGCCATGCAGTGGGAGGCGAGCAATGCCGGCACCATCGTGGCGGACCAGATGCTGGCCAATCCCGACATCGACCTGATCTTCAGCCATGCCGCGCATCTCTCCGTCGCCGCCGTCGCCTCGCTCGAGGCCGCCGGCAAGAAGCCCGGCGACGTCATGCTGATGAGCTCGAACGGCGCGCCGGTCGGCCTCGACCTCATCCGCAAAGGCTGGCTCAACGTCGAAGTCGAGCAGCCGCTCTACGCGCAGGCAGCGGCGGTCGCCATGTTCATGGACAAGGTCGCCAACAAGCAGGAGATCAAGCCCGGCGACTATGACGTTCTGGGCCTGAAGTCGGTCGTGACCAAGGAAGCCTGGGGACCGAACATCAAGATCCCGGGTGCCGCGATCACCAAGGAAAACGTCGACAATGCGGCCTTCTGGGGCAACCAGAAGGCGCCGACGGATACCGTCAAGGCCGTCGAATAGGTGAGACGCGAAACGCTCCGGGCCAACGGCCCGGAGCACCCTCCCGCAACTTAAATCCGTGCACGGTCCCGACTGAAATTTGGGGCCATGCCGCCAGCCGGATCATGCCATGAACCCCCGCACACGCCATGCCCTGGAGTTCGTCCTCGACAACCTTGTCTGGTTCATGCTGGTCTTCGTGCTGGTGGTGTTCTCCATCTTCATCCCGAACTATTTCCAACTCGGCATCTTCGCCAACATCATCGAAGCCTCGAGCGTGCTGGGCGTGATGTCGATCGGCCTGGCGCTGGTTATCATCGCCGGCCACATGGACCTGTCGGTCGAATCTGTTGCCGCGCTCAGCGCAATGGTGGTTGGCATCCTGTTCTGCTCATCGGGCATCGGCCTAGGCGTCCAGTTGCACCCGGAATGGCTGATGGTTCCGGTGTCGCTGCTGCTGGCGCTGGCCGTCGGCGGCCTCATCGGCGCCTTCAACGGGTTGCTCGTCGTCAAGGTCAAGATGAGCGCCTTCATCATCACGCTGGCGTCCTATATCTGGGTGCGCGGGCTGGTGCTGGTCATTTCGGGCGGCCGCTCGGCTCAGGATCTGGCACCTTCCATCCGCTGGTTCGGCATCCAGCGGCTGATCGGCCTGCCGCTCACCGCCTGGATCGCCATCGCCTGTTTCGTGGTCTTCTCGCTGATCATGGCGAAAACGCCCTTCGGCCGGCACCTCGTGATGATCGGCGGCAACGAAACCGCGACCTTCCGCGCCGGCATCCGGGTGAACCGCAACCTCATCATCGCCTTTATACTCGCCGGCGCCATCGCCGGGCTCGCCGGCTGGCTGCTGGCGATCCGCACCTCGGGCGCCACCGCCAATCTTGGTGTTGGCCTGTTGTTCAATGCCTTCGCCGCGGTCGTCATCGGCGGCGTCAGCCTGAAAGGCGGCGTCGGCACCCTGCCCGGCGTCTATGCCGGCGTGCTTCTGCTCTCGGCCATCAACACGGCGATCAATCTGATGGGGCTGCCCGCCAACTTCACCCAGGTGATCCACGGCCTGCTCGTGCTGGCCGCCGTGCTGCTCGATGCATTCAAGCAAACCATTCGCCAAAGACTGGCATGACAGGACGGCTGAAAAACAAGGTGGCACTGATCGTCGGCAGCGCGCGCGGCATCGGCAAGGGCATCGCGTTGCGCTTCGCCGAAGAAGGCGCAAGGCTGGTGCTGGCCGATGCCGAGGCCGAGGCCGGGCAAGCGACGGCGAATGAGCTCGGCGCCCCTTTCATCCGCGCCGACATCTCACAAATGCGCGACGCCGAGGCCGCGGTGGCACTGGCGCTGGAACGCCACGGCCGCCTTGACATCATCGTCCAGAATGCCGGCATCTATCCCTGGCAACTGATCGAGAACACCAGCGCCGACGACTGGGACCGCGTCATGGCCGTCAATTTGCGTGGCACCTTCAACGCCAGCCGTGCGGCGCTGGTGCCGATGAAGGCGCAGCGCTCCGGGCGCATGCTATACACCTCATCGATCACCGGCCCGCATGTGACCAGCCCGGGCCATGGCCACTATTCGGCCAGCAAGGCCGGCATCAACGGCTTCATCCGGGCAGCGGCACTGGAGTTCTCCGGCTACGGCATCACCGTCAACGGCGTAGAACCGGGGAACATCCTCACCGAAGCCATCCAGCAGCACCGCGGCGCCGCCTATATCAAGAACATGGAGGATTCCATCCCGCTCGGTCGCCTCGGCAGCCCGCGCGACGTCGCCAACGCCTTCCTGTTCCTGGCCTCCGACGATGCCAGCTACATCACCGGGACGACCATTGTCGTCGACGGCGGGCAGTTGCTGCCCGAGGGCAATGATTTTCGGATGGCGCCGCCCTGAGCCTGACGCGCGATTCTGGGCGGAAAGCCGGCGCCCTCATCCGAACCAGTTCAACAATTGTTCGAACATTCCTGGCGGCTCCAACGAGAACACCGCTCTAAATGTCGTCGGCTGGTCGCTGGAAAGTGCCGAAGCAAGCGGTCGGGAATATGATGCCGTCCGTCCGTCGTCCGATATCGTGCCACTCGTCTCGATGATGCGCGGAGCGGTCACCGTCCATGCGATATGCCTGCCTGACATCTTCGCCAATATGAGGGTCTGCAGCCCTTGTGCCATTGGATCGTCGGCATACTTGCCGGTTGGCTTGAGACTGGGGAAATTGACGACGAATTCGTAATTTTCCCCAACTTGGTTGAGCTGAACCCCTTGCCTTTTGTCCCCTCCGACATTGGCATTCGAAAGAGCCGCAACGAGATCGTCCGTCTTGCCGAAGAATGAGATGGAGCAGACTTCATCCCCTCCCTCGGTTGTCCGCTCGGCTGTTCCGGTGATTCCTCGCAAGGACAACAGCTTTTCAGAACTGCACCATTTGCTGTTCGCGTCCTTGGCCATCGCAAGCAGCGAAGCATCCACAGCTATGCGGACGTTGGCCGTAGCGGTCCCGTCGCGACGGAAGGCCAGATCCTGCTTCATGTCGAAGCAGCCTGCCACCAACAGACATCCGATCAACGACACCGCGATGTTACGATGAACGGGAGACATCCAAAGACGCATCACACCTATTTTTCACATCCAAGCTCGGGCTCAGCGCAAAAATGGCCAGCCGACAATGCGAAATGATCCATAAAACCATGAGACCATATGGTGGGCGATGACGGGCTCGAACCGCCGACATCTTCGGTGTAAACTTTTTAACCCCTTCTGAAAGCCGCATCGCTCTGGGAAAAGAGCGCTTCGTACACGGGCGTTTTCGGCACCATGTTCATCCTGTGTTCTTCATCGCAGGTTCATGCGTGCCAGAGGGAACTTCGTAAATTCCAAGCTCCAGAGCGCTTGCGGCCTTGCGAAGGTGCTGCGGGCTGTATCTCGCATAGACGCGGTAGGTGATAGCGATATTGCTGTGCCCGAGATATTGGCTGATCTCGGGGATAGGAACGCCCGCCTCTGCCATCCATACGGCTGCAGTGTGGCGGAAAACATGCGGGCTGACACCCTCTAACCCGGCCTTCGTTGCTGCGGTCTCTATGGCCTTCTTGACAGACTTGATGCGATCGCCAGCCCACTCCACCACATAGTCGCTCAGAGCGCCCTTGCGCGCCTCCTGTAGGGCGGCAAACAATGTGTTGTTGATTGGCGGATTTGCCCTCCCCTTTTGCTCTCGCGTGTTCTCCGGGTCGGTTAGGTAGATGACGCGTCGCTGGAAATCGACACGGTCCCAAGTCAACTCCAGCAGCGCCGATATACGCGCCGCCGTGGCAAGCATGAGATGACAGACAAGTCGGACGTGCGGAAGCGTTGCGGCTGCAAGGATCAGCTTTGCCTCGTCTCGCGTCAAATGCCTATCCTTGGGCGCCGGCTTCTTCGGCCGCTCGATCTCGGGGGCAAAGCCGATAAGCCGCTTCTTGAGCGCCCAAACCAAAACCGTCCGCAGGTGGCCCAACTCGGTATGAATAGCACCATCGGAACGGCCCAGCTTGCGCCGTGCGGCGGTGTAGGCGTCGCACTCGGCCTTGGTGATGTCCTCGCCGTCCCTGTGCCCAAAGTGCAGCAGGATGGCTTTGCCGGTGAAACTCATCGTCGTGGCGATTGACTTCGCCGCCTTATCCAGACGATACGCCTCCCAGAGGTCTGCAATCTTGCGGCCTTGCGGCCTGGTTAGCTCCGCATAGACGGCTGGCGCAAGGCGTTGAGCCTCGCGCGGGTCACTGGTGCCGAGTGAATGGCGGTGACGTTTTCCGTCCCGGTAGAATGCAAGGGCAAGGCCGCCCCTGAGTCTGGTGATGCTCCAGTCCGACATTCGTAAGCCTCCACATCCTCGCCTCTGATTCGCAGCAACTTGCCTCCCAATTTGAAGCTTGGCAAATCGCCAGCAGCGATCAGATTGCGAACATGGCGTTCAGAACAAAGCCAAAGCTCGGCTACCATCTTCGGTGTCATGGCACGAGGAAGGGTCATTGCCGCCCCCCAGCCTTAGTTCTTAGCCATTGGTCAAGTTCGCTTTTGAAGGCGAAGTACCGGTCGCTGGGTCGAAAAATCGGGCATCGAGGATCCGTCGCCAGTTCGTAAATCAGGCTCTCGCTGCAGCCCAGATACTTAGCAATCTGGCGCGCCGTCCATATTTTGTCGTCCCCCTTCATGCGGCGCTGCCCCCCGGCCTCGACGAGCTAGGCCGCTGTCTGGCAATCTCGGCTCTCACCGCGTTCCAGAATTCCTCAGATAGTCGTTTCCTCTCGCCCGGAAGAATTCCCAGTAGGCTGAAGCGCTCCTGAATCTCATCGTCAACTTGAATGGCATATGCATCAGCCTGCTTCGAACTACCCTGACCCAGCCATTTTGCAGCCACTTGGCGAATTATTCCGACCTGCTTTCCAGGCGGAAAGGTGATCAGCCGGCAAGCGGGGGTCCACTGGAAAAGAGGAAGATTTTCATGCCGATCAATCATCCAGCCCTCCTTTTTTCGGTCGAAAGATCATCAGTCTCAAGGCTGCTACTATCCAAGGGCGACTTCCGACCATCGGGAGGAAGGGCCGGAGGCCCCGCGAAGCGGTCACCGCCCGTAGCGCCGACGGTAGCGACTAGCGAAGCGAAGTCGCTCCTCTTTTCCTCTACCTCTCTAGACTCTGAACTCTTGGCTGCATTTGCATCGATCACCGATTGATGCTGCTCGTTTTTTCCCCAGCGATGTCCTGCATTTTTGCTGCGCACATCGCTCACATTTTTGCGGTGATCGATTTCGGATTGAACGAGGTCTGACCACAGGCCCCCGTCTCTCCGGATGATTCGACCGTCATTTAGGAAGATGCCAATCGTCCGCGCGAAGGTGCGCGTGTTACATCCACAAAGGCGCGCCAGGCGCGAATGATCTTCAGCTATTGGCTCGCCGCGTTGGTGCATGTGAGCAATGAGATTGATCAGGATGCCAGATTCCGTTGCCTTCAGGTCGCGCGTCCATGCGATCCAATCGGCCACAAAAAATCGCAACCAAGGTGCTGACCTCCGCAGGCTCATGAAGTGCGCGCCGTCCGCGCATGGGCGCTGAGCAGCCGTTCGGCCGTCTCTGCCATCTCGCGGGCCCTATCGATATCAGCGGGCTTCGGTGACAGCCCCCGGCCTTCCTGGGCGGCTTCGCGCTGGATCAGAAGAGCGTCAAGTCGGCTTCTGGCTCCCTCGGCTTGGACAAGCAGCCGTATGAGTTCGTATTCGGCGCCGGTCACGCAACGGCCTTCGGATCGGTCACACCCGCTTCGATGAACGCGTGCAAGTCGGCCTCGCGATAAAAAATCCTGCCGCCACGGTTGATATAGCGCGGACCGCGTCCCTTGGTTCTCCACCATTGCAAAGTGGCTACGGGGACAGGATGGCCCTCCGGCCCGAGAAGGATTCCGGCATCTGCCGGCAACAGAAGTTTGTTGGGGGTCAATTGGGTCTCCATCGTATGCATTAGCAACGATGGATGTGGACGCTTTTAGTTGGGAAACAACGGCAACGCCTAAAGGTTTCTGTTAATCGAATTATTGGTATCCCGAGAAAACCATTGGAAATATTGAAGCCTAGCCCAAATCGCGAAAAAAGCCGCCCCGAAGGACGGCTTTGGCCAAAGCGCCACCATTGGCGGCCGAAGAATCGCTATCCCCGGTTCTTGGGAATCATTTCAATCCAATCCGGTTCGCACCCTTCTGCATCGGCAATACCTTCGCGAAGAGCGGAGCAATCCTCGTTGCTGATGGTGCTAGGGTATTCGACCTGTAGGCGGGCGCCGGGGCGATTTTCCACCCTTCTCCAGTCGATGATTTTGCCTGCAACGATAAGCTTCTGCATATAGTTTTCCAATGTGATTTTTCCTCTTCAGGCTGGCTCAAGGCGGGCCACGAATCCGAAATTGAAATCAAATTCATCCGCCAGGCTATACCAAACCGGTCGAACTCCCTTGGCAGACGCGTACTCCTCCAGCGCCGCCATGTACTCTCTGGTAGCGGCCAACATCCGTTCCATTGGTAATAGATTTGTGCTAGTGATTATGTCGGTCATTCGAAGCTCCTTTCCAGCTTTTGATGGCAAGTAGCGGGGAGCTTGTGTCCGCAAGCCCCCGCTACGAACATCACGAAGCGTGTGCTTATTTGCATAAGGCGTCAAGTGGTGGCCGAAAATATGGGTTTTGCAGATTTTAGACTTGGCTACGTGGTCAACCCCGGCAAGTCTTCCGGCGCGACTGCGGGATAGAGCGTGATCGAGCGGATGAACGCGTCATCCAGAACGAACGTGTCGTCGCCGTCGTGACCGATGGTGATCGTGTTGACGGGTGAGAATGGCGCATACGCTACGGTCTGGGTCACTGCCGAGCCGCCGTCGATCGAGACTGAATAGTCATAGTTCCCGGCGTTGTGGCGGCCGAGCGTGAAAGCTGATTTGTGAGCGCCGGTGCCGTCGTAGGTGACCTCGCCCGAGAACCAGACATCGGCCTGGTCCTCTAGGATGTGGTTGTGACCGACGTTGACATAGTTGGTCATCATGGACCGGCTCGCGGCATCCATGATGCACATTAGAAATCCGTAGGGGTCCGAAATGTGGTTGACATCGAAAAGGATCGTGCAACCAGCCGCCAGCCCGGCCGCTATGTCATCGAACAGCGCGCCTATGGCGATGGGGCGATTCCCGTTGCTGTTGTCGACGTACATGCCTGAGGCCGAGATCGATGACGGATCGAAGGCGCCTCCAAGCAAGGCGGCGATAGTCCTGTCAGCACCGCCCGCGTAGCAATAGCCAGTTTGCAGGTTGAGATATGCGGTTGAGCCAGGCGGGCGGACACCGCCGCCGGCCGAAGGCGCTTGCGAAGAGATGATGCCAACCGGGATCAAGCGAACCTCCCGAACGCCATCCAGGCGTCAGTATCGTACTGCCAGAAGGCGGCGGGCCTCATCGATCCGTCAAGCACCACAGAGCCGCCGCTGGAGCCGTTGACGGTCACGCCAGTATCTCCGGTCACTGTCACCGCGCCGGCGCCAATGCCAGCGGCTGCGATGATGGCGCCCACTGGGAAGGCAACGTCAGCATGCGCGGGGATCGTCGCCGCGATCGGAGACGCGTTGTCGAGCGTGGTGCACGTGCCGAGATCATCCAAGGCGAATGTATAGGAGGTGCCAGTTTGCGGGTTAGGTGGCATCAGTCCGAATTGCGAATAGAGCTCGCCAGTCATGTCGTTGATGGCGTCTCCGGCTTCGCGCAGCGGCGTGCCAGTCCCGTCGTTGCCGGAGGTTCCGAGATTGAGGACTATCTGGCCCATGTGTCCTATTCCTGATCGAGTGTGATTACGGTGCTGTCGAGTGTCAGCACCGTCGAATCCATGGTTGGCGTGTAGTTGAAAACAACGTGTCGCTGCGCCCTGTACCCGCGCCCGACAACCGCGCTCATCATGTAGACACGGAAGGTCAGTTCGTCCGGATAGGCCCCGAAGTCGGCGATAATGTCGGTGTCGATGTAGTGCACAGATGGCATCGAGCTGGTCAGCGTCCGCAAAACGGTTTCGCCGTCCATCACATCCCATTCGAAAGCCAGCGTGGCCTCACCGTGGTTCGCGGGATTGAGGCCGGCCGCCAGCCGCGAACGATGATCGCAGGAGAGATCGATTCCTGTTGGCGGGCTATCGCCCAATGAGGCATTGAGGTTGACGCACGCATATGGTGTTTCGGCGGCGCCGCGAAGGACGTGAGCCGCTGCAGCTACCGCAGCCGGGCTCTGCCCAAATCCGACGGCCTTGTAGAGCTTGCTCGCGTTTAGATCCGACGTCGGATGGCGAACCCCATGCACCCACTCCGGACTTGCTAGCACGAAAAGGTCACCGACCTGGTGAAGGTGGGCAAACACTTCCGTGCCGCGATAGCCCCTCACTGCGAAGCCTGAGAGCGTGTAGGAGCCGTCGCCGTTGTCGGTGACTGCCTTGTAGCCAACGCCCTCCCAGCGGCCCGCTGTGCCGATGAAGGCAAGGTTCTGGCCAGCAAGAACATCGGCCTCAGTTCTGTCAACCAACAGCGCCGCGTTACCGGAAATCTTGCGGATAGTGACGGTCGAGTCATCATCCGTCGCGAAGGGGACTAATGGGTTGCCGAGCGCGCCGTCACAAACGCCTATGACGCCGCCGTGTGGCGCCTGATCGTATTCGGGAGCCAGGTCGGCGTAGAGAGTGCCGCCGCCCCAGTTGGCTTGACCACGTGAGGCAACCACGCCGTATTGAACAATTCCGGCGCCGGCCGCGTCATCGGAATAGCGGAGCAGAGGGATATCAAGGTGGATGTACTGCGATAGAACGGTGACGGTCGAGATCCCGGAAAAGCCAGCGTTTGTGACGGCGGCCACTTCAGCGGAAAGGGAAGTCTGAAAGTCTCTCGCCTCGAGTTCAACGACTAGACTTTCTTTGATGTTCACTTTGGTGAGTTCGACCGCGTAACTCACGGCACCGGACACCACGGTAACCACGTCGCCGGGGATCATCCGGGCAAACTCGGCATAGGCAGAAAAGGCGTGAGTCCTGGCCTGAAGCCTCCAAAGGAGCTCATGAACAAGCCGTTCTCCGTCGGTATCTGAGAGGGTAAGCGACGTTGAGAAGTCTTGCGCTTTTGTCGATCGCGTCACCTCGTAGAGGGAACCGAAAGCGTCGGCTGTTACCGTGCGCGGCTGATAATTGTCGTCCTTCGAGACATACTCCAGAGACACCTTTGCAACTCGGGTGATGTCGCTCTCATCGTCAGATTTGATCGAGCCACCTTTCTTAAAAACAATGTCGGTATCGGCAATTGACGCGTCGGGAGTGAATGAACCGTCGGTTGGGGTCTTGCGGAAGACGATCTTGCTCCCGATGTCGGACCAAACGAAGCCAAGCGGATCCTGATATGTGCGCAGGAGCGCCTTGATGCTGATGTTCTTGTCGATCACATCTCCCCAATCGGTCAGGCCCTCAAACCCGGAGAATTCGATCTGATCGATGGTGTAGGGGCCGAGATAGGTCAGCAAGTCGACGATATGGCTTTGCGTGGTGATCTGCCCCGGAGTGGTGCCCGGGATGGTGTACCTGGTCCAAACCGTATCCCCGCGCGACATGAAGTAAGACAGCCGAGCGTGGTCATAAAAACCGTAGGACACATCCTGTCCGGTTTCCGCGTTGACATCGGCCAATTTGGTCGCGGTGTGGCCGGCGATGTCGACGGCCCAAAGATCTTGCGCGCTCGAACTGAACAATGCGTAGCCCGGGCGGGCGTAGTCTCGTTGAGAACCAAAGGTCCCGGAAATGTCGAACAGGGGGAGCGAGACGGTGAACGCGTCCGCAATCGCGCCAGTGTCCGGAGTCACCAACTGGACGTTGAATGTTCCAGATGGAAACTCTTCCAGAACGACAAGGTATTCTGTCTCAGGATCATAGTGGACGGCCGTGACTGTCCCGGCGGGCGTGTAGGCTACGGTAGTGGCCCAAGTGTCGCCAGAGAAAGTGATCTCATAAATGATACCGGCGTGCACATAGAAGAATGAGGCAGCAGATGCAGAGAACTGCCTGCCGCGATATGCCGTCGCAAAGCTTTGGCTGGTATCCAGTGATGTGACGTCGAATGTTCCTGCGGTGATGTCGATGACACCGACCACAGGATGCGCCGGGTTGGCCCCGGAAAAATCCGCGCCGGCCACCAGCCAGTTATCGCCGAACTGAATCGACCCCTGCCAGGCAATGTTCTGCGTTGCCGAATCCAGCCACTCAGCGACATAGGCGCCAGTGGTAGCGTTGTAGACGCGGGTCGGCGCCAGTGGGTCATCCTTCGCCAAGCGCACGAGGATGAACCCTAAGCCAAGCGGGGTTGCCCAGACGCCTTCCGCCTCCAAGACGCCGCCGCTTACATAGGCCTCCGTGTTCTGCAACGGAACGCGGTACAATTCGCTATAGGTGTCGACGTCCAGCACCGACAGGTACATGACGGGCGTGCCAGGTAGCTGTTGCGACGTCAGAATCTGGTAGATCAGCCCGTCGACCGGATCGTACGCGGCATGCTGATAGGCCGAGCTCATGTTTGCCGGCGCCTGACCGGTCCATGAAATCTCCCCACTGCCGCCAGTGTCCGTCGCGGCGTTGGAGATCACCGCCGTAATCGTCGGCGCCTTCAGTGAAGGGTAGTCCGGCAATGCAAGCAGGACATCGCCGGTGTGAGCGCCGGCATTTTCTCCGACGATCTGCCTTACGATCGGGTCAACGACCGTCTGCAGGCCGTCGTAAAATCGGAATTCGATCTTGGGTATGGCGCCATTCTCGGCATCAAAGACGACTTCTTGATCTGCCTCGATGCGGAGGAGTTTGTATCCGCGGCGGAAGTAGTCCTTGGCCAGGAGATAGACGACGTCGATAGTCGCCACAGATGTGGGATCTGGAGCGGAAAAAACAGGCGTGGACCCAACCCGATGTTCCTTGTAGTTGGTCGTTACGACCTTGGCTTGGCCATAGACCGGAATGCCGTCGACGCGCCCGCTGCCGAGTACCGCCGACTTGGTACGCCCGAGCGCTACCGGAGTGACCAGACCGGTCCGGCGAGTCGCGACGTTGCTGACACGAGGAGGAGCGGCCCCGAAATATAGGACGGGTCTGGCCAGAGACATCGGCCTAACGCCACCTGATATTGACGCCTACAAGCCGGCGCTGTGTTCGATTGGCGGGCAGATAGTCCGTCGCTTCTACATCATCCCGCCAAACGGTCGCTTCCTTCCCTGCGAATGTGCCTTGTTTGTCATGCGTCGCGGCAATGACGGCATCGCCAAGGGTCTCTGAGGCAGCGAAATCGGCACCGTGACAGGCAAGCGTGATCCTCTCGGACGGATAGCCAGACGCCCCGCCCAACATGATCTCTTCCGTCAATCCGCCCTTGAGGATCACGACATGCGGTAGGGCCGCCTCTTGCGGCGCAATCGTGTAAAAGATCCTATCCCCAACGAGGCCGGTGACCGTCGAATCTGATGCCAGGATGGCGTGGACGATATGGGCTCCGCTCATCTCAATTCCCCGAGCTCATTGCGCCGTAGACGGTTCGAACGAACTCATAGGCGGCCTGTCGGCCTGCTTCGGCACCGTCGGTGATGCCGTTCACATTGATGTCGCCGACGGTGATGTTGCCCAGAGCGGCCGGCTTCTGGCCCACGTCGCTGGAGCCGAGTTGCAGAGATGGCCTCTTGACGGTGCCGACGCCCCAACTCGAAATGTAGCTGCCATATTGAGAATCGAACGAATCGCCGAACATGGTTGCGCCATAGCCGGTTGCGCCGCTGTCGTTGTTGTGGACCAGCGCCGCCAGAGCGTACGAGTTGAGTTTCATCCACGAAGCGACTTCAGACAGTTTGCTGATGGCTACGGTCTGCTGCGCCATCTGCTGCCGCGCGTAGCCGCCTATGTCGCCGCTCAGGTTCTGGAGGTAGTCTCGAGTGTTGCCGTCCAACTTCGACACGTTGGTCGCGGTGTCTTGGGTATAGCCAGCGGTGTCCTTGGAAGTGTCGTAAATCTTAGCGCCGTATTGATCGGTGTGCTCGGAAAGGAAATTGGCCGGATTGCTCTCCTGCCCTCCATACTTCCTGACCCTCACGCCATTTACCACCGAGTCGTCAGACCTAGTCGACCTGTCTATCAGGCCAAGATCAGAACTTCCCACTCCATAATCCGTGACACTAGGCGGTCCAGAGGTGCCGGGCCTGTAGGCTGTCACTCTTGGCAACGGATGCTGGGCCGTTGGAGCGGCTTTTTGCATTGCCGCGAGTGCGTCCATTGATGCGTTTTCTGCCGTGCGGAACGCTTGCGCGAATTCCCCGGCGATGGTGTTTGCGGTTGTCACGGCGGCTGCCTGGACTTGACCCAATCTAGCTTCCAGGTCGTTCAGGCTTGCCGTGGCGTCCGCGATCTCGATATGAACGTCAACGCCTTGCGCGGCCTGTGCCTGAAGCTCGGCAATCTTGGTCTCTAAGAAATCGATGCCCCGCGTCAGTTCGGCGATATCGCTAGCGCCTCTGGGCGCCAGATTGCCACTCGCCAGCCGGGCCAAAAGACTGCCTTCCCGGAATTTCTCACCGCCCAAAGAAACAACGAGGCTTTCGAGGTTCGCCCAACTTGGGTTGTTGACGAAGTTGTCCAACGACGCGGCGGTGGTGTTGATCTGCTTAGAGAAGTCAGCAAAGCCTTCCATTGCCTTCACTAGTACGGGGGCAAGGTTGATCAGGGCTTCGCCGAGCTGCACGTGAATGACCTTGGCCAGCACGTCCAACTTGTCGTCAAGTTCGCCGGCTCGCTGAAGCAACTCGTCAGGGACAACGATCCCCAGGCCTAGGGCGGTTTTCTTCATTGCCTCTATCGAGGCGCGGCCCTGGTCAAGGAACCGTGCCATCTCGACACCGCCCTTGCCGAAGACAACCGCCGCAAGTGCCGCCTTCTGGCTGGCATCTGTGGTTCTGGCAAGGGCGTCGGAAACCAGCTTGAGCCGTTCCTCCTGGTCCTTGGTGTTGAGGATAGAGCGGAGCAGTTCAGGATTGAGATTCTTCAGGCCGGAATAGAGAGCGCCGGTTCCGCGCTCGGCCAAGCCGGAGTTCTTGGCGAAGATCGTCAGCGAGGCGTTGAATGCTTCCTGATCAATGTTCGCCTGCTTCGCTGCGAAACCAAGAGCCTGAAAGGTATCTGTCTTCAACCCGGTCTGCTTGGCGTTGGTCGCGATTTCGTCGTATTCGCTGATTGTTGCCTTCAGCTTGTCGAATGCGCCGCTAAGTGATGCGACTGCAGCGAGACCAGCACCGGCCGCGAGACCAGCGCCAAAGGTCGCGAGTGAGGACGAGGCTTTCGCTACCGACTTGGAAAAGCTTGACGCCATCTTGACGCCTGCCTGTTCGAACCGACCCATCTCCGCCCGGGGGGCCTTCAGCGCGTTCTCAATGCCCTGCATCCGCCGTGTTGTGTCGCGCTGCGCCTTCTCGATAGCCTTCGTATAGTTGTTGATCCTCGCCTCAAGCGAGACGATTAGTTTGTGTTCGTCTGTTGTGTCAGCCATTTTTCTTACCCCACAAAAACGATGCCGCGCTCTTCGTACGGCGACGGCGCTTCGCCAGTGACGGCGCGATGAACGGCCATGGCAGCGGCGACGGCGGCATCAATGCGGCCCTTGCTCTTGCCCTTGTGAAAGGATTGGTTGCCGACTGGATCGACACGCGTGACAACGTTGGCCATATGCGCGCGAAGTATGGGATTGCCGCGATGCTGCAGCCGTTTGGTGAGAATGGCGGCTTGAAGGCTCTCGACGGCCGGACCCATGGTGGCCCAACCCTGCCGCATGGCGAGAACAGGAAGGCCGTCCTCTGCCAATTCCGCCATTGTCTCCGTCAGTTTATAGGGATCGTACGCGATTTCTCTGACATGGAAGCGCTCGCACAAGGTGCGTAGAAAATCCGCCAGTGCCTTGCGGTCGACGATGTTGCCCTCTGTCGGCATGAGGTGGCCGTCGTCGCGCCACTGCGGATACGGCATTCCATCGCGTTCGGCCTTTTCCAGAAGGGTTGCTTCCGGCGCCATGGCCCAGATAAGCAGCCGGATTCGATCGCCAAGGGGGAACGCGGCAACGATCGCAGTTAGATCGCCAACCATGCCGTAATCGACGCCGATCCAACAGTCTTCGCCCTCTAGCTCCTCATCGTCGAATGGGTCGGCGCCTTCGTCGTAGACATCCATGTCGAGCCAGGGCGAAAGCGAGGCTTCGCGCCAGCGGTTCAAGTGATATTGCTCGAATTCCCCCTTTACCGCCGGCATGTATTCCGCTTGGCGCGCCATGGTGCGCAGCCCTGCAATGTCTGGATAGCCGATCTCAAGGCCAGGATTGGCAAAGTGCCAGCCCGCTTCATCGCGCCAATCGAAGTTCTCCGGCGTTTCGAAGATGATTGGCAGGAAAGACGGGTCGACAATCTGCCCTGAAGCGACAGCGCGGGCGTAGGTTTCCATGTCGAAAGCAAGCGTGTTCTGCCCCGCGCCGGCCGTCGTGGTGATGAGGTGCAGTGTGCCGGGGACTTTCACCAGGCCAGTTGTCAGTGCCGCCCACAGGCGCCGCCCCTGCCACGCGTGTATCTCATCGGTGACAACGAATGTCGGCGTCTTGCCGTGCTTGCTGTCTCCGTCGCTGGAGATCGCCTCGAACCGGCTTCGAGTCTTCGGATGCGTGACGCTATAGACCGGCGCCTCTCGCTTCTCTGTCGCCTCGCTCAGTTTTGCCGACATGGCGACAATCGAGGTGGTTTCCTCCCACGTCAATTTTGCTTGGTTGCGGTCTGATGCAGCGGCGATACCAAGGCCGCCAGGCACGCGCTCGGGCCCAACCAGATGCAACAGGGCCAGCGCGCCGACAAGCGATGTCTTGCGGTTGCCGCGACCGACCCTGAGATAAACAGTGCGCACCTTGCGGCGGCCATTTGCGTCCGTGTCCCCGTACGCTCTTCGGATGATTCTTTCCTGCCAGCGGTCCAACTGGAACGCATGTTTCGGCGCCGTCGACTTCGGATGCTTCAGCTTGCGAATGAACGTAACGGCGCGCTCACCAAACCCGTGCGGATCGGCAAGCGTCGAGTCGTCAAAGATCCATTCGGGTCGGATCATAGGTCGTCAAACTCCTCTTCGTCGTCGGAATTTGAGACGTCAGTTCCCGCCTTTCGCTGTGCCGCCCTGGTGTCTTCGATGAGGCCCAAGCGACCGGCAAGCATGCGCGCCTGTTTCTCCTTTTCGGTGAGCATCGCGTAAGCAGGATGCACCCTGAGAGGCTTGCCCTTTTCGTGCAAAGTGGTGCCGTCTTGCTCGATTGCAGCGTTCAGCCGGCGGATTGCGGCGATGGTCCCGACGTAAATTTCAACCAGGTCGCGGTTGCCGTTCTTCAGCAAGCCCTTGCTGTTGAGCTCCGTCGTGACGCGGCGGTAGACATCGGCCGCGATCGACGGCACCCATTTCGGCGCTCGGGGAGGCTTTTTAGCGGCGACAACGCGTCTTTTGCGGACTGGCCCCCTGGTCATGTCGTCGCCGCGCACTGAATTTCTTGGAAACGGCGCCGGCCAATCTCGCGGATATCGCCGATGTCGTAGGACACGGCGTCAAAAATCACCCGATCGCGGACGGTAAGACCGTCGATATAGCGGACGAGAAACACCTTCAGGCGCTCGGAAACGGTCTGATCGGTGCTCAGAAACTCGCGGCCGGTGGACTGAGTGAGGCCGGCGGGGACTGCAGTCTTCCAGTTGGCCCAAGTTTCAACGACGGCGCCATAGGTCGCGTCGCGGCTTTCGGTGAGCCGTTGAATGTCGATCCGACGGTCAAGGCGGCCGGCGGCGATCATCGTTTCGAATCCAGATTGGCGGCAACCCGGATCGCCTTCGAAATGCTGCGCTGCACTGTCTTCTTCAGCGCCCGATATGAAGGGTAAAAGAACGGCTGTTTGTATTCGATCTTCGCCGCATAGTCGTATTCTGGCTCAGTTATGCCGGCGCGCACCGGGCGCCTGGTGAGCTTTCCGCCCGCTTTGATGTCCACTGCGAGCTCATGCCGCCCCTGGCTGACACGGATCGACTCTTTCAATTCGCCTTCGTCGACCGGAACCAGACTACGGGCCAGGTTCGCGATGCGATTGGCGCCGTTGTCCAGCGAGTCCCGAATCCCTTCCTTTGCCGGGCGAGACATGCGGGACATCTTCTCTTCAAGGGCTTTCAGGCCGTCGATCATCAGAAACCCCTCATGCGGTAGCGATCAAGCGCCGCGTCTGTCTCGGAATTGGCGCCTTGCTGGATGCCGATTATGGTGGATTCGCGCACCGCGTAGGCGGCGCCGACACGGGCCAGGACGAGGTTCCTGAGATCCTGCGGCAGATCGTCCCCAAACTCAGCGAAGCCGGCCTTGAATGTCACCGTGATCGCCTCCGGTCGCATCGATGTCGACGGCCATGCAGTCACGGCGGTGATGGTGGCGCGCTCGGTGCCCAGTCCGCTGACGCGAAAAACCTCGCTGACGACGGGCGGACTGTCGCCAGTACCGTCAAGCTGTTCCACAATCTCGACGCCGGCCGAATTGATGTAGGTGAGCGACAGGACGGAGATGGTCGGCGGCAACGGCATGACGATCGCGCCGCGCGGGAACGCGTCCAATGTCATCTGCCAGGTCTGGCTCACCAGGCATCGGCCGAGATCGCCATAAGGGCCATCCAATGAGGCCGCCGCCGCCGCTATAAGCCGCTGGATAAGCGCGTCGTCGTCGTCGCCGAACACATTGAGATGGGCTTTGGCTTCGGCAAGCGTCACGGGATCGTCTTCCGGGGCCGCGATGAGTTTCAGCGCCATGAGAAATTGCCTCCAGTGGGCCGGATTTTTTCGGCGCTGTTTTTTTGTGCGCGGGGGGCGCGGTCCCCATCGTGACTCTCAAAAGCTCGAGACCCCCCCTCCCGTGTCGGATTCCCAAAGCCGCCGTCATGCTTGGCCGTCTTGCGGCTATGGCAGGCGGTCGTCATCGCTTGCCAGTTGCTCCGGTCCCACATCAGTTGCGGGTTGCCGCGATGCGGGATGATGTGATCGACCATTTGAGCGGTGCGGCCGCAGCCACAGGCGCAAAGCCGGTTGACTGGCAGGCTAAGGAAAGCCCTGGCTTCGACGTCCCACTTCTTGGAATAGCCGCGTTGGCGCGACGTCTGGCGCTTCTCTTCCGCCGCTTGGCGGCGTGCGACCTGGCAGGCACAGATGTAACCGTAACGGACACGCTTGCCGCATGAGCAGAGACGGTCGGGAGCGCTGGGCATCAGTCTTCGACTGTGTACACGGTGGCAGTCGTGCCGGTCGCCATGACGCGGCGGACTTGGAACGGCACGACGAAGCCGACCGGCGCACCCACAAACGCAATCACATCGGCATCGGCGTTCAGTGCAGGGATCACGCTGACATTGCCGGCAGTGCCGACGCACAGGGCCTTTGCCAGTACTGGCAGATCGGTTGTGTTAGATGGAACGACAAGGCGGCCCGAGCGACCCAAAGAGCCGGGGCCTGGCTGGTTGTCTTCGTATGGGTCAAACATCGCTTTGCCTTTCGAAATGGGCGGACGGCTCTAGCACCGTCC
Source organism: Mesorhizobium sp. B2-3-5 (assembly GCF_006442395.1). Classification (NCBI taxonomy): domain Bacteria; kingdom Pseudomonadati; phylum Pseudomonadota; class Alphaproteobacteria; order Hyphomicrobiales; family Phyllobacteriaceae; genus Mesorhizobium; species Mesorhizobium sp. B2-3-5. The sequence goes on along the minus strand of NZ_VFVX01000001.1, from coordinate 403,156 downwards.
GCCTTAGAAGCGATCTTGCGCGCCTTGGCCCTTCCACGCTTTCGCGAAGAGAACCGGCTCAGGGAGGCGCGCTGCCGTTTGCAGCCTGATCGCGAGGCCTCTAAGGAGTGAGCCGGTCCTATGCAGTGGGTCTCTTGCTCGCATGGCCGAGAATGGCGTCAACACCGATGAACGCGCCGGTATTCGGGGCGTCGTCGATATAGGACTTCGGCCGGATGTACTGCCGGTCGCCAACGTACCCGATGAGGATATTCTCATTGTGGTAGGTCGGTGCCGTTGGGCTCGAGCCGTCGTCTTCGATCGTCACGCCCCATTTTTCGCCGGTAGTTAGGTTGACTGTGGCGCCGACAAGATCGTCCTCTAAGCAGGTGTAGTAGGTGCTGCCATCGTCGGAGTGCTCGAAATACACAATGTGTTGTCCGTCGGTCCATGCGCCGACGTGCACAACAAAGGTGACGCTTTCGAAGCCGGTACGATCGATCGCGGTTCCGGTTGCGGTGGTGATCCGCAATGCCGGCGCCAGCGATTGCCGAGAGGCCAAGCTGCTTTTTAGTTCACGCATATTCGTTTTTCCTTGTTCCTTGGCGCCGCCGTTTACGAGGTGGCCATTTTCAATTTGCGGAAGCGCGCGGCCTGGGTGACAGCACCGCCTACGCGGCGACGTGCGTGGAAGCGCACAAGGCCTTTCTTCGCCATGGTGAACGGGTCACGCAGAACGGACAGGCCGACGCGGTCGTAGATCCTGTAACCGCCGGCGAAGTCGCCATAGACGATCGGAAAGGCGCCGCTTGCGATGTCGGGCATGTCGACCGCTTCGACAATTGGTCTGCTCAGTAGGGTCTCTGGCTCCCCAGCTTGGTAGGACGGTTGCCAAAGATAATTTCCCTGTCCGTCTTTCAACTTGCGGATAGTGGCCAGCGTACTGCCGTTCATCAGCCACGCGCCGCGCTGCCGGTAGGCCTTCGGCAGCCCGTACAACAAGCTGATCAACGGATCGGCAGCCAGCGTCGTTGCGTGACCGTTGAGAGTTACGCCGATGTCGGCATTCTGCATGATGCCGAATGGCTGCTTGACCCCGGTGCCGTTGACAAAGGCGATGCCCTCTTTCTGGCCGAAGTCTTCGCCTAGAGCCATGTTCAGTTCTGACTCTATGTTGACGCCAGCGTCCTCGAGCAACTTGTTCGAGATGTCGACGAAGGTGCGCATCTCGTGCACGAAAATCTCTTGCTGACCAAATGCCAGATTGGACTCTTCGGAGTCCTCCAGTTCACCTTCCCACAGAGCGTTGGTGATCGACGTACGCTCAGGGAAAATGACGGAGCCGCGCGCCGTTGTGCCGACGCGGGCAGCTTCGCGAATGGGCGAGTATTGGACCAGTTCGCGCTGCATTTCAGTTTGAAATTCAGGCGGTGCCAAAAAGCCGCCGGCCGTGTCGTCACCGATGCGCAAGGCGCGTGATTCTTCGGCCGGAAGCGCTTCCCGACCGCTACGGACGTACCCGACGAAAGCGCGCTGTTCGACGGTAGGCTCTTCGGTGCGTTGCTGCTGCGTGCCAGGGCGCGCCGCGCGCGTTTCGAGCTCGTCCATGCGGGTCTGCAGTTCGTCAAGGCCGGCCATGCGGGCATCGAATGCCGTGCGCATTTCCGTCACCGCCTGCGTTGCCGCTTCGATGGGATCGGGATCGTTTCGCGTCTCCAGCCGCACGGCTGAGCGGGTTTCAATTCTCGAATTTTTCATTTTGATTTTCCTTCTGCGAAAGCGCGGGTTGCCGCATTGAGTGCGGTGATGAATGCGGCCGCCGCGCTCTCACGGCCGTGTCGAACGTTGGTCACTTTGGCGCCTGGCACTGAGGCCATGGCTACCAGTGAGATCTCATGGAGAACTGCCTTGCTGATATGCCGCACGCCGCCGGCTCGGGATTCGCTAGTGACCGTTTCGAAGCCGATCGAAATGCCTTCGATATCGCCGTTGACAAGCATGGAGCGCACCTCGCGGGCTCGTTCCACTTCAAGGTTTAGGCGCCCCTTCACCCGCAAGCCGTCATCGGCAACGTTGAAGCTGGACCATGATCCAATGACGGAGCTGGGATCGTGACTCCAGAGCATCGGCAACCGCTTGGCAGTGCCGTCGAAGGCTCGTTTGTCGAAAGTCGTGCGATAGGAGTCCACTGTGTCGAACTTCACGGCGTAGCCTTCTACCGTCCCGTCTTCGGCCGGAGCATCAAGGCGGAGTTCGAGGATGTCGAAATGTTCACGCATCAGGGCCGGCCTCGATTGTCAGCTGGCGGCCGAAGATGCGACGGTGCACGACGTCCGCAAGCAAGTTTCCGAGTTCCATGACTGACAGAGGCAAGGAATCGACGTCGCCAACCCACGGCGTGAAGTCCGGATTCATGAGGCAGTGCGGCGCTGCGGCGTTGATCGCCTCGATGTCAGCTCGCAAAAGCCTGTGCAGCACGACAAGCAGTCCCTCTTCGTCAAGCGCTGCCTGAAGGTTGGCCAGGTCGAGCGGTGTGGCGTAGAGAGAAAGGCCTGAGCCTTCGACCGGAAAGGGCCGTGGCTTCATGTCCTCACGGAGCGATTCCGGCACGGGTTTCTTACGCGGCGGCTGCTGTGTCTGAGTTTTCATTTTGGTCCTGTTGTGTGGGGGTTGAAGCGGCCGGTGCCGTGTTCAGTGGCGTTCTCAGAACGTCACCGCCTTCGACCGGCGCTTGGTTGTCGGCGGCGCGCGCCTCGTTTGCGAGCATCCAAGGGCCGCCAACGGCTTGGAAATAGGCGTTGAAGCGAGACGCAAGATCGGCGCGGACGATGTCGTCCACGACGAATTCAATGAAGAGACTGTCGCGCTCTGCCGGCGTCAGAAGAGCCCGCTCAAGCGCGGCCTGCCAGGCGTTCAGCCATGGCTTCAGGCAGTACGTAAGGAATTGCCGGGACAGCTCTTCGGCGTTTTTCCAAGTCGCGCGATCAAGGCTACCTACTAGGATGCTCGGCACGCCGAAGGCGCGGGCAATGTCCTCAATGGCCAGCTTGCGCAGTTCAAGGAATTGGGCGTCAGTGCTGTTGAGGCTGATGGGCTCAAATTCAACGCCACCCTCAAGGATGGCTGTCTTGCCGCTGTTTTCTGAGCCCTGATGCTGGGAGTTCCATGACTCCCGGATTCGGTCTACGGCGATCTCGCTTAGCTTGCCGGGGATTTTCAGTATGCCGGCCGGCCGGGCGCCGTTGGCGAAAAGCTTCGCCTGATGCTGCGCCATGACGATGTCGATACCGATTGCCTCTCGGGCAAGATCGACAATCGATTTTGAACAGGTGGTGCTGCCGTTGAAGATGCCAGGGAGGTGGATGACGTCCTGCCAGGCGTATTCCTTGGTGCCATCAGCGAGCGTCACAGTGTAACGCGGCTCCCCTGTGGCGCGATCGTATTCGATCCGCACCGCTCTCGGGTCGAGCCTATGGATCTCAAGAGTTTCGCCTCGCCGCGAGCCCGATTGGACCTTAATGGCTACCGCCAAGCCGTCGGCGTGAAGAATGGCGTCGCCTGTAACTTTCTTGCGGAATGTCTCGTTGTGCTCCCAAGGCGCCGTGAAGCCGTTGAGCAGCTTTTCGGCCGGATGAACGGCACGCGCTTTTCCGCCTTCTGCCAGTCGCTCGTAGATATGAATCGGCAGGGTTGAAATGGTGTCAACCAACAGTCGATAGCAGGCCAAGGTGGTAGGCGAAGTGAGTGCCGATTCAGCCGAGACGGGAACGCCAGTTGAAGACAACGGCACAAGCCAGACGTATTTGTCATACGCCATCGCTCGTTTCTCGGTGCGGAACAAATCCAGTATCGACATGCCTCAGATGTGCGGGCATGCCGGTTGATTTGCTATTGGCTAAAGTCTTGTTGAATCTCGTTAAATCTGGAAATTCTGCGATTCTCAAAATGGCAGACAGTCTGGCCCAGCCCCACGCCGAAGGGTTCATTGAACCATAGGAGCGCTTCGTAATTCCGCGCTAAGGCCTTGAAAATATGGTGGGCGATGACGGGCTCGAACCGCCGACATCTTCGGTGTAAACGAAGCGCTCTACCAACTGAGCTAATCGCCCGCTCCGGCGCGGACCTTTAAGCGGTCGGGACCGGCTTCGCAAGGCCAAATGAACAGCTGACGCCCTGTTCGCACGCCGGATTTGCCTACAAAACGCCGGCTGTCAAAAAACCTTCTCCAGTTTGCTGTTATGATGGTTTGGTGCGCTTGACACCCGGTGGCGAACCCCTTATCCAGCGGCCCAACGACGAACACGGCTGACACGTGCTCGTCAATGCGCGGGTGTAGCTCAGTTGGTTAGAGTGCCGGCCTGTCACGCCGGAGGTCGCGGGTTCGAGCCCCGTCACTCGCGCCATTTCTCTCAAGGGTATCAAGCCCTTGGTTTTGGAGAAATGTCGACGTTGAATGTCAGGATCCCCCCCTTGCAAAGCATCAAGCGACACAAGTTCTTTCGGACCTCGGCTCGGTCTCTTGAGCATATTAACGGGGGCGTTGAAGGCTGGATTCCGAGGCTAAGGTCTCGGCTTAAGCCGCATCGCCTTTCGCCAGCAGCGCCTCGACCTCCTGCAGGGTCGGCATCGACGGTGCCGTGCCGGGTCGCGTCACCGAAATGCCGGCGACGGCACAGGCGAATCGCACCGCTTGCAGCGGCTGCACGCCTCGCGACAGTGCCGCGGCAAGGCCACCGTTGAAGGCGTCCCCCGCCCCCGTGGTTTCGACCACGGGACCTGCGTTGATCGCCGGGATGTGCTCGGAGCGATCCTTCGTGTGCAGCAGCGCACCCTTGTCGCCCAGCGTGACGATGACCGTGCCGACGCCTTTTTCGAGCAGCTTTCCGGCGGCGGCGCGGGCGTCGTCGACCGAGGAGACCTTCATTCCTGTCAACTCCTCGGTCTCCGTCTCGTTGGGCGTGAGATAGTCGCTGAGTGTGTAGATGCGGTCGGGAAACTTGGCAGCGGGGGCGGGGTTGAGAATGGTCGTCACCCCTGCCCCGCGCGCGATCTCCAGTGCCCGCATCGCGGCATCGATCGGCTGTTCGAGCTGGGTGACGAAAACGCCGGCGCCACGGATCAGGGCGGCATTGGCTTCGATGTCCTCGGGCGAGATCAACATGGCGGCGCCGGGGCTGACGATGATGGCGTTGTTGCCGCTCCCCTCCTCGACGAAGATATAGGCGGCGCCCGTGTAGCTGTCCGGCGTGTCGATGACGGCGCTCTTCACGCCGGCATCCTTCCAGGTCTGCCTGGCCATGTTGGCGAAGGCATCGACGCCGAGCCTTGTCAGAAAGGTGATGTCGGCGCCGAGCTTGCCGGCGGCCACCGCCTGGTTCGATCCCTTGCCGCCCGGCCCGAGCTTGAACGAGTTGCCGAGGATCGTCTCACCCATGCGGGGCTGGCGATCGGCGCGATAGGCGGTGTCGGCGACAAAGACACCGAGGATGATGATCGGCTTGCCCGAAGCCATGCCGCTACTCCGCGTCCGGCGGAACGACGCCCTTGCGGAAGGCGAAGCAGCCATAGAAGCGGCGCTCGCCGGTCTGGATAACGCAATAGGCCTGCTTGGCGCGCTCGTAGAAGGCGTAGCGCTCGACCGGCAGCATCGGCCAAGATTTGCCCTCGGCCGCGTCGATCTCCTTTTGCACTTCCTTCTGCACCGGCGGAATCTCGTCCGGCTTGCCGACGATCTCCATACGGGCGGCGGAATCGTCGACGAACGTGTCCAGCGGGTAGAGCGACAGCACCGCCTTGACCACTTGCGCCGCCGACGCATCGATGCGCAGCAGCCGGCCGAGCGCCGTCTGGCGCGCCACCGAATCGGACGGGAAGTTGGTATCGGCGATGATCAGGTCGTCGCCATGCCCCATCGCCCGCAATGCCTGGAGCACATCGGCATTGAGCAGCGGATCGATCCCTTTGAGCATGATGGTCCTCTTGAAGTCCGTTTGAGATCAAAGACGCTTGCCGGTCTCGGCGTCGAAGAGATGAATGTGGTCGAGCCTTGGCCGGAGCTTGAGCATGTCGCCCGGCTTGAAGTCGTGGCGCTCGCGAAACAGTGCCACCATCTCGCCGTCGCCGAAGCGGAGGAACACCAGGGTCTCCGAGCCGGTCGGCTCGACCACCGAAATCTTCGCCGGCACGCCGTCGGGGTGGATTTCGAGATGTTCGGGCCGCACGCCGTAGACGACGCCTCGCCCCTCCTCAACGACATTGTTGGGAGCAAGCGGGAACATCGTTCCGGCAATGTCGACGCCGCCCTTGCGCATGACGCCCTTGAGCAGGTTCATCGAAGGTGAGCCGATGAAGCCGGCGACGAACAGGTTCGCCGGCCGATCGAACAGATCCAGCGGCGCGCCGACCTGCTCGATGTGGCCATCGCGCATGACGACGATCTTGTCGGCCATGGTCATGGCCTCGATCTGGTCGTGGGTGACGTAGATGGTGGTCGTCTTCAGCCGCTGATGCAGTTCCTTGATCTCGGTGCGCATCTGCACACGCAGCTTGGCGTCGAGATTGGAGAGCGGCTCGTCGAACAGGAACACCTGCGGGTCGCGCACGATGGCGCGGCCCATGGCCACGCGCTGGCGCTGACCGCCCGAAAGCTGCCGGGGGTAGCGCTTCAGGTAAGGGTTGAGGTCGAGGATGTCGGCGGCCCGCTTGACCCGCTCGGCGACCACGGCCGGATCGGTTTTCCGCAGTTTCAGGGCAAACGCCATGTTCTGCTCCACCGTCTTGTGCGGATAGAGCGCATAGTTCTGGAACACCATGGCGATGTCGCGTTTTGCAGGCGGCAGATGATTGACGACGCGGTCGCCGATGGCGATCGTGCCGCCCGAGACGGTCTCCAGCCCGGCCACCATTCTGAGCAATGTCGACTTGCCGCAACCCGAGGGACCGACCAGCACCACGAACTGACCATCCGAAATATCGACGCTGACTTCGTGCAGAACCTTGACGGTTCCAAATGCCTTGGCCACTTTGCTGATTGTGACTTGAGCCATGTCTCCCCCATCGGCTCACTGGCCGCAGGCGCAGAAGCTAGCCAACGCGACCGGTCAGGGCAAGTCGGTCCCTTATAGATAAAAACCCGTTCTCGTTGACACGGCGTTTGGTTGTGAGAATAGTGACTGGCGCTGGTCCGAATACTGGTCGCCCGAACCGCGAAATCGGAACTTCAATCGAGCAGGTGGGGACCTGCAAAGTTCGCTTCCGAGCCGGGAGAATCGTTGGCGCTCCAGCGCCTGAAAAGTTTGGCCACACCCATCCACACAGATGTTCTGGGAGGAACAATCGATGAGAGTAGACATTTACGAGAAACTGGTCCGTGCCGGCGCTACCAGACGCGACATACTGAAAGGCGCGGCGTCGATGGCCGCGATCGCGGCGGCATCGGGCGCGGGTCTCGGCGCCTTGACGCGTCCTGCCTCCGCGGCAAGCGAACTTCGTGCAAAAATCCTGCAGATTCCCGGCGTCGGCAAAGGCCAGCCGACCGATGCCGATTTCCAGAAGGTCGGCGAGCTCTGCCTCGATGCGACCAAGGCCAGTGTCAAGGAAGGCGAGTTCGCCGGTGTCGAGCTCAAGTTCATGGGTCTCAACAACCAGAACCTGCATAACGTGCTGTTCCGCGGCTTTCTGAAGCCTTGGGAAGCCTATACCGGCGCCAAGATCAGCTGGATCGACCTGGCGCAGGCCGACTACAACGCCCGCTTGCAGCAGTCGATCGCCACCAATACAATCGACTTTGATATCGTCGAGATGGGTGCGCCTTTCGAAGGCGATGTCTGCGGCAAGGGCCTCACGTCCGAAATGCCAGACTGGGTGAAGAAGCAGATCGATATGGACGATCTGGTGGCCTATCTGAAGCCGCCGGTCGGCACTTGGGATGGCAAGCAGTATCGGGTGACCGTCGACGGAGACACGCACAACTTTAACTACCGCACCGACGTGTTCTCCGACTCTGACCTGGCAGCAGCCTGGAAAGCCGACGGCGGCGACAAGGCAGGCCTGACGGAATGGGGCGTGCCGAAGACCTGGCAGCAGGTGCAGGCCGTGACCAAATTCCTCAAGGGCAAGCAGATGAAGGGCCAAGACGTCTATGGCTATCTCGACGCGCCCAAGCCCTGGGGCGGTTTCGGCTTCTACTTCCTAGGCAGCCGCGCCAGTGCCTATGCCAAGCATCCCGACGACAAGGCATGGCTGTTCGATCCGGATACGATGAAACCGCGCGTCAACAATCCGGCCTGGGTGCGGGCGATCCAGGACGTGATCGACGCGCTGCCCTTCGAACCGCAAGATCAAATCAACGCCGACCCGAACCAGACCTGTTTCTCCCAATTCCTCGGCGGCACTGGCTCGATGCTGGCTTGGTGGGGAGATGCCGGCTCGAATGCGAAGACCAACGACTCCTCGGTCGTCGGGGACGTCACCGGCTTCTCAATCCTGCCGGGCTCCGAAGACGTCTACAATTCCAAGACCGGCAAGTGGGACAAGCTCGCCAGCGGCCCGAACTATTCGCCGAACTGCGCCTATCTCGGCTGGGGCGTCTATGTCATGGCCCGGGTCGATGCCGACGAAAAGAAGAAGAAGGCGGCATGGTCAGCCGCTGCCCATCTCGGTGGCAAAGACCTGTCCCTCTGGTGCGCGGCCTATCCGTCGGGCTTCCAGCCCTATCGTAATTCCCACTTTGACATCCCGGAGTGGGTGGCGGCCGGCTACGACGAGGCTTTCATCAGTTCTTATCTCAAGTCGGAAGCTGACAGCTATAACCATCCCAACGCGGCGATCGAGCCACGCATTCCCGGCATTTTCCAGTATTACAGCGCCGCCGAGGACATTTTGGCCAACACCTTCGCCGGCAAGATGAAGGCACAGGAAGGTGCGGATGCCATCGCCGCGGCCTGGGAGAAGCTGACCGACCAGATCGGCCGCGAGAAGCAGATCAAGCTCTACAAGGCCTCGCTCGGCGCCTAAGTGGACTCTTGATAAAAGTCACGGCCCGGCGTCACATCATCGCCGGGCCGAATTTTGACCGGCTCCTGTCGGTCAGTGTGGCAGAAGAGGCGAGAGGCGTGGCTGAACAGACTTCGACCACGAATGCGTGGCCGGCAAATTCCGCACCACTGGACCTGATCCCGCCTGGCCGCAAACGTCTCGGCTGGGCACTGATGGCCTTGGCCACGTTCGGCCTCCTGGCGATGATCCTGCTTCAGATCCTCTACAAGACCGAAGTCGACGCGATCGGCTTCGAGACATGGCGTCCTGTCGTTTATGCCTATGTGCTGTGGGGCGTGGCACTCGGCATCGGCCAGGTTCTGACGCGGGGCGAGGACGGCCAGCGCGCGCTGTTCCTCTTACCGGCGCTGCTTTTCACCATCGCCATGGTGATCTTCCCGACGCTGTTCGGTTTCTACATTGCGCTCACCGACTGGAATCTCAGCTCCTTCAGTGGCCGCAGGTTCAACGGCCTCGACAATTTCTGGCAGATGCTCGGCGATCCCTACTACCGCAACGCACTGTTCAACATGGTGCTCTACGTGCTGGCGGTGCTGGTCGAATATGTCATCGCCTTCGGGCTGGCGTTGTTGCTCAACGCGCAGATCCGGGCGCGAAAATTCTTCCGCGTCGTCTTCCTGATGCCGCTGATGCTGTCGCCGGTCGCGGTGTCTTGGATGATCGGCAAATCACTGATGGAGTACCGGTTCGGGCCGGCGGCAACGCTGGCACGCCATCTCGGCTGGGACAATCCCGCCTTCTTTTCCGACCCGATCACCGCGCGCATCTCGATCATGCTGCTTGATGCCTGGACCTTCATACCGTTCATGATGATCATGCTGCTCGCCGGCCTGCAGGCAATGTCGCGCGAGGTGCTGGAGGCGGCGCGCGTCGACGGCGCGACCGCGTGGCAGACCTTCTGGCAGGTCACCTTCCCGCTGATGCTTCCAGTCTCGGTGACGGCGGTGATCCTGCGCATCATCTTCAAGCTGAAGCTTGCCGATATCATCATCACGGTGACGTCGGGCGGCCCAGGTGGTGCGACCGATTCCGTCTCGAGCTTCATCTACCGCGAATACCGCGACCGCTCGAATGTCGGCTACGGCACCATGCTGGCGATGGCCTATCTCATCATCATCGTCGTGTTCGTGACCTGGCTCTTGAAGCTCGCCAACCGCTTCGTGCGCAACGTCAACTGAGTGGCCGGATCATGAGCGTTCAGACGACCGACTATACCGTCTCCGAAATCCGCTCTCCGGCGAGCTTCATCACCAGCCGCGTCTTCATCTATGGCGCGCTGGTCTTCTGGGCCTTCATCTGCCTGTTCCCGATCTACTGGACGATAACGACCTCGTTCAAATCGGCGGTCGACGTCACGCAAGGGCATCTGATCCCCTTCATAGACTTCCAGCCGGACTGGAAGGGTTGGCGATCGCTTGGCCTCTCGCCGGATTCGATTTCCCAGACCTCCACGGTGCGCGACGAATTCTTCAAGCGCTTCATGAATTCGGTCATCACCTCGGTTGGCGCGTCGAGCCTCGCCATCATCATCGGCAGCCTCGCCGCCTACGGCCTCACGCGCTACCGCTACCGCTTCGCCTGGTTCAAGAACGAGGATATCTCGTTCTTCTTCCTGTCGCAGCTGATCCTGCCGCCTGTGGTGCTGGCCCTGCCCTTCCTGGTTCTCTACCGGGAGGTCGGCCTGCTCGACACGCGCGTCGGGCTGATCCTGCTCTACACGCTGATGGTGCTGCCGATCGTCATCTGGATCATGCGCGACCAGTTCAACTCGATACCCGTCGAACTGGAGGAAGCAGCGCTCGTCGATGGCCTGTCGATCTGGGGCGCATTCTTGCGCATCGTCATGCCGATCGCGCTGCCCGGCATGGTCGCAGCCTTCATCCTGGCGATGGTGCTGTGCTGGAACGAGTATTTCTTCGCCGCCCTTTTGACCTCGACCGATGCCAAGACCATCCCGGTGATGGTGGCGAGCCAGACCGGCTCGCAAGGCATCAACTGGTGGTCGATGGCGGCCCTTGCCACCGCGGCCATCGCGCCCCTGGCGGTCATCGGCATCGCGCTGGAACGCTATCTGATCATGGGCATGACGGCGGGAGCCGTGAAGTGACGACCAAGGAGCGATCCGGACAAATCCATCACCGACTACCAGGCGGAGCGGTTTGAAAACCGGAATTAGGCCTTCAGGACAGCGCGCAGATGATCCATGATCATGGCGACGCCCTTGTTCCCGAGTTCCGCCGAGGCATCCTTGGCGCTCGCCGTATACCAGCCTGTATTGTCGGCGAAGTGAGCCGCATCGACAGCCTCCGGACATAGCGCCAGCATCAATGACGTCTCGCCGATCCCGGCATGGTCGAACGGATACTTGCCGTTCATGGCGGCCGGCATCAGTGGATGCACCTGCACCCAGTTGAAGACATTCTCGCCTTGGGCATGGCCGGCATAGTAATCGACCATGGTGTTTGAACCCCACCAGCCCTCGCCGCGCTCCTTTTCGAGAAACCGAAAGATGGCTTGCCGGCCCGCGGTCTTGAAGGCCAGATCGGTCGGCATGCCGGCGGCGAAATTCTCGGTCTGGTGGTGAATAATGGCGTGGACGTTGCGGAAGCCGATGCGCAGCAGGCCGTAGAACAGCTCCTCCGCGAAAGGCGCAAGCACAGGGCCGCCGACCTGCACCGAACCGCTGCCTTCCGGTGGCGCCACCGCGTAACTCGCCGCGCCATAGTGGAAGGGCGGCAGGATGACGACGTCCCGCTCCTTCTCGAACAGTTCAAGCGTCTTGATGACCGCCAGCGTGTCCATCCCGACGGCCATGTGCTCGCCATGGTATTCCAGCACTCCGAGCGGCAGCGCGACCGGCCAGTTCTCGGCGATCGCCTTGCGGATCTGGTGCGGCAGCATCAGTTCATAGCGCATGATCTATTCCATGTTGGTGTGGCGCGCGCGCATGGCTTCGGGCGACGCACCGGTCAGGGCTTTGAGCTTCAGCACCATCACCTCGAACAGCAGGAACAGCGCCCCCTCGAATAGCGAGCCCATCGGCAGCACCGAAGTCCTTTGCGGTCCCTGGTCATTGGCCATGGTCTGGGCCGAGATGAGCAGCGTGGCGTCAGCCAACCGCGCCGCACTACCACCAGCCTGAGCGGTCAGCAGCAGATTTGTCGCGCCGGCTTCGCGCGCGACGCGCATCAAGGTGAGCACCGTCGAGGTTTCTCCCGGCCCGGAGCTTGCCAGGAAGACATCGCCCGGCCCCAGCGGTGGCGTGGTCATGTCGCCGACCACCGAGACCGGCAGTCCCAAATGATAGAGCCGCATGGCGAAACCCTTGACTTGCAGGGCCTCGCGGCCGCAGCCATAGACGACGATCCGCCCGGCATCGGCCAACATACTGCAGGCGGCATCGATGCGGCCTTCATCCACGCGCGCCAGCACGGCGCCGAGTTCGTCGAGCGCGGTTCTGAACAGGTTTTCGTTCCGGTCACCCACGGCAAGCCCGTCCTCGAAATCGTCCTGGATCTTTCCACGAACAGCTTGATTTCGTTCATGCTAGCAACGGCGAAAATGCATGTCCAACGCTGCGCGCCGCTTTTGCCGGGCCACAGGCATGATAGTGTCATGTCGGACAAATCGAACCGGGAAGAGCAGGACATGAAGACACGGCAATTCGACCGCATCGGCAATGGCGGCATCACCTTTACGGAGCTCGGCTTCGGCACGGCGCCGCTGGGTAATCTCTATCGCGCCGTCTCGGACGAGGATGCCAATGCCACGCTCGAAGCCGCCTGGGCGACCGGCTGCCGCTATTACGACACCGCGCCACTCTATGGGCTTGGCCTGTCCGAAACACGCCTCAATCCCTTCCTGCGCGGCAAAAAGCGCGACGACTATGTGCTGTCGAGCAAGGTCGGACGCCTCATGCGCGCTTGCCCGCCAGAGCAGCGCACAGGCATCGGCAAGTTCTTCGACACGCCGTCGCGTCAGGAAGTGTACGATTACAGCTATGACGGCGTCATGCGCTCATTCGAAACCTCGCTCGAACGCCTGGGTGTCGATCGGATCGACATCCTGTTCGTGCACGATGTCGACATTTTCACCCATGGCAGCAAGGAGGCGTCCGACCGGCGCATCGAGGAGTTCATGCGCTCGGGCTATTACGGGCTGCTGTCGCTGCGCGATCAGGGCGTCATCAAGGCCTTCGGCGGCGGCATCAACGAATGGCAGGTTGCCCAGACACTGGCCGAGCGCGGCGATTTCGATCTGTTCCTGCTGGCCGGGCGCTACACGCTGCTCGAACAGGAGGCACTGACGTCCTTCCTGCCGCTTTGCCAGAAACGCGGTATCGGCATCGTTCTCGGCGGCCCCTACAATTCCGGCATCCTTGCAACGGGACCAAAGCCCGGCGCCTACTACAACTATTCCGAAGCGCCCAAGGACATTCTCGACCGGGTCACCGGCATCGAAGCTGTCTGCAAACGCCATGGCGTGCGGCTGATCGAGGCGGCGCTCAAATTCCCGCTGCTGCACCCCTCGGTCGTTTCAGTGATCCCCGGCGGCCAGCGGCCGAGCGAAGTAGAAAGCAACCGGGCGCTGCTCGACGCGAAACTGCCCGCCGCCCTCTGGGCCGCCCTCAAACAGGAAGGTCTGATGCGTGCGGATGCGCCAACCGCATGACAATCATCCGCCTCCAGGCAGACATAAAAAGGAAAAGCCGGGGAGCCCGGCTTTTCTGGTCTCTGAAAAAAGAAAAAAACGCGCTTAGTTGACTGCGTCCTTGAGGCCTTTGCCGGCCGAGAACTTCGGCACGGTGCGTGCCGGGATCTGCACTTCAGCGCCGGTCTGCGGGTTGCGGCCAGTCGAAGCCGCACGCTTTGACACGGTGAAATTGCCAAAGCCGACAAGCCGTACATCGCCGCCCTTCTTCAGTTCGCCGGTGATCACGGAAAATACCGCATCGACCGCCGACTGCGCGTCACCCTTCGAAATGCTCGCGGCGTCGGCGACAGCGGACACCAGTTCGTTCTTGTTCATAAAAATTCCCTTCCATGAGAACGCCGGAACATACGACTCATCCGGCAGGAAACGGACTTTAGAAAGAAGCGTTCCCGCAACCAAGTCGAAAAGCCCGGGAAAAGTGGAAAAAAGCCCGGAAATCCGGGGTTTTTAACATGAAAAAGCCGGGCGCGAGGCCCGGCTTTCTGTTTGTGCGCTGCAACTTTAGCAAACTCTAATGCGCAAGTGACTTTCCAGCGTCATCCGCCGTGTCAGTCGCGGCCGGAGGATTGACGGGCTCGACCCATTCAATTGGCTCGGGCATGCGCACCAGCGCGTGGCGCAACACTTCGCCGACCCGCGAGACCGGAATGATCTCCATGCCGTTCTTCACGTTGTCCGGAATCTCCGCCAGATCCTTGGCGTTGTCTTCCGGGATCAGCACCTTCTTGATGCCGCCGCGGAGCGCGGCAAGCAGCTTCTCCTTGAGGCCACCGATCGGCAAGATGCGGCCGCGAAGCGTAATCTCGCCGGTCATGGCCACATCGGCGCGGACTGGAATACCCGTCAGAACCGACACGATAGCCGTAGCCATGGCGGCGCCAGCAGACGGGCCGTCCTTCGGCGTGGCGCCTTCCGGCAAGTGCACATGGATGTCGCGCTTGTCGAACAGCGGCGGCTCAATGCCGAAATCGATCGCCCTCGAGCGGACATAGGAGGCCGCCGCCGAGATCGATTCCTTCATCACGTCGCGCAAATTGCCGGTCACCGTCATGCGGCCCTTGCCGGGCATCATGACGCCTTCGATCGTGAGCAGTTCGCCGCCGACTTCCGTCCACGCAAGACCGGTGACCACACCGACCTGATCGTCAGCCTCGACCTGGCCGAAGCGGAAGCGCTGGACACCGAGGTAATCGGCGAGGTTGGCCGCCGTGATGTTCACCGTCTTCTTCTTCGTCTTCAGGATCTCGGTCACCGCCTTGCGCCCGAGCTTCATCAGCTCGCGCTCCAGGCTACGAACGCCCGCTTCACGGGTGTAGGTCTGGATGATGGCGCGGATCGCGTCCTCGCCGACGGAGAATTCCTTCGGCTGCAGGGCATGGTCACGCACCACCTTGGGCAGCAAGTGCCGCTTGGCGATTTCGATCTTCTCGTCCTCGGTGTAGCCGGCGATACGGATGATCTCCATGCGGTCCATCAAGGGCGCAGGGATGTTCAGCGTGTTCGCCGTCGTCACGAACATCACGCTCGACAGGTCGTATTCGACCTCGAGATAGTGGTCCATGAACGTCGAGTTCTGTTCGGGATCGAGCACCTCGAGCAGCGCCGACGACGGATCGCCGCGGAAGTCCTGGCCCATCTTGTCGATCTCGTCGAGCAGGAAGAGCGGATTGGACTTCTTCGCCTTCTTCATCGACTGGATGACCTTGCCGGGCATCGAGCCGATATAGGTGCGCCGGTGGCCACGAATCTCGGCCTCGTCACGCACGCCGCCGAGCGCCATGCGGATGAATTCGCGGCCGGTCGCCTTGGCGATCGACTTGCCGAGCGAGGTCTTGCCGACGCCGGGAGGGCCGACGAGGCACAGGATCGGCCCCTTCAGCTTCTTCTGGCGGCTCTGTACGGCGAGATATTCGACGATGCGGTCCTTGACCTTGTCGAGGCCGAAATGATCGGTGTCGAGCACGTTCTGCGCATAGGCCAAATCCTGCTTGACCTTGGAGTTCTTGCCCCACGGTATCGACAGCAGCCAATCGAGATAGTTGCGCACGACGGTCGATTCAGCCGACATCGGCGACATCGTCCGCAGCTTCTTCAGTTCGGCTTCCGCCTTTTCGCGGGCCTCCTTGGAAAGCTTGGTCTTCTTGATGCGCGCCTCGATCTCGGCGGCCTCGTCGCGACCGTCCTCGCCTTCGCCGAGCTCCTTCTGGATCGCCTTCATCTGCTCGTTGAGGTAGTATTCGCGCTGGGTCTTCTCCATCTGGCGCTTGACGCGCGAGCGGATGCGCTTCTCCACCTGCAGGACGGAGATTTCGGCTTCCATGAAGCCCATAGCCTTTTCCAGCCGCTCCTTGACCGAGAGCGTGGCCAGCATCTCCTGCTTTTCAGGGATCTTGATGGCGAGATGCGAGGCAACCGTATCGGCGAGCTTGGAATAGTCGTCGATCTGGCTGGCGGCACCCACCACTTCGGGCGAGATCTTCTTGTTCAGCTTGACGTAGTTCTCGAAGTCGGTGACGACCGAACGAGCCAGCGCTTCAACCTCGACCTCTTCCTCTTCCGGCTCGACCAGCGCCGTGGCGCGGGCCTCGTGGAAGTCGGGACGGTCGGTGAAGGAGACGATTTTCGCACGTGAGGCGCCTTCGACCAGAACCTTGACGGTGCCGTCGGGCAGCTTCAGCAATTGCAGCACATTGGCGAGCGTGCCGATGTCGAAGATGGCATCGGGCTCGGGATCGTCATCGGCGGCATTCATCTGGGTGGCGAGCAGGATCTGCTTTTCCTGACCCATCACCTCTTCCAACGCCTTTATCGACTTTTCACGCCCAACGAAGAGCGGAACGATCATGTGCGGGAACACCACGATGTCGCGCAGTGGGAGGACTGCGAAGACGCCGTCGCTGGGAGCCTTGGATATTTTGGCCATTGTCCAACCTTTCATGTCGCGGTCGCCATCAGGCCAACCGCGAATCTCATATTAACGACCGGGGATCGTTCCGCCTACCACCGTTTGTGACGGGAGTTTTACAGCACAGAAATCGGGCACCTCGGCCTTCTCGTGTTAGGTGGATGCAAGAGGGGCAAAGATCAAGAGTTAACATCGCCGCAATCCACTCCAGTGCAAAGGTCGCATGCCCTCACAGCAAAACGGCGCCGCGAGGGCGCCGTTCCATAAAAAACATCGGATCAAGTGCGATATCACGCGCTGACGTTGCCCTTCTTTTCCTTCTGTTCGGAATAGATGTAGAGCGGCCGGGCGCTGCCGGTCACGACTTCTTCCGAAATCACCACTTCGCGCACGCCTTCGAGCGCGGGCAGTTCGAACATGGTGTCGAGCAGGATCGCTTCCATGATCGAACGCAGGCCGCGCGCGCCGGTCTTGCGCTCGATGGCGCGCTTGGCGATCGCCGACAGGGCGTTCTCGTGGAAGGTCAGGTCGACATTCTCCATCTCGAACAGCCGCTGATACTGCTTGACCAGCGCGTTTTTCGGCTCGGTCAGGATCTGGATCAGCGCCGGCTCGTCGAGGTCCTCCAGCGTCGCCAGGACCGGCAAACGGCCGACGAACTCCGGAATGAGGCCGAACTTCAGCAGATCCTCCGGCTCGACAAGCCGGAACACATCACCGGTGCGGCGATCCTCAGGCGAAGCGACGATGGCGCCGAAGCCGATCGAGGTCTTGCGGCCGCGATCCGAGATGATCTTGTCCAGGCCGGCAAACGCGCCGCCGCAGATGAACAGGATGTTGGCGGTGTCCACCTGCAGGAATTCCTGCTGCGGATGCTTCCTGCCGCCCTGCGGCGGCACGGAGGCGACCGTGCCTTCCATGATCTTCAACAGCGCCTGCTGCACGCCCTCGCCCGACACATCGCGGGTGATCGAAGGATTGTCGGACTTGCGCGAAATCTTGTCGATCTCGTCGATGTAGACGATGCCGCGCTGGGCGCGCTCGACATTGTAGTCGGCCGACTGCAGCAGCTTCAGAATGATGTTCTCGACGTCCTCGCCGACGTAACCGGCCTCGGTCAGCGTCGTGGCGTCCGCCATGGTGAAGGGCACGTCGATGATGCGGGCCAGCGTCTGCGCGAGCAGCGTCTTGCCGCAACCGGTCGGGCCGATCAGCAGGATGTTGGACTTGGCCAGCTCGACATCGTTGTTCTTGCCGGCGTGCGCGAGGCGCTTGTAGTGGTTGTGGACCGCCACCGACAGCACACGCTTGGCGTAGGGCTGGCCGATGACGTAGTCGTCGAGAACCTTGAGGATCTCCTGCGGTGTCGGCACGCCCTCGCGGGACTTCACCATCGAGGTCTTGTTCTCCTCGCGGATGATGTCCATGCAGAGTTCGACGCACTCGTCGCAGATGAAGACCGTCGGGCCAGCGATCAGCTTGCGCACCTCGTGCTGGCTCTTGCCGCAAAACGAGCAATAAAGCGTGTTCTTGGAATCACCGCTGTTGTTGCCGACCTTGCTCATATTCATGTCCTTTCATGGCCGCCCGCCGATGGTCTGGCTGAAAGGGCGTAACTTCAATCTATCGCGGGAATCCGCCGCCGCCAGTGTCCCGGCTCCCGCAACGTATTCCGTACGAAACACAAATCAGAAAACGTGGCAATGATTCGCAGCAACCCCACACAAAGCTAAGCCGTCGAAAATCAACATAGCCTTAACGTAGGCAATCCCGATCCCCGAGGGAACAGCCAATTGTGGCCGAAATGCCGCGAAAGGCGCCAAAAGCGCGTGATGGTGCCATCCAGCTGCCAATAAGGCTTTATGCCAGCGCCCCTTCGGCCGCCTCGCGCGACGAAATGACCTTGTCGATAAGGCCGAAATCCTTCGCCTCGTCGGCGGTCATGAAATGGTCGCGATCGAGCGTCTTCTCGATCTCGTCATAGCTCTTGCCGGTGTGCTTGACATAGACCTCGTTGAGGCGGCGCTTCAGCTTGATGATGTCCTGGGCGTGGCGTTCGATGTCGGACGCCTGGCCCTGGAAGCCGCCGGACGGCTGGTGGACCATGATGCGCGCGTTCGGCGTGGCGAAGCGCATGTCCTTGTGGCCAGCGGTCAGGAGCAGCGAGCCCATCGAGGCGGCCTGGCCGATACAGAGGGTCGACACGGCCGGCTTGATGAACTGCATGGTGTCGTAGATCGCCATCCCCGAGGTGACGACGCCACCTGGCGAATTGATGTAGAGGTTGATTTCCTTCTTCGGATTCTCGGCTTCGAGGAACAGAAGCTGCGCGCAGACCAGCGTCGCCATGCCGTCCTCGACCGGTCCGGTGATGAAAATGATGCGCTCCTTGAGGAGGCGCGAGAAGATGTCGTAGGCCCGCTCGCCGCGATTGGTCTGTTCGACCACCATCGGAACGAGGTTCATGTAGGTTTCGACGGGGTTCTTCATTCGTTATCTCTTATCTCGCGGTGGGGTTCCGGCGCCGGGAATGCTGGCAGGTCGGGAAGAATCGGTTCTGGATCGCTGTTCCGTAGATAGGATGCCGGCTCATCCTTGTGCAAGGCCGACCCGTCCTAGCCATCTGGGTAAGGCGAATCAAGCTGTGCGGCCAGGATTCGTTGCAATGACAGGCTCCGCCGTGCCACAGCCGCACAATCAACCCGCCGCCAACGTAGCAATTTCTTAACCGCGTCCCTTAACGAGATGCGGGAAACCGCTTTTCTCCAGGACCGCGTACCCTACAATTCAACGTTGAACTTGTGCCTGCAGTTCAAACAGGGGGAATGTGATGCTCAGGAGAAGCGCGTCCTTCGCCGTTGCCGGGCTGGCAATGCTCGGCACAACGTCGCAGACGGCAGCCGGTGGCCGCGCTGTCGAGTGCTATGAACCGGTGCGCGCACCGGCCGTGTACGACACGGTCTATGACGATGTGATGGTAAGCCCGCCGGGCCAGCAGGTCGATTACACGCCACCCATCTACGGCACGCGCGAACGCTTGGTGATGACCGTTCCCTCACAGGTGACCTACGAGGTCGTGCCCGCGATCACCCGCACCGTCTACCACACAGTGAAAGTCGATGGCGGCGGCTATTCCTGGGAATGGCGCGTCATCCATGGCCGGCGCGTGCTGTGCAAGATCTGGCACAAGACGCGCTACGAACGCGTCGCCGAGACGGTGGTGAACCAGCCGGAACGTACCCGCCGTGTCGTCATCCCGGCGCAATATGACCGGATCGCCGAGGAAGTGCTGGTGCAGCCAGAGCAAAGGCGTGTCATCGATGTTCCTGGGTCCTACCAGACCGTCGCACGGCGCGTGCAGGTGCGGGAAGGTTCGTCCGGCTGGCGGCGCGTGCATATTCCCAGGCATTGCCAGGACTAATTCCCGTTCAGGCAGGCGCTCAGGCCACCTCTGCCCGCAACCATTTCTTGAGCCCGGCGATATCGCCACCGCCCACCGCCGCAGCCACGCGCCTGCCGACCGCCGCGCCGAACTTATAGCCGTGACCGGAGCAGGCCGAGACAACAAGGCATTTTCCTTGCTCATGCGCGAGGAACTTCTCATCGGCGGTGAACGTGTAGGCGCAGGTGACCACTTCGGTGACCCTATATTCCTTGATGCGGGCGATCGGCGGCGAAAACAGGTTGCGGATTGCCTCGCCCTCGCCCGGTACCGGCTCACGGTTCCAGTCGGCATTGCTGGTCGGCACCTTGTGCAGGCCTGACCCGAACTTCATGCCAGCGCCGCGCGAAAGCGGGATCATATAGCCGTCGGTCTTGCCGCCGACGTCGAGAATGACAGGTGCGGCCTCCCAGGCCGCCTTGAGGTCTGCAGGGGGCTCGACATAGGCGAGCGCGGTGCGAAAGGTCTTCAACTCGCCGCCGAGTTCAGGAAACAGCTTCAGCACCCAGGCGCCGGCCGTGACGACGATGCTGTCGGCCTGCATCGTTTCGCCGCTCTCCAGCACGATGTGACCGGCCTCGGCATCGACTTCCGTCACCTTGCTGTGTTCGTAGACATTGGCACCGTTGGCACGCAGCCAGGTGGCCAGGCCGGCCGCGATCTTTCGGCAATGGAGGGCGCCGCCCTCGGGCGAAAAATAGGCATAGCGGAACGAGCCCGGTTCCAGGAAAGGCCAGCGCTTGACCGCGGCGTCAGGCTCGAACAGTTCGAAAGGAAAATTCCCCTCCTCCAAACCCTCGCGGTAGTCCTCTGCCTCGTCGCCCGGCTCGCGTGAAATGCAGAGGAACCCCCGCGCGTCGAGGTGGCTCTCGCCGAGATCGGCCCACATCTCATCCCAGGCCTCATAGGCTTCGGTGATCAGCCGGCCGTAACCGGTTCCGGCGCGATAGGCGCGGCGGATGATGCGGTGATGGTCGCCCGACGCCGCCAGCGGATTGGGGATCGGTCCTTGCTCGACGATCGAGACGCTGTGACCCGCCTTGACCAGCGACCACGCGGTGGAGAGACCGGCGATACCCGCGCCAACAACGATCACATCCATGCGTTTCAGACCTTCCGCAGCCGCACCGCTGGCTCAATTCGTTGGGCCGCCAAACTTAGTTCATTGGCCGCCAACATACGGTCTGGAACCAAGCTGGCAAGCCGCGCTATTGGTCTGGGATGACCAAATCGAACCTCCCTTACCTCGCCCTTGATCCAGCCACCCGCCGCCTCAGGCTCGACCCGCACGAGCCGGCCTTCTTCCTGAACCCCTACGAGCCCTATGCCTTCCTGCATGGCGTCTCGAATGCGTTCTACTGGGAGGAGTTCGGGTTCTGGTGCTTTGGCGGCTTCGACGATGTCAACCGGCTGCTGCGCGACCGCCGCTTCGGCCGTCAGAACCCTGTAGGCATTCCCGACAGCCGCGGCATCGGCCAGGACCGAAGCCATCTCAAGGCATTCGACGGCATCGAAGCCAATTCCATGCTCGAATTGGAGCCGCCGGTGCATACGCGGCTGAGGACACTGGTCAACCGGGCCTTCGTCTCGCGCCAGGTCGAGCGGCTGCGGCCGCGCGTCGAAGCGCTCGCCAACGAGCTGATCGACCGTTTCGAAGGACAGAAAACCGTCGACCTGCTGCCCGCCTTCGCGTCTCCGCTGCCGATCACCATCATCGCCGAAATGCTCGGCGTGCCGGTCGAGATGGGGCCGCAACTGCTCGACTGGTCACATCAAATGGTCGCCATGTATGTCCATGGCCGCACCCGCGAGACCGAGGACACGGCCAACCGCGCGGCACGCGAGTTCTCCGATTTCCTGCGCGGCTACATCGCCGAGCGGCGCAACAATCCCGGCGATGACCTGTTGTCGCTGCTGATCTCGGCGCAGGAGGACGGCCAGAAACTGTCGGAAGACGAGTTGGTGTCGTCTGCTATTCTGCTGCTCAATGCCGGCCATGAAGCGACAGTGCATCAGACCGGCAACGCCGTGCGCTCTATCCTGGCGCAAGGCGGCGACCCACGCCGCTTTTTCACCTCACCGGAAGCAACGGCGGCGACGGTCGAGGAATGCCTGCGCTTCGACGCGCCGCTGCATATGTTCACGCGCTATGCCTATCAGGAAATAGAAGTCGCACCCGGCATCACCGTGAAACCGGGCGAGACGATCGGGCTTTTGCTCGGCATGGCCAATCATGATCCGCGCGCCTTCGCCGAACCTCTGGCCTTCCGGCCGGATCGTGCGGACCAGAAGAACGTGTCCTTCGGCGCCGGCATCCACTTTTGCATCGGCGCTCCGCTGGCCCGGCTCGAACTGCAGGTGTCGCTGAAGACCTTGTTCGATCGGCACCCGCAACTGCATCTTGCCGAAGAGCCGCGCTTCCGCGACACTTACCACATCCATGGACTGGAGGCGCTCGGCGTCGGCCTCTGAGAATCGTGAGCCCGGGTGCGCGAGTTCCCGGCCAAAACAGCTCACAACTTGATCACGTACTCCTTGCGAGTCGTTTCAAGCACTTCCCAGCTTCCCTTGAAGCCGGGTCTCAGCACGAAACTGTCGCCGGACTTGACCGTGCGCGCTTCGCCACCGTCTTCGGCGATCACCGAAACACCGGACAGGATGTGGCAGAATTCCCATTCGTCATAGACGATCCGCCACTTGCCCGGCGTCGATTCCCAGATACCTGCGTAGAGCCCACCGTCCCGCTCCTCGACGTTCCAGGTGCGGAATTTGGGATCGCCTGAGATAAGCCGGTCCGGCGCCGGCGCGCCGGATTCGGGTTCGACGGCCTTGGCGTCGACGGAAAGAAACGCGGTCATCGGTGATCAAACCTTGGCGAGCGCCTGTTCGAGGTCGGCGACGATATCGCTGACGTCCTCGATGCCAATGGAAAGCCGCACCGTGTCCGGGCCGGCGCCGGCCTTGACCTTCTGCTCGTCCGACAACTGGCGGTGCGTGGTCGACGCCGGGTGAATGACGAGCGATTTGGTGTCGCCGACATTGGCCAGATGCGAAAACAGCTCCAGCGCCTCGACGAATTTAACGCCGGCCTCGTAGCCGCCCTTGAGGCCGAATGTGAATACCGCACCTGCGCCCAGCGGCGAGTACTTCTTCTGCAGCGCGTTGTTCTTGTCGCTGGGCAGGCCAGGATAATTCACCCAGGCGACCTTCGGATGATTGGACAACCAGCCGGCGACGGTGATGGCGTTGTCGCAATGGCGCTGCATGCGCAGCGGCAAGGTTTCGAGGCCGGTGAGGATGAGGAACGCGTTGAAGGGCGAAATCGCAGGGCCGAGGTCGCGCAGGCCGAGCACGCGCGCGGCGATGGCGAAAGCGAAATTGCCGAAGGTCTCATGCAGGACGAGGCCGCCATATTCGGGGCGGGGTTCCGACAGCATCGGGTATTTGCCGGATTTCGACCAGTCGAAGGTGCCGCCGTCGACAATGACGCCGCCGATTGAGTTGCCGTGGCCGCCGATGAACTTGGTTAGCGAGTGCACGACAATATCGGCGCCGTGCTCGATCGGCCGGATCAGGTAGGGCGAGGCCAGCGTGTTGTCGACGATCAGCGGCAGGCCGTGCTTGCGCGCGATCTCGCCGATCTTTTCGATATCGACGAAGGTGCCGCCGGGGTTGGCGAGGCTCTCGATGAAGATCGCCTTGGTCCTGTCGTCGATCTGGCTCTCGAAGGTCGAGATGTCGTTGGTGTCGGCCCACCGCACTTCCCAGCCATAGTTCTTGAAGGCATGGCCGAACTGGTTGATCGAACCACCGTAAAGCTTGTTGGCAGCGACGAAATTATCGCCGGGCTGCATCAGATTGTGGAACACTATCACCTGCGCGGCGTGGCCGGAGGCGACGGCAAGGGCAGCCGTGCCGCCCTCGAGCGCGGCAACGCGCTCCTCGAGCACCGCCTGGGTGGGGTTCATGATGCGGGTGTAGATGTTGCCGAAGGCCTTCAGCCCGAACAGCGAGGCGGCATGATCGGCGTCGTCGAAGACAAAGGAGGTGGTCTGGTAGATCGGCGTGGCGCGCGCGCCAGTGGCCGGATCGGGCTTGGCGCCGGCATGGACGGCGAGCGTATTGAAACCGGGCGTACGGGTCACTGAAACCTCCCTCGAGAACTTCTCAAAATTCGCCGGGCATTCTTGGCGAAGCCCGGACCGGAATGCAAAGAAGAAAATACCTTTCGGCGCGCGATCTGCGATGAACGCACGGGAAACTCAATCGCTTCCCGAAAAAATTTTGCGCATCAGCGCTTGACCAAATCTCTTGCGAAAGAACGATCCCGATTTTTCCGGTTGCGTCATTTCTGGCGCACGCCAAAACTCTGGAAGCCCTGGCGCATCAGCGGCTTCTTCGATGACAGCACCCCGGAGTTGACGCCGGTCCAGCCGATCTCACCCGACAGCTTGCCGTACTCGATCTTCGGACAGCGGTTCATCACCACCTTGATGCCGGCGGCCTCGGCGCGCGCGGCGGCCTCGTCATGGCGCACGCCAAGCTGCATCCAGATGACCTTGGGCAAGGGATCGAGCCGCAACACCTCGTCGACGATACCCGGCACCGCTGACGGTGCACGAAAGATATCGACCATTTCGATCGGCTCGGGCACATCGGCCAGCCTGGCATAGGTCATGCGGCCGAGGATTTCCTTGCCGGCCTGGCCAGGATTGATTGGGAATACAGAGAATCCCTTGGCCAGCAAATATTTCAGCACGAAATAGCTCGGCCGCACATCGTTGGCGGACGCGCCGACCATGGCGATGGTCTTCACCGAATTGAGGATGCCGCCGATATAGGCATTGTCATAGGTGTCGTGGTTCACTGGGCAACTGCCTTCCTGCGGTAGTGGTATCGATAGAGCTCGCGGTTGAAGTCGAGCGAAGCGTAGAGCGCACGCCCGGCCACGTTGTCTGCAACGACCTGCAAGCAGGCAGCCACGGCACCCGCTCGCCGCGCCCAATCGATCAGGCTGCCGACAGTCCTGCGGCCAAGGCCCTGCTGCCTGAAGCGGGCATCCGTTTCAACTGATTCCACCACAAGCAGCCCATCGCGGACGACACCATAGGCCAAGGCGGCAATTTCGCTGTCGCATTCACAGGACACAAACGCGCGGTCGCCGACGATCAACCCGGTCATCTCGCGAAAGATGCGACGGTCGGCACCGTCATAGCCGCCCATGCGAAATCGCGCGCCGAACCAGTCCTCGCTCGGTTTAGGCGAAACGACGACCTTTTCGTCGCGCACCCGGGCCATCGCATCGATGTCGGCGTAGAGATGGATCGTACCGCCTTCGACGGCATAGCCGTGCTGGTCGAGAACCTCATCCATGTCGGCGGCGATACCGGGAACGCGAAACAACGGTGCCTGGCCATAACCGGCATAAAAGGTCTCGGCAGCGGCAAGAGCGTCAGCCGGCCCTGCCCGCTTGCAGCGTAACGGATTGACCGAATTGGGGCGGCGGATCCGGCCGCCCGATCGCCTCATGAGCCAGCCTTCGACGACCGTCTCGGTTGCCGCCGGCCATCCTTCGCGGCAGGCCTGCTCGACCCGCCAGTTGAGGTCATCCTCGACAGTCACGCGTTATCCTCCCTCAGCGCTTCCTCCATGAAGGCCTGCGGATAGCCACGCGCTCGGCATCGAGCAAAATGCGCTTGAGATACGTGCCTTGGGCCGCGTCAGCTGCTTGCGGTAAGCCATCAATCAGGCAGCGAAATCGTGCCGTCTTCCGCGATCGGAAAGGCCGGATTGTGTGCCACCTCCCAGACATGTCCGTCCGCATCGGCGAAGTAGCCATACCAGCCGCCCCAGAAGGCGCGGCCGGCCGGCTTGACGATGCGTCCGCCAGCCCTTTCCGCCCGCGCCAGCACTTCGTCGACTTCGGCATCGGAGCGGGTGTTGTAGGCGAGATAGACCGCCGATGGCGCCCCACCAAACACGATACCCGAATCCTCCTCGGCGCTGGCGCGCGGGAACAGGCCGAGAATGGCGCCACCCATCTGGAAAAAGGCGACGCCGTCGGTAATCCCGGCATGGCGTTTCAAACCCATTGCCTCATAGAAGCGTATTGCCCGGTCGAGATCGTCGGTGGCGATGGTGATGATGGAGATGCGCGGTTCCATCTTTATTTGAAGCCGAAGTGATTTTTGAGAATCGTAAACAGCTGCCCAGCAGAGTCTTCATCTAACTGAATCGACTGGCTCACTTTATCGGGCATCTCTCTGTTTTTTCGACCTGAGGTGTTAATTTGTAGCAACTTGCGACCGTCCAGTTCGTAGGTAAAATATGTTGCATCAATCGGATCATGGAGGCTCATGCGCTGGAGCGTCCCAGAAACGAAACTGTCTATCCGAGCCATATTATTCGTCCGTCCATTCCGGCTTGCGCTTGCCGATGAAGGCGCCGATGCCCTCCTGTGCGTCGCGTGTCAGCATGTTCTCGACCATGACGCGGCCGGTATAGGCGTAGGCATCCGCCAGCCCCATTTCGGCCTGCGCGTAGAAGGCTTCCTTGCCGGTCTTGACCACGAGAGATGATTTGGACGCAATGGTTTGCGCGTATTTGGTGACAATCTGATTCAGGTACTCGCGCGGCACCACGCGGTTGACGAGGCCGAATTCCTTGGCCGTCGCGGCGTCGATCGTCTCGCCAGTCAAAAGCATCTCCATCGCCTGCTTGCGCGAGACATTGCGCGACAGCGCCACCATCGGCGTCGAGCAGAACAGGCCGATGTTGACGCCTGGGGTGCAGAAGGTCGCCTCATGCGAGGCGATCGCCAAATCGCAGCTCGCCACAAGCTGCAAACCGGCGGCGGTGGCCAGGCCGTCGACTTCGGCGATCACGGGCACGGGATGGCTCACGATCGCCTGCATCAGCGTGGCACAAGCGGCAAACGTCTCTTCGAAGAAGGCCTTGCCGCGATCGGCATCGGTGCGGCGCGCGGTCATTTCTTTCAAATCGTGGCCGGCGCAAAAGACCTTGCCGGCAGCCGACAGCACGATGACGCGAACGGCCTTGTCCGCCTTGGCGCGGTCGAGTTCCGCGATCAGCGTCGCCATTACGGAAAGCGACAGGGCGTTGGCGGGGGGGTTGGCGAGCGTCAGGCGCAGCACGCCCCTATCCAGGCTCGTCGTAACCGGGCCCTCGACGGCGGCAGGCTTGAGGGCAAGGATTTCGACCATGGTGAAGGTCTCCGCGATTCCAGTCGGGCTGGCAGAATATCTAATACCGGATCGGGTTTCATCCAACACCCATCGTTTGCGCCAGGAGGATGAAGATGTTGCCAGAAACGCCCGGCTGCCCCCATACAGGCCTGACGCAGAATGAGAGACCGACATGCCCGCCCAGACCAAGCTCGAGCCGGTGCTGACCGCAGCGCAGATCAATACGCTCATGGAAAACGTCTTCCCGCAACTCAACGAGAATTCCGCTGCCTATGAGGCGATCGACATATTTCCCGGCGGCTGCACGGTGCGGCTCAATGCCGGCGAACGGCATTTGCGTCCCGGCGGCACGGTGTCCGGCCCTGCCCTGTTCACGCTGGCCGACATTGGCGGTTATGTCTGCGTGCTCAGCCATGCCGGACCCGACGCGCTCTCGGTCACGACCAACCTCAACATCAATTTCGTGCGCAAGGCCGGGGCCGGGCCGATCGATGGCCATTGCCGCATTCTGAAGCTGGGCAAGAGCCTGATGGTGTTCGACATCGACATCGTCGCCGGGCCGGAGGGGCAGACGGTGGCGCATGCCACGGGCACCTATTCGATCCCGCCGAAGCGCATTGCTGATGTGGTAAAATAATACCTTTCATCTAACTTATTGTTTCTACTGTGCTTTGCCTGTTATGAGACTTTTCCGTCGCCTTGACGCGATCACCGCCCTCGCCTATAAGCCCTCACGAAGCAGCGGCCCGCAAAGGCCGCCGTTTTGTTATTGGCGACGGGCACGAGCCTTTAGCCAATCCAAGCAACAAGAAACGCCTTCCTCGTGAAGGTCAGAACCGAAAGCAGAAAACATGACAACCTTTTCGCAGAAGCCTGCGGATGTGGTGAAGAAGTGGATCCTGATCGACGCCGAGGGTCTCGTCGTCGGCCGTCTCGCCACTGTCATCGCCAATCATCTTCGCGGCAAGCACAAGCCGACCTTCACCCCACATGTCGACGACGGCGACAACGTCATCGTCATCAATGCCGACAAGGTGGTGTTCACCGGCAAGAAGTTCACCGACAAGGTCTATTACTGGCACACCGGTCACCCCGGCGGCATCAAGGAGCGCACCGCGCGCCAGCTGCTCGAAGGCCGTTTCCCCGAGCGTGTCGTCGAGAAGGCCGTTGAGCGCATGGTCCCGCGTGGCCCGCTCGGCCGTCGCCAGATGAAGAACCTGCGCGTCTATGCAGGCGCGGAGCATCCGCATGTCGCCCAGCAGCCAGAAGTCCTCGACGTGGCCAAGCTGAATTCCAAGAACAAGAAGGTCGCATAAGATGGCTGAGCTTTCCTCGCTCGCAGAACTGGGCGCCGCCACCGGCAACTCCAACGCGCAGGCCGCGGCCCCCGTCCATGTCCAGAAGCTTGACAAATCGGGCCGCGCCTATGCCACTGGCAAGCGCAAGAACGCCATCGCGCGTGTCTGGGTGAAGCCGGGTTCCGGCAAGATCGTCGTCAACGACAAGGAATTCGCGACCTATTTCGCGCGTCCGGTCCTGCAGATGATCCTCAACCAGCCGATCATCGCCTCCAACCGCTCGGGCCAGTACGACATCGTCGCGACTGTTGTCGGCGGCGGCCTCTCCGGCCAGGCCGGCGCGGTGCGTCACGGCATCTCCAAGGCGCTGACCTACTACGAGCCGGCGCTGCGCGCCGTGCTGAAGAAGGGTGGCTTCCTGACCCGCGACAGCCGCGTCGTCGAGCGCAAGAAGTACGGCAAGGCGAAGGCCCGTCGTTCGTTCCAGTTCTCGAAGCGCTAAGCGTCTCGAACGTTCCGAATACCGAAAGGCCGCCTCCGGGCGGCCTTTTTTGCATTGTGCGCTCTCAACCGGCGGAATGATCGGCGTCGCGGATGAACAGGAACGCGCAGAGCGCGGCACCGGCCACGGCGAGCGCAGAGCCGAGGAACGCCAGTTGCATGCCATGGGCAAATTTGCTGCGGTCCGTCGCGCGCGGCGCGGCACCATGCTACGAAACAGGGACCGGCCTTTTCGGTCCAAAGGATATCTGGATAGGTAATTATAAGGGGAGATCTCAGATGTCGTCACCCGAACCGATCAAATTCACCGACGGCGCGGCTTACGAGCGCTTCATGGCTCCCTGGAGCCGATCCGCCGGGGCTTTGTTCCTCGACTGGCTGGCGCCGGACTCCGGACGGGCCTGGGTTGATGTCGGTGCCGGCAACGGCGCGTTCACAGAGCTCATTCTAGCGAAGTCCGCCCCTTCGTCAGTTTGCGCGATCGATCCCTCCGACGCGCAGATTGCGACTGCCCGGCAAAAAATCTCGGCAAAGCAGGTCGAGCTGTCGATTGGCGATGCGATGGCCCTTCCCTACGACGCCAACCGCTTCGACGTCGCGGTGATGGCGCTGGTGCTGTTCTTCGTCCCCGACCCGCGCAAGGGCGCCTCGGAAATGCTCCGCGTCACCAAGCCCGGCGGCATCGTCGCGTCCTACACCTGGGACGTCATGCGCGGCGGCACCCCTACGCAGCATTTGTGGGAGGAGATGGACGCGATGGGCAAACCGGCCGCACGTCCGCCGAGCGCGGAGGTCTCGCGTTTCGCGGCACTGAAGGCGCTTTGGGCTGAGCTCGGCATCCGCGATGTCGAAACGCGCGAGCTTGTCGTCGAACGCACCTTCGCTGACTTCGACGATTATTGGCTATCCATGGTCGTGAGCAGCCCGAGCGGAATCGTCGGGAAGCTGTCGGATGCGGAGAGCGCGGAGCTGAAACGCCGACTAAAGGACAGACTGCCGGCAAGCGCCACAGGAGCGATCACGGTTCACGCCTGGTCGACGGCGATCAAGGGGCGAAAGGCCGCTTAATGCGTGCGGCGCCTTACGTCGCCGCTTTTTTCTTCGCCTTCGGCTTGGCCGGCTTCGGTGCAACCGGCGCTTCCGGCGTGCCCTCTATCGAGGACAGGCGGCCGGATGTGATCGTGTAGATGCCCGCACGCGGGCCGGTCGTCCAGGTGACCTCAAATCCGCGCGTCTTGCAATCCGTCCAGGTGCCGCGGGTCAAGGCAGTGCGGCAGGATCGTCACCGTTGAACAGCAGCACCATGCGCTCGTAGCTCTGGCTCAATTGATGCTGGCGGTCGCGGCAGGTTCGAGGCGTTCGCCCGTCCCGGCATAAGGCACGCGATAGCCGTTCGCCGCCAGCCAGTCGATGGCCGCTTTCGGCTCGTCGGTCTGGATGATGGTGGCGCCACGATCGGCCCAGAAACCCCATGCCTCACGCGGCAGGCTGGCCTGCACGGCCAGTTCGTCGCCACGGCCGCCGGCGAGAAAACCGCCGGGCTTATTGACGATGGCGTAGGTGTCGGCCCAGATGTGCCAGTTACCCCGCACCGCGGCCGCCCGCATGCGCGTGCTGAATAGCGGTCCGCCGGTCTCGGTCAGTGTCTCGGCGCCTGCCCGCCAGTTGATCAGCTCGATCGCGCGCGGCGCGAATACGTGGTCGACCGTCTCGGCGAAACCGGCATCGTGCACCGCGTCATCGGCGATGATCGGCATGAACTGGAAGCCGCCGCTGATCGCGGCCATGGCGGTCTTCACCGTGGCGATCCGGTTCTGGTTCCAGAGGTTCTCCTTGACGATGACCTGATCGGCCATGCCGAGATCCCGGGCGACCGCGATCATACCCGGGAGGTCGCCGACTTCGAGCTTGTTGTCGAGATTGATGAGGATCCTGTCCCGGGTCGCCAGCAGCATCTCGCGCAACGTTGAGACCCGCTCGTCGGTAACGGCGCGGGTGCCTTCGACCACCAGCCGGCAGGTTTTCAGGTCGGCCAGCGTGTACTTCACCACCTCGCCCTTGCAGGTCGTGGTGCGGTCGAGCCAGCTGTCATGCATGACGACGAACTCGCCGTCCTTCGAGCGCCTGATGTCGACCTCGACGATCTCCGCGCCCATGGCGACCGAGCCCTCGACCGCCGCGAGCGAATTCTCCGCGTAGAGCGTCTTGCCGGCCTGCATGCTGCCGGCGCGATGCGCGGCCACCATGACATGATCGCGCCACTGGTTGGCATTTTCGAAGCGGTCGAGGATCTGCCTGGCGCGGCTTTCGCCGGCCACTGACTGGCCAGCAGATGCCACAAGCGCCGTGGAAAACAGGAGGCTCAGCCAGAGGGTCCGCATCGAGAATCGCTCCTTGCCGGATCGAAATCCGGATAGGCGATGCCCGTGACAGGCGGGTGAACGAAGCCGACTAGGGATTGGCCGGCGATGTCAGTCACATGTGCTTCGACAGCCGGCGAAACCATGTCATGGCAGGTATTTCGACAAGACGCCAGGTGATCCCCGACACGGCAATGGTGGCGACAAGCATGGCGATCGCGGTTGTCCCGGCCCAGCCAGTGCCGAAACCGGTCGCGGGCTGGTCGCGCAAGACGATATCGCCGACAAGGTCAAAACCGAGCTCGCGCTCGACGAGCCCGGCGAGGTTGATCATGCGCGCCTGGACGAAGAGATGGACCATGCAGATCGAGTAGGACAGCGCGCCGAGCGTCAGCATGAACGGCGCCCTCAGCACAGCGGAAATCCAGCCGCCTTCATGGGCGAAGAGGAACAGCGCCAGCGCGAACACGAGGGGTGCCGCGATGCCGAAATCATTGTCGCCCGCCAGCGAAACAAAAACGACGATGACCGCAATCATGACGATTTCGGCAAGGGTCCAGTTCGCCCGCGGGCCGCTCCTGGCAAGGATCTGTCGCGCCCCTGCAATGGAATCATGCTGAAACCAGGCTAGCAGGGCGCCGAGCGAGAAGCCGTAGAGGCAGCGGATGAAGCCGAAATCGTAGGACACATCCATATGATGCGTGGAGAAGCCGAGCAGGAACAGCGGCGCGGTGACGGCGGCGGCGACGAACCATATCCAGGCGCGTGCGCCCGCGACGAACACCACGCCCGCGAACAGGAGGTAGGCGAAGAACTCGGTCGAAATGCTCCAGCTCGGTGCATTCCAGGTCAGTCGATCCTCGAAGCCGACACCCTGCAGCAACAAAAGATTGGCAAGCAGGCTCTTCAGATCGAACCCTTCCGTGAAGAGTGCGGCGCCGGTGCCATGCAGTGCCGGCAACAGCAGCCGCAGCAGTTCAAATCCCGCGAAGGCGGCAAGCATCAGCAGATGCAGCGGGTAGATGCGGCCGAAACGCACCAGCGCGAAGCGGGCGACCTGTGCCGGCTGGCTCAGCCGATTGGCGTAGCTGCCGGCGATCACGAAACCGGAAAGGACGAAGAAGAAGTCGACGAACAGATAGGACGAACCGGTGAAGCCGCTCTGCGAGATCGCCGAAGCGGTCGGAAAATGAAACACCGCCACCAGCAGCGCGCAGATGCCGCGCCACGAATCGAGCACCTGGAAGCGTTCGCCGGCGATCGTGCCGGCGTGGGTCGACACCACGGCATGAGACGGATTAAGAAACGCGGTCTGCGTCATGATGATACAAATCCTGTCCTGCCGTGGCAGCCGGGCGGCACCGTTTCGTCTCCCCAAGCTATGACTGGCATCTTCCATGCCGGTTCTGTAGTTGTTGCACCCCGACAAAACGAGGATTCGTAATGGCGAACAAGAACATCGACCACGCCTTCACCGCCCGTTCCAAAACGGGCGCCGCGTTCGAGCCGACCTATTCCGGCGCGCTGTCGTTCATGCGCCGCCGGTACACCAAGGATGTGAAAGGCGCGGACGCGGTGGTGTGGGGCATTCCGTTCGATGCCGCCGTTACCAACCGGCCCGGCGCCCGTTTCGGGCCGCAGGCGATTCGCCGTGCCTCGGCGATCCTTGACAATGACCCGCAATATCCCTTCTCACGCGACCTGTTCGAGCATCTCGCCGTGGTCGATTACGGCGATTGCCTGCTCGATTCCGGCAACCATCAGAAGACGCCGGCAGCGATCGAACGCGAGGCGTCGAAGATCCTGAAGTCAGGCGCCTTCCTGCTGACCCTCGGCGGCGACCATTTCGTCACCTGGCCGCTGCTCAAGGCGCATGCCGCCATCCACGGACCGCTCGCTTTGGTACAGTTCGACGCCCATCAGGACACATGGCCCGATGACGGCAAGCGCATCGACCACGGGTCCTTCGTCGGCCGCGCGGTCAACGAAGGCATCATCGATCCCGACCGCTCGATCCAGATCGGCATCCGCACCCACGCGCCGGACACGTTCGGCATCAAGATCCTTTACGGCCACGAGATCGAGGAGATGCGCGCCTCCGAAATTGCCTACGCCATCGTCGACCGCACCGGCGGCAAGAAGACCTATCTGACCTTTGACATCGACTGCCTCGACCCCGCCTACGCGCCCGGCACCGGCACGCCGGTTGCCGGCGGGCCATCCTCGGCGAAAATCCTGTCGACGCTGCGCCAGCTCAACCAGATCGATATTGTCGGCGCCGATGTCGTGGAGGTTGCGCCGGCCTATGATCACGCCGATATTACGGCGATCGCCGGCTCGATGATCGCCATGCAATATCTCGGCCTGCTGGCGGAGCGAAAAGCCAGGCTTGAGGAACTGAACAACGGCAGCCACAATGGTGCCGCGGTGCATCACGGCAACGGCATATAGTCTTGAAACCTCAGGGAATTTGACCAGGCAATGAAACCGAAAATCTTCATCGACGGCGAGCACGGCACCACCGGCCTCCAGATCCGGGCGCTGCTTGCCGAGCGTGGCGACCTCGAGATCATTTCCATTCCCGCCGAGCGCCGCAAGGAAACGGCGGCACGCGCCGAATTCCTCAATGCCGCCGACATCGCGATCCTGTGCCTGCCGGACGATGCTGCGAAGGAAAGCGTCTCGCTGATCGCCAACGACACCACCAAGGTCATCGATGCGTCGACCGCGCATCGCGTCGCCGAAGGCTGGGAATATGGTTTCGCCGAAATGGACAAGGAGCAGGCGAAGAAGATCGCCTCGACCAAGCGCATCGCCAATCCTGGCTGCTGGCCGCAGGGACCGATCGCGACGCTCAGGCCGCTGGTCACAGCCGGTCTGCTGCCGGCGGATTTCCCGATCACGGTCAACGGCATTTCGGGCTATTCGGGCGGCGGACGCCCGATGATCGAGGACTACGTCGCCAAGGGCGAAGACGCCTCGGAGTTCCTGCCTTATGGGCTGACCTTGCAGCACAAGCATGTGCCGGAACTGAGAGCCTACGCGAAGCTGTCGCATGATCCGATCATGCAGCCGGCGGTCGGCAATTTCGCCCAAGGCATGATCACGGTGGTGCCGCTGCAACT
Source organism: Mesorhizobium sp. B2-3-5 (assembly GCF_006442395.1). NCBI lineage: Bacteria > Pseudomonadati > Pseudomonadota > Alphaproteobacteria > Hyphomicrobiales > Phyllobacteriaceae > Mesorhizobium > Mesorhizobium sp. B2-3-5. The sequence goes on along the minus strand of NZ_VFVX01000001.1, from coordinate 368,571 downwards.
CGGCGGCCTCGACTATGTGCCGACGGGTGCGGAGTTGCATGCGGCCATTGCCGACCATTTCGCCGCCATCAAGGGCGGCGTGGTCGAAGTGGCGCCCTATACGCGTCTGGAACGCATGCCGGAGATCGATCCCGAGATCTACAATGGCACCAACCGCATGAAGCTCTATGTCTTTGCCAACGACAGCAGAGCGCAGGCGCTGCTACTGGCGGTCTATGACAATCTCGGCAAGGGCGCCTCGGGCGCGGCCGTCCAGAACATGGACCTGATGCTCGGCCTTTGATGGACGGACCCGCATTTCCGGCGCGCTGGAAGGTCAGCGCGCCCGAACTCATCGCCGAGACCTTTTCAAGCCGTATCTGGAAGGTGCGGTTCGAGGACGGCTCGCCCGCGATCGTCAAGGCGCTCAAACCGTTCGACGATGTCGCCGACGAGTTGCGCGGCGAGCACTACCTGGCCTGGCGCAGCGGCGAAGGTGCGGTACGGCTGCTCGGCCGGGACGGACATTCCATGCTGCTCGAATATGGCGGCGAAACCCTGCTTTCGGAGGTTCTCGATGGACAGGGGGACAGTACCGCCACCGAAATCGCCGCAGAGGTGATGACGAGGCTGCTTTCGTCTTCGAAGCACCCCTTCCCATCCGGGCTTCAGCCGCTCAGGGAGCGGTTTTCGAGCCTGTTCAAGAAGGCAAGGGCTGATCGTGAGGCCGACATCGCCAGCATCTATGTCGAGGCCGGCGCCATCGCCGATCGGCTGCTGGCTGCTCCCTACGATGTCAGGCCCCTACACGGCGACCTGCATCACGAGAACATCCTGCATGGCCCACGCGGCTGGCTGGCCATCGACCCAAAGGGCGTGCTCGGCGACCCCGGCTTCGACGCTGCCAACATGTTTTACAATCCGCTCGGCCGTGACGCGCTTTGCCTGGATCCGGAGCGCATCGCGCGCATGGCTGAAGTCTTCGCCGGGACGCTGGCCCAGACGCCGGCAGCCATTCTCGACCACGCCATCGCGTATGGCTGTCTGTCGGCGGCCTGGCACCACGAGGATGAGAACGAGGTCGAGGAGAAACGCGAACTATCGATCGCCAAGGCGATCCGCGCGGTGCGGGCGCGCTTCTGATCCCTTCGAACAGTGAAGCCGCAAAGCGCCGCGGTCGAGCGGGTTCCGGATGCCCCCGACTTAGATCAACGCCCGACGGCGACCTCGTTGGGCAAGGGATAGGCGCCCTTGGTGCCGCGCCAGTGCGCCGCCGCAAAACCGAGCACAACCAGCGCAAACCCCTGATGCGTCAGGGCCATATGCAGGGGCACCTGCATCAGCAGCGTGGCGATGCCGACAGAGGCCTGCACCAGCACCAGCAAAAACAATAGCGTCGCGCGGCGCGCATGGGTTGAGCCGGGCAGCCGCCGACGCGTGGCGATCATGTGCCAGAGCGCACCGGCGAAAACCGTATAAGCGCCGAGCCGATGTATGAACTGCACCGTCTTCGGGTTCTCGAAGACGTTGCGCCATACCGGCTCGAGGATCAGCAGATCGCCAGGGATGATCCTGCCATCCATCAGCGGCCAGGTGTTGTAGCTCATGCCGGCGTCGAGACCGGCAACCAGACCGCCGAGATAGATCTGGATCAGCGCCAGAAGTACGATGAAGCCAGCCACTCTCTGGGTCGAGCGATCGGCCGTGGGTTCGGAATGTGGCGCCAGCCCGCGTGCGACGACCATGGTCGCGGTGAAGATCAGTGCCGCCAGCGTCAGGTGCGTGGCCAGCCTGTACTGGCTCACCGATACGCGGTCGACCAGGCCGGAGGCCACCATCCACCAGCCAATGGCGCCCTGCAGGCCGCCGAGGAGAAGAATTCCCGCAAGTTTCGGTCCGAGCCCGCGCTCTATGCGGCGCGTCACCCAGAAGAACAGCAGCGGCAAGGCAAAGACCAGGCCGACGCTGCGCGCCAGCAGACGGTGCGCCCACTCCCACCAGAAGATCGACTTGAACGCCGCGATACTCATGCCCTTGTTGAGCTCGGTGTATTGTGGGATCTGCTGATAGCGCTGGAATTCATCCTGCCACTCGGCGTCATTGAGCGGCGGGATGACGCCATGGACCGGCTGCCACTCGGTGATCGACAGGCCGGACTCGGTCAGCCGCGTGGCGCCTCCAACCAGCACCAACGCAAACAGCACCAGAAGCACGACGTAGAGCCAGCCGCGCACCAGCGCCCGGTTGCGCAGGTCACGGTCACGGGCCTGGTAAGGCGCGGCAGCAGTAATGGCGGCCATGAATCTATCCCGGCAGGTTGATGTCGCGGATTGGTGGACCATCGCATTCCTGCTGGCAAGACCGGGCAGCGCGGCACGCCGTCGCGCCGCCTGTCACGGGTTGCGCGTGCCGTGTGTTCGGCCTAAGCGATAGCGATCAACGAGGCCAAGCCATGCCCATTCGCCTGAAAAAGCTGATCGGAATGTTCCTGCTGGTGGCGCTGGTTGTCATCTACGCGCTGGTCGCATCGATCTTCGCGGTCGCCCGGCTGTCGGAATCGGGTGCGTGGGTGCATTTCTTCTTCTTTCTGCTCAGCGGCCTGCTCTGGGTGCTGCCGGCCATGGGCATCATCAAGTGGCTGATGCTGGAGCCACGCGCCAAGCGTTGAGCCATGCCTTGGCAGCCCGTCAGACGGTGACGACCATCTTGCCAGCATTGGCGAGCGGCGTCGTCACGCCCGACAGCATGGTGCGGATATGGGCAAGGCTCTGGTAGCGGCCATTGACCGAAATGCGGGGCAAGGCGTGGAGAAAACCGGCATGTTCGGCGCGCAGCACACCATGGCGGGTCGTCACGGCGGAGGAATAGCCGGCCTCGCGCGCAAAACCCACTTCGCGGCAGCCGACGGCGCTTGCATAGCCATAGGGGTAGGCAAAATGGCGCGGCTCCGTGCCGAGCCTGGCCCGCAACATGTCCCTCACAGCGCCGATCTCGTGTCGCGCGTCGGCCTCGGAAAGCCGCTTCAGATTGCTGTGGTTGATCGTATGGGCGCCGATCGTCACCAGCGGATGCGCGGCGATGGTGCGAATCTCATTCCAGTTCATCAGGGTCCGCAGGCGCGGGGCATCCGCGTCGATGCCGTTTGAAGTGGCGAGATCGCGCAGCACAGTCCGCAGGTCTTCCTCGCGGACCTCGGTGGCGAGGTAAGCATGCAACCGGGCTATGGCCTGACGCTTCCTGGCGGGGGTCGCGCAATCAATCACGATCGGACTATTTGAGGTCGCCAGCGTCAGCCGATCGCAGGCATTGACGATGTCCTCGGCCACGTCCCACCACAGATCGGCGGTGCCGTCGACCAACCCCGGCGCGACATAGATGGCGATCGGCGCGCCGTGCTTTTCCAGCACCGGCAGCGCTTCGGTCATGTTGTCACGATAGGCATCGTCGGCGGTGATGGTGGCGAAGAGGCCGCCCTTGCCGCCTGCCTTGATGCGCTCAACTGCCTCGTCCATCGAGACGAAGGCATAGCCGCCGGCCTTCATGTCGGCGATCACGGCGTCGAGGAAGCCGGGCGCGATGTTGAGGTGCCGGTTGACGCTATCTGGCTTTTCGGGTGTCGCCGTCACGCGGTGCAGCATCAGGATGGCGCCGATGCCGCCGACAAACGGTCTGGCCAATGGGGCGAGCCCGGTATAGCGCACGACGTTGAGCGCCAGTTTTCGGATAGCCTCCCCACCGTCGATCATTCATTCACCTTTTGCGCCTAGGCTGATCCAAGCACGGAATACGCCTGAGCGCCCCCCCAAATCGGGATCAATACGCCTTAAGGATTGAGGTATGGTTGACGCAATGGCGTCATTTGACGGCAATCGGCTTGCGGCGATCGGGGCATCACCACGCGCCCTGCCTGGGGATACCGCCGGGTCATCGATCTCGGTCGCGGGCGCCGAGGGGCTGGCGGCCTATGCGAGGTTCTGCCGCTCGGCGGTTAGCGCGCCGGCACAGGGCGCGACCTGGGTCCTGAACTGGGCCGCGCAGGTCAAGCCCGAGCTCCTCGTGGCGACGCTTGCTCTCGAAGGCAAGCCGGTCTTCGCACTGGCGCTGGAGGTTGTGAATCAGGGACCGTTCCGAGTCGCCCGTTTCATGGGCGGCCGGCACGCCAACGGCAATTTCGCGGCCGCTGACCCGCAATGGTTGGCCAATGCGGATGTCGCAGCCGTCCGTTCGATGCTTGCGGCCGTCGCCAAATCCCGTCCGGACATCGATCTCATCGCGCTGGAACGCTTGCTGCCCAAGCTTGATGGCGTCGCCAATCCGCTGGCATCGCTTGCACATTTTTCCAGCCCCAATCTTTCGCTGGCCGTCGACCTCGCCGGAGGCTTCGACGCGTTGCTGCTGCGCGCCAGCGGCAAGCGCAAACGCAAGAAGCATCGTTCGCAGACCCGCAAATTCGAGGCCGTCGGCAACCACCGGCGCATCGAGGCTCGCAGCTCGGACGAGGTGAAGCGGTTGCTCGACGCCTTCTTCGAGATGAAGGAGCTTCGCTTTCGCAAGATGGGCATCGCCAACGTCTTCGGGGACGATCCGACGCGCGCCTTCTTCCGAGAGCTGTTTACCCAGGCCTTGGACCAATCCGAGCCTCCTTTCGTGCTGCACGGACTGGAGGTCGCCGGCAAGCTGCGCGCCATCACCGGATCGAGCCGCTCGGGCAGGCGGCTGATCTGCGAGTTCGGAGCGATCGCCGAGGACGATCTCGCGCACACCAGTCCCGGCGACTTCCTGTTCTTCGACAACATCCAGGAGGCCTGCGAGACGGGTTTCGCGGTCTATGATTTCTCCGTCGGCGACGAGCCCTACAAGCGACAGTGGTGCGATATCGAAACGCAGCATTTCGAGGTGCTGGTCCCGCTGACTCTGAAGGGCCGTGCGCTGGCATTGATGCTTCGCCAGAATGCGCGGCTGAAGGCTTTCATCAAGAACAGCCCGGCGATCTGGAAGCTGGCCAAGATGCTGCGCCGTAAGTCAGCCGGACAGGCGGCGCCCACGGCTGGCGAGGACGACAGCTAAGCTCGCCGTTAAACGAGCAAGCCTCCGAACGGCTGTTCTTTCAAGCCGCGGAGCGCCGACCCGGGGTGCCCGGCGGTTCGTGACCAAGCGGCGTCACCAGCGTCAGGTCGGGATAGCCGTTCTCGATCAGCTTGACGGCGGCTCGCGTCACTTCGTCGTCCGGCTCGAGCATGGACAGGAACACCTCGGTGGCATCGCTGCCCAGGCGGCTTATGCCTTGCGCGTCGGCCGGTCCGCATTCGACCACCACCAGGTCGTAGGCCGTGGTCAGCGACTGCATGATGATCGGCAGCCGGTCGGCGGCACGCATGGCGCGGACCGGGTCGGCGGTGCCGACGGGAATGACGTGGCAGTCGGAGTAGAGGTCGGCATGGATCACGTCGCTGAACTGCGCCTGCGAGGCGAGCAGATCGGTAATGCCCGGGAAAAGCCCGCTGTCGAGCATCGGCCGCGAGGCGGCGCCTGAGGCCGTGAGGTCGAGCAGCAGGACGCGCAGGCCGGCGTCGGACACCTCGCGCGCCACCAGGATCGCCGACGCGGCCGCCTCGTCGCCTTCGGGCGAAACGAATATGGCGCGCGCGGCCCCGCTCGCGATCAGCTTTTCAGCGGCCTTCTCGATGTCGATCTCGCCAAGCACGGAGCGTGGCCGCTGGATCTCCGTGACAGGCGCGGCCTCAGCCATAGGCTTGGCCTCAGCCATGGGCTTGGCCTCAGCCATGGGCGCGGCCCCGGCGACAGGGGCGGCATGGGCGGCATGGGCGGCAGACTCTGCCTCCACAGCTGGCTGGGGCTGCGCGACCATCTCCGGGCCCATGACCCTTTCGGGCAATGGCGCTTCGGCGGGACGATTGGCGAGCTCGCTGGCGACAGGCGGTTCCAGGCGAGAAGATGGCTCCTGATGGACAAGCGGTGGCATCGGCACTTCGTCGATCGGCTCAAAACGGGCTCCGGTGGCCGGGCGCATGGCTCGGCCCGAGAAGAGCTCCCGCAACAGCGTGAACACCGCCGCCAGCAGAAGCGAGGCCGCTGCGGCAGCACCAACGATTGGGCCGATCTTGGGAAAATATGGCTCGGCGGGCACCGAGGCCGGCGAGACGATGCGGGCATCGACCGGGACATAGTTGCGATCCTGACGCGAAGCCGCCTCGCGGTAGTTGGTCAGGTAGAGTTCAAGCTGCTGGCGCTTGGCGGCGGCATCGCGCTGCAACGCGTCGAGGCCGACCTGCTGTTCGCCGGCCTTTGCCGAAGCCGCTTTCAGCGTGTTGACGTCGGCGACGAGCTGGTTTTCGCGCGCCTTGGCCGCGTCCGCCTGCATCACAAGGCCCTTCATGACTTTCTGGGCTTCGCTGCGGATCTGCGCGTCGAGATCGGCCAATTGCGACTTCGCGGCGCGGATGCGCGGATGATTGTCGAGCAGTGTCGTCGACATATCGGCGATGTTGGCGCGCAGCTCGACCTGCCGCTCACGCAGGCGCTGGATCAGGTCGGACGACAGCACTTCCGGCAGCGAATCCAGCGAGCCGCCGTTCTGCAGCGCCTTGCGCACACTGTCGGCGGTGCCTTCGGCCGCGGCGCGGTTGGCCCGCACCCGGGACAATTCGGTCGACAGCTCGGCCAGTTGCTGGGTGGCCAGAACGGAATTGTTGCCGCCGATCAGGAGGTCGGACTGGGCGCGGTAGGCCGCAACCTTGGCCTCGGCGTCCTTGACCTGCTTCGAGAGGTCGGCGATCTCGGGCGCCAGAAAGTCGGCGGCGGCAGTGTTCGATTCGCGCTTGGCCGCACCTTGCCCCGCAATATAGGCGGCGGCAATGGCATCGGGAATGGCGGCGGCGAGCTTGGGATCCTCCGAGGAGAACTCGATGGCAATGATGCGGGTCTTTTCAACACCATAGACGTTGAGCTTCTCACGCATCTTCTTCAGGACACGCTCGTCGGCCGGAACGTCCATCGGGTCGTTTTTCAAGCCAAGCAGGATCAGCACGCGGCTCAGGGAGGACATATTGATCGTTTCGTCGAACTCAGGCAGCCGCGACAGGCCGAGCTTCTGCGCCACCTGCTTTAGGATCTCGTTGGACGAAATTATCTGGACCTGGGTGGCAACGCCTTGCTCGTCGAGGATCGGCTTATCGCCGTCAGTGTTGCCGGCCGGACGCGTGTAGACGGATTCACGCTGGACGATCTCCACCTGCGTCTGGGCCTTGTAATGCCGGGTCGCGAGCGAAGCGAACGCGAACGCCAGTCCCGTCACCACCAGAACGAAGACCAGGATGCGCAGCCAATTCCTCGCCAGGCTGGCGAAAAGCTGCCTGAGATCAACGTCGACATCTGCGGCCGCGGATTGAACGGACATGCATCCCTACTCCGAAACTGGGTCGGGATACACCGTAAACAACTATGGTAACTCAGCGGTTAAGATCACTGTAAGTTTTGGTTAGGATTTACGCGCGAGCGGCAAGAAAAACGACAAAACCAGCAAACAAGGCGAAATTCTCGCCGGCGCGAGCGGTATCAGCCAGCGCCTTTACCGGCCATTAACCCTAACAGGATGATAACGAGCCCGATCCCAGATGTTTGCTGCGCTGCGGCAGCAGCCAGTCGAAGGTACGTATCCGGTCATGAAAAGCACTGCTACCCTCTTCCGCGCACTGCTTGCCGTATCGATGCTTGCCGGCTGCTCCAGCTACCGGCCGACACCGGCAGCCTTCCACGAAGTCCTCGACCAGCCGTACCGCCTCGGTGCCGGCGACCGTGTCCGTGTCACGGTGTTCGAGCAGGACGGGCTTACCAATACCTACAGTGTGGACCAGTCCGGCTACATCTCCTTCCCGCTCGTCGGCGTGATACCGGCCCGCGGCCACACCGCGCAGCAGATGGAAAAGGCGATCGCCGACAAGTTGCGGCAAGGCTATCTGCGCGACCCCGACGTCTCGGTCGAGATCGATCGCTACAGGCCGATCTTCGTCATGGGCGAGGTCGGCGCCGCCGGCCAGTATTCCTACGTACCCGGCCTGACCGTGCAGAAGGCCATCGCCATTGCCGGCGGCTTCACGCCACGCGCCAATCAGGAAAGCGTCGACATCACCCGCGACATCAACGGCAAGGTGATTACCGGCCGTGTGGTCACCTCGGACCCGCTGCTGCCCGGAGATACCGTCTACGTTCGTGAACGCCTGTTCTGAATGACACCACGTGGCGGACAAGCTCAGGATCGTCCACTGCTTTCGTTCACCCGTCGGGGGAATTTTCCGGCATGTGCGCGATTTGACGGAAGCGCAGGTCGCCGCCGGTCACATGGTCGGTATCGTCTGCGATTCGACCACGGGCGGCGAATTCGAGGAGCGTCTGTTCGCGCAAATGAAGGAGATGCTGGCGCTCGGCATCCATCGCACGCCAATGCAGCGCCATGTCGGCCCGGGCGACCTCGCCTCTGCCAGACGCACCTACAGGATCATCAAGGAATTGCGGCCGGACGTGCTGCACGGGCACGGCGCCAAGGGTGGCGCCTATGCCCGTCTGTTCGGCTCACTGTTGCGGGTATCAAGGTCTCGCGTAGCCCGCCTTTATTCGCCGCATGGCGGCTCCCTCCATTATGACGAGAACACAGCCACCGGAAAGCTGTTCTTCGCGATCGAGCGCTTCATGGCGCGCTTCACCGATTGCCTGCTGTTCGTCTCCGATTATGAGCGGCGGACCTATCGCAGGAAAGTGGGCGAACCGCCGATCCCGAACACGTTGGTCTACAATGGACTTCGCGCCGCCGAATTCGAACCAGTGATCACCAACGCCGATGTGGCGGACCTGCTCTACATCGGCATGATGCGGGACCTAAAGGGGCCAGACATCTTCATCGATGCCCTGGCCACCGCCGGCCCTCGGCTCGGCCGCGCATTGAGCGCGGTGATGGTCGGCGACGGCGACGACCTGCCGCGCTACCACGCGCAGGTGAAGCGCCTGGGGCTGCAAGACAATGTCCGCTTCCTGCCGCCGATGCCGGCCAGGGAGGCCTTCGCGCTGGCGGCGCTCGTCGTCGTTCCTTCGCGTGCCGAGGCCATGCCCTATATCGTGCTGGAGGCCCTTGCGGGGGCAAGGCCGATGATCGCGACCGCCGTCGGCGGCATACCGGAGATTTTTGGTGCCGCCTCCCCTGCCCTGATCCGGCCCGATGCGGTCGAACTTGCCGGCAAGATAAGCCAGGCGCTGGCCGACCTTGCCGCCTATCGCGAATTGATGCCCGACGGTTCCGGCCTCAGGGCGCGTTTCGGCGCCGACGTCATGGCCGCCGACATCGAGAAAGCCTACTTCGCGGCGCTCGACAGGTAGTCCGAGCCCTTCCAAAGCCATGCGTTGTTTCAAGGGTTTCTTAGCTCTCCTTTGCTATTCCCCAAGGAAAGCTTGCGGACTGTCCCATGAACGAGATCGACCCCGCGCGCCGCTTTTCACCCGAAGCGGTCCGTAAATTCGACGACCCGACCGACGGCGACGCGTCCGGCGGCATGAACGACGTTGCCCGGCAGGTCGCCACGCAGTACCGGCGCGATACGATGTCGCCGATCATGGTCAGCGGCGTCCTGCGCATGGTCGAATTCGCGGTGCTGTTCCTTTCGGGGCTCTGCGTCTATTTCTACTATGTCGGGTTCTTCAACTATCTCGCCTGGCAATATCCGGTGACGATTGCCGCCGCATCGTTCCTCGCCGTGGTGCTGCTCGATGTCACCGACTGCTATCAGGTGGTCTCCCTCATGCGGCCGATCGCCAATTTCGGCCGCATCCTGCTGGCTTGGGCCGGCGCCTTCGCCCTGATGGCGTTGACAGCCTTCGCCACGAAGATGTCGGAAGATTACTCGCGCCTGCTGTTCGGGACGTGGTTCGTCGTCGGCTTTGTCTTCCTCTTCGGCCTCAGGCTGGTGATGTCGAAGCTGATACGGCGCTGGGCACGCGATGGCCGCATGGAGCGGCGCGCCGTCATCGTCGGCGGCGGCAAGGCGGCGGAGATCCTGATCCGCTCGGTCGAAAAGCAGCCTTACAACGACATCCGCATCTGCGGCATCTTCGACGATCGCAGCGACAAGCGCTCGCCGCCCATCGTTGCCGGCTATCCCAAGCTCGGCACCATTTCGGAACTGATCGAGTTCGCCCGCATCGCCCGCATCGACATGCTGATCGTGTCGCTGCCGCTGACCGCCGAATCGCGCGTCCTGCAATTGCTGAAGAAACTGTGGGTCCTGCCGGTCGACATCCGGCTGTCGGCACACTCCAACGCGCTGCAGTTTCGTCCGCGCGCCTATTCCTACATCGGCTCGGTGCCGATGCTCGACATTTTCGACAAGCCGATCAACGACTGGGATTCGGTCGCCAAACGTGCCTTCGATATCATCTTCAGCCTCATCGGCATCGTCGTCTTCCTGCCGGTGATGCTCGGCACCGCGATCGCCATCAAGCTCGACAGCAAGGGGCCGGTCCTGTTCAAGCAGAAACGGCACGGCTTCAACAATGAGGTTATCGAGGTCTATAAATTCCGCTCGATGTATACCGACAGGTCAGACCCGACCGCCAAGCAGACAGTGACCAAGAACGACCCGCGCGTCACCCGCGTCGGCCGCTTCATCCGCAAGACCTCAATCGATGAACTGCCGCAATTCTTCAACTCGCTGCTGGGCTCGCTGTCGCTCATCGGTCCTCGTCCGCATGCCATTGCCGCGCAGTCGCACAACCTTCTCTACAACGAGGTGGTCGACGGCTATTTCGCCCGCCACAAGGTCAAGCCCGGTGTCACCGGCTGGGCGCAGATCAATGGCTGGCGCGGCGAGATGGACACCAATGAGAAGATCCGCATGCGAACGGAGTACGACCTCTACTACATCGAAAACTGGTCGCTGCTGTTTGATTTGCGGATCCTCTTCCTGACCCCGATCCGGTTGCTCAACACGGAAAACGCCTATTGAGCGCGATCAGCCATGATTTGCCGCGCGCCGCGGTCAACGCCAAACTGATCACGCTGATTTCCTCGGGCGCGGTGGTGGTCGGCATGCTGCTGTCCGGCTTCGTCATCAGCGAGCCGGCCCCTTATGAAATCTACATGGCTGGGCTGATCGCCGTTTGGGCCCTTTTCGGCTTGAGGATCTCCCGCGCCGCCACCCCACTGCTGGTGCTTCTGGTGATGATGAACATCGGCGGCATGATCTCGATGACGCAGATGGCTGATCTCGCCAACACGCCGCTCTATCTCGCCGTATCGCTGTTTCTCGCCTTCAGCGCCGTGTTCTTCGCATCAGTCACCGCCACGCAGCCGAACCTCTACCGTCTGATCTTCATTGCCTATGTCGTCTCGGCGGTGGCGACGTCGCTGCTTGGCATAGCAGGCTATTTCCACGCCTTTCCCGGCGCGGAAATGTTCACCAAGTACGATCGCGCCGCCGGCGCCTTCCAGGACCCGAACGTGTTCGGACCGTTCCTGGTGCTGCCGGGCATCTATCTGCTCTATCTGCTCCTGACGGGCCCGGTGTCGCGCATGCCGTTGCTGGCGATACCGTTGCTGATTATCACGGCCGGCATCTTCTTCTCCTTCTCGCGCGGCGCCTGGGGCATGTTTGCCGTCTCCGCTGTGCTGCTCACCGGCTGCCTGTTCCTGCAGAGCAACAGCGGCATGTTCCGGCTGCGCGTGGTGATCATGACCATTGCCGCACTGTCGCTGCTGGCCATCGCCATCATCGTCATCTTGCAGCTGCCCGGCGTGGCGGAGATGTTCTCCAACCGCGCGCACCTCGAACAGAGCTATGACACCGCCCGCCTCGGCCGCTTCGCCCGCTATACGATCGGTTTCCAGATGGCGATGGAGCGTCCTTTCGGCATCGGACCCCTGGTCTTCGGCAAGCTCTTCGGCGAGGACACGCATGACATCTGGCTGAAGATGCTGATGGACTATGGTTGGCTCGGCTTCGTGTCTTTCTTGACGCTCGTCCTCTGGACCCTAGCAGCCGGGATTCGCATCCTTTTACGCGACCGGCCGTGGCAACCCTATCTCTTGTGCGCCTATGTCGCCTTCATCGGCAATATCGGGCTCGGTACCTTCATCGACATCGATCACTGGCGCCACGTCTACCTGCTGCTTGGCCTGATCTGGGGCGCCATCGCACTCGAATACCGCCATCAGCGGCTGTTGCGGCCGGCGCTGCAAGGCTCAACAGCCATCGTATCCACACCGCCACGATGAACGCCGAATTTCGGTTGACCCGAGCAGGGTTATCACGATACATCGCGACCGGTCCGGAGTGTAGCGCAGCCCGGTAGCGCACTTGACTGGGGGTCAAGGGGTCGTCGGTTCGAATCCGGCCACTCCGACCATTTTGAAGCAGGACTTGCCCCCGAAGTCCGCCCGGCCAGATCGGCCGATTCTCAAACCGCCTCTTTCCTTTGCCTTGCTGGTTTCAGCTCCGGCTTGGATACGGCCTCTAACCCTGGCACACATCGACCCATTCGGCGCCGACTAGGTCCGCCATGCGCCGCGGCTCAATCCGTACCGCAGCGTTGGTGGCGCCGGCGGCCGGCACGACCTCGCCGAATTCGCGCAGCGACACGTCGCAGTAGACCGGCAGCGGCGACGGCAGGCCGAACGGGCAGACGCCACCCACCGGGTGGCTTGTCGCCTCGACGACCTCTTCGGCATCCAGCATGCGGGGCTTGCCGCCGAACTGGTCCTTGAACTTGCGGTTATCCAGCCTGGCGATGCCGCTGGTCACGATGAGCATGGTCCGTTCCGCGACGCGAAGACAGATCGTCTTGGCGATCTGCGCCGGCAACACACCATGCGCCTGCGCCGCCAGCGTCACCGTCGCCGAACTCGCTTCCGTGACGATGACCTCGATGTCCGGCGCATGCGCGGCGAAGAAGGCACGAACAGATTCCAGGCTCATATCAGAAGACCCACAGCTCAAAACCCAATGCACAGCGGACCAATCGGCAACAGATCTGGATGCCGTGGGTATAAACACGTGCGATCGGCAAGTCGGCAAGCCCGGCTGCTGGAGAACGCTGCGGCATCAACAAGAAACCCGCCAAGCGGGCCTAGCGGGTTTCTTGGGCATGCCTGTTGCTGATTCTATGCCAGGGGCCGACCTTGTGCGGCCGGTGCCGGCGCAGCGGAAACAATCACAGCGTCCTGGGGCAGTTGAAGCGCGGACGCAATACGACGCAGCTTCGCCGGGTCGGCCGCCCTGCCGCTCTCGATGTCCTCGATCTCGTCGACCGACAGGCCGCAGGTCAGCGACAGCTCTTCCACGCTGTAACCGCGGGTTTCCCGCATCGCCTTGAGGGTGCTGTAAATTGGCCCGATCTCATTGGCTAACGGTTCGGAAAGGGCATGTTCTTTTGCATTGTGGGGCATTGGCAACTCCGGTGGCTGAAAGAGTTTGATCAAAATGGATGTTGCCTGAGACGAGCAGGAAGATGCCCGCTCGTCAGCGATTTGCCAAGAGCCAAACGGGCCGTCACACTATCGTGAACCCCACACCTCGCAAGCGCATCTGCGCGTGCGTAGCCAAACAGCCGACTAAGGCAGCTTGCAGCCCGTGCCATGGCGGTGATGGAGACTCGGTCGGCCAGAAACAGTTCAGAAACAAAATTCTACAATCGGGAAATACTGACGAAAAAATTCGGGAGCGTAATTCCATTCGCGGCGGTCGGGTTATCGACCCGATTTAGATCTGCCTGCCAAAAGAAGGAAACGATCCATGAAGAAGTCCCTCCTCTCGGCCCTCGGGCTTGCAGTTGCCCTCGCTTTCACGGCGCCGGTCATCGGTGCGACGAGCGCGGATGCGGCCCCCATGGCAAAGCATCATCACCATCGCCACCACCATCGCCATCACCACTACCACTACCATCACCACCATCACACGAAGAAAATGGTGAAGAAGGCCTACTAATCATACCAGACGACCAACGAGAAGACCGCCTTGGCTTCTTGTTCAAGGCCGGTCTTCTCTTGGTGATGCAATGCCGGGGACGACGTGAATCGGGCCTGTCGAGTTACACCGAAACCGCCAGCCCCAGGATTCCGGCGTCAATCCCGATGCCCCGACGGTAAGTGAAACCTTTCACGCAGAGCCAAATCACGATACGGCAAGGCATGTGCTGACCGGGTACGCGCACCGGGTCCGGCTTCGCCAACATGGCCAGGTATCCCGATGACGACCGCGGCCAATATTTCCTGGAAAAATCGTCTTGTCCTGTCGGTCGCGCGATTGTGGCTGACGGTTCGTCACCCTGGCCTTGTCGCGCGATTTGCCACGAAACTGGGCTATCTGCCCAATCCGGCCGCGCCCGAGCGCTACCATGAGCTGTTGCTTTGGCGAAAGATCCTCGACCGCAATCCGTTGTTCGTGACGTTGACCGACAAGCTCGCTGCCAAGGTCTATATCCGTGACACCTGCCCCGGGATCGCCATGCCAAAGACGCTCTGGTCCGGGGGCGACGCTGCCGACATCCCTGCGGATATGCTGATCGGCCCCGTTGTGGTCAAGGCAAACCATGGCTGCGCGATGAACATATTCGTATCCGACGGTGAGCCGGATCGCGCCGTCATCGTACGCAAGGCGAGACGCTGGCTCAAGAAACGCTACGGACGGCGCGACGGCGAATGGGCGTACTGGCCTGTTGATCCAACCGTCTTCGCGGAAGAGCGGCTGGCACTTTGCGGCGGAACCATTGCCACAGATATCAAGGTCCATATCTGCAGCGGGGTGATCGCCCACGTCTGGGTCGAGGATAAGACCGCCCAGCAATCGCTTCTGTTCGACCGGGAAGCCAATCCACTGCCCGGTCGCGATCCGGACTATCCCCGCGAGGACCAGGCCTTGCCGGTCAGCGCTCGGCTCATCGACTACGTTCGCCAGGCAATCTCGATCGCGCCGGGGATCGCTGGCGATCTCGATTATATCCGTATCGACTTTTTGGTCACCGACGAGCGGCTCTATGCCGGCGAGGTGGTTGTCTACACAGCCGCCGGCTACGGCACATGGACAAACCCGGCGATCACGGCGGAGATCGAGCGGCTCTGGCGGCTGGAGCAATCAGCATTCCTGCGCCGACGGCACAAGGGCGCCATGCGCCTCTATGCCGAAGCGCTCAGTGCCAGATGCCGGAGCAGCCGAGATCACTGAATCGATCAGCGCCGGCAGATCAGGGCGGCGAGGCAACCGCCTCCAAAAACGGTAATGGCCGCAGGCCAAACCGGCGCCGCCATTTTGCCTTGAACCCACCTGCCAACGTCGGCGATGGTATCAGCGTCGGCTGAACAACAGGCTGGCCACCAGGCCGAGCACCACAAGGCCAACCGCGGCAGCTGCCGCCGGATGGTCGCGGGCCGATCTCTCGATCACCCTCCCCTGCCTGCGAATTGCCGGCATGGCGTCCCGCAGACGCCCGGCAAGATCGGAATATGTGTCGAGCGCGGCATCACGACTATCTTCATAGTAGGCGCCACCCCGCCTGGACACTGCCTTGCGCAACGCCGCGAGTTCCCTCGACAGCGCCGTGACTTGCTTTTCGAGATCGATGTCCGAAAGGGTCGAGAATGGTGCCATCATACGTTTCCTTCTCTTGCAGAAGGAAACGTAACGCCTCACCCCAAAGGCGGGTTCCAGTTTCGCGGCTTCAAAGCACTTCGGGCGGCGCTCAGCGCACCTGGTCGAGCAAGCGCTTGCATTCGAGCAGGTCGAACAGCGCCTCCTGCAGCAGTGCGCGATTGTCGCGCGAGAGTTTCGAGGCGTCCGGTTGAACGGGACCCTCCTCATCGCCCTTGCCAAGGCCGAAAAAGCGGCGACTGGGCTTGACCCTTGGCTGGCCAACCAGTTCATCATCGCCGCCGCGCGGCTGCGCTGCCGGCGTCAGCGGCACCTGGTCGGCCTGCTTTCGCTGGGAAATGGCCTCGACCGCGGCCATGTCGCCATTGCCGATGGCAACCAGGAAATGATTGCCGTTTTCGCGCAGCAGCTTCTGCACGCCCTTGATGGTGTAACCCTGGTCGTAGAGCATGTGGCGGATGCCCTTGATCAACTCGACGTCCTGCGGCCGGTAGTAGCGCCGGCCGCCGCCGCGCTTCATCGGCTTGATCTGGTTGAAGCGCGTTTCCCAGAAACGCAGCACATGCTGCGGCAAATCGAGGTCTTCGGCGACCTCACTGATGGTACGGAAGGCGTCAGGGCTCTTGTCCATGGGCGAAATCCTCACGCTGGAACGTGATCCGGAACGGTCTTCAGACGAGATCACGCTCAACAAAGAGAGAAGCTCATTCCGTTTGCGCGGAATGGATCATACGCGGAACACCAATCCGGCCATGCTGCCGAATCGGGCCTTATTTCAGCGGTTTGTGAAACAATATTCAAGCCCAACGTTATGGTGGGGCCGGTTTTTCAACCGTACAATGGACGCTACTTGCCGCCCTTGGCCTTGCTGTTCTGGTGAGAACGCAAGATGCGGTTCTTCAATACGTTGGACGACTTGAACGTCATCACCCGGCGCGGCAGGATGGGCACCTCTTCACCGGTCTTGGGATTGCGTCCGATGCGCTCGTTCTTGGAGCGGACATGGAATGTCGCGAAGGACGACAGCTTGACCGTCTCGCCGCGGACGATGGCTTCGCAGATTTCGTCCAGAACGGCTTCAACGAGTTCGGCGGATTCAGTGCGCGACAGACCAACCTTCCGGTAGACGGCCTCCGCAAGGTCGGCGCGCGTAAGTGTCTTTCCCCCCATGCGACCGTCCCATCAGCTCAAACATAAAATCGGCACAACAACGGCTGAGCCTAAGTAATTGATCCGGCAAGGTCAAGGACCGAAACCGAGCCGTTCGGCACTTACCAGCGAACCAGGACGGCACCCCATGTGAAGCCGCCGCCCATCGCTTCCAGGAGCACGAGGTCACCCTTCTTGATGCGCCCATCGGCAACGGCCACCGACAGCGCCAACGGCACCGAGGCCGCCGAGGTGTTACCGTGCAAATTGACCGTAACCACCACTTTCTGTTCGGCAATACCGAGCTTCTTGGCGGAAGCGTCAATAATTCGTTTATTGGCCTGGTGCGGCACGAACCAGTCGAGATCGTCGGCGGTGATGCCGGCGGCCGAGAAGGTCGCCTCGATGACGTCGGTGATCATGCCGACCGCATGCTTGAAGACCTCACGGCCCTCCATCCTGAGGTGGCCGACCGTTCCCGTCGTCGATGGTCCGCCATCGACAAAAAGCTTGTCCTTGTGCGTGCCGTCGGAGCGCAGGCTGGCCGCCAGAACGCCGCGGTCGGCGATCGTGCCGCCCCCCTCGCCCGCTTCCAGCACCAGGGCCCCGGCGCCGTCGCCGAACAACACGCAGGTCGAGCGGTCGCTCCAGTCGAGAATGCGCGAGAATGTCTCGGAGCCGATCACCAACACGCGTTTGGCCAGGCCGCCGCGAATATAGAGATCGGCCGTGGTCACCGCATAGACGAAGCCCGAGCACACCGCCTGCATGTCGAAGGCAAAGCCGTGATGCATGCCGAGCCGGTCCTGGATCTCGACCGCGGTGGCCGGGAACGTGTTGTTGGGCGTCGACGTCGCCAGCACGATCAGGTCGATGTCATCTGGCGTCAACCCCGCGTCGGCGAGGGCGGCGCGCGCCGCTGCCTCGCCCAGGGAAGCCGTCGTCTCGTCGTCGGCCGCGATATGGCGCTGGCGGATGCCGGTGCGCTGGGCGATCCACTCGTCCGAGGTTTCGACCATGCCTTCGAAATCGGCATTCTTCATGATGCGGCGGGGCAGCGCGGAGCCCGTGCCGCGCACGACTGATCTGATCAAGGTTCTTTCCTATTCCTTCGCGTCGATAACGACGTCGGATTTCCGGGATGACAGGGCATGCGGGTTGCGCGCATGAAACAGGTCCAGGTCGGCCTCGATGCGGTCGAGCAGATTGTTGCGCACCATGTCGTAGCCGAGCTCGATCGCCGCGGCAAAACCGTCCGAATCAGCACCGCCATGGCTTTTGACGACGATGCCGTTCAGTCCCAGGAACACGCCGCCGTTCGAGCGGCCGACATCCATCTTCTCGCGCAGGCGATCGAAAGCGCCCTTGGCGAAGACATAGCCGATCCTGGCCAGCAGGGTGCGGCTCATGGCGGCGCGCAGATAACCCGCGATCTGGCGGGCGGTGCCTTCCGCCGTCTTCAGCGCGATGTTGCCGGCAAAGCCTTCCGTCACCACCACGTCGACCGTACCCTTGCCGATATCGTCGCCTTCGACAAAGCCATGATAATTCATCGAGGCCATGTTGGCCTCGCGCAGCATGCGTCCCGCTTCCTTGACCTCTTCCTGGCCCTTGATCTCTTCCACGCCGACATTGAGCAAGCCGACGGTCGGCCGGGCAATGCCGAATACGGAGCGCGCCATGCCGGTGCCGAGAATGGCAAAATCAATGAGCTGGTGCGCATCGGCGCCGATGGTGGCGCCAACGTCGAGGACCACGCTTTCGCCACGCAATGTCGGCCACAAGGCCGCGATCGCCGGACGATCAATGGTGGCCATGGTGCGCAGGCAGAATTTCGACATTGCCATCAGCGCGCCGGTGTTGCCTGCCGAAATACAGGCGTCCGCCGTGCCCGACTTGACCGCCTCGACCGCCTTCCACATTGACGATTTCCAGCGGCCATGGCGCAGCGCCTGGCTTGGTTTGTCGTCCATCCTGACCGCGACCTCGCAGTGGAAGAATTCGCTCACCTCGGCCAGTTTGGGAAACTTGGCCAGTTCAGGACGCACCACGTCCTCACGCCCGTAGATGACGAAGCGGATATCTGGGCGGCGGGTCGCAACCGTCATGAGCGCCGGAATGACCACGGCTGGTCCGTGATCGCCGCCCATGGCGTCGATGGAAATCCTGATCACGCGGTATTCATCTCACGGTTAGGCGGCAGGTCGCTTTAGTGATCGCAAAGGTTTGGCGAAAATAGCGGTTTTGGGTTTTCACACAACCGACTTTTCCGTCGCGGGCGAGGTTTTCAGGATTTTCCCAGCAAGGACCGCAGTTTTTGCTGAAATTCGTTCTCCTCCGGTTCGGTGTCGCCGCCGGCATCCAGGGACGCGCCCGACTTGCGCGGATAGGGGTCGATCGCCAAACCGAAGAACTGTTCGGCAAGCGCCCCGACATCGATGGTGTCGCCGGAAAATGTTTCGGGACTGTCGGGCCCGTCCGCATCGAGCAGAATCTCGCCACCGCCTTCAAATCCCTGCCGTCCAAGCTTGGAGTCCTCGGGGAGCAGCAGCGCCTCGACCGGCTCGTCGATATGCGCCGCGACGGGATCGAGCGTGACGATGCAGGCTTGCGTGATGTCGGCCTCGACGCGGCCGCTGACCTTCACGCCATTGCGCTTCCAGGAGGCGACCAGGAGTTCCGCGCGATAGACTTCGACGGACAGCAGCCCGTGCTCCTCGGCAAGTGCCGCGCGCTGTGTGGCGTCGGCCTCGATCACCACGGGCAGCCCTTTCTGCGGCAGCCGGGCGACATTCGCGAAAAAGGAAACCGGGCTTTGCGGATCAGCATGTTTCATCGATCGACCTCCCTGGCCAGCGGAAACGTCACCGTGCCGGAAACGATTGATTCGGACGGCTGCGCTGCCAGTTGCTTGCAGGCACCGGCGACATAGTCGGCCAATTGCGATGCTTCCGGCCAGGTGCCTGCGTCGGGCCGGACGTTGCGGGCAAGTGCCGCGGTCAGGCCGTCATGATCGTTTTTTTCCAGCGCATCATCATAGGCGGCGGTGCGGCCATAAAACATCTTGGCCAGTTTCTTCATGCGCTTTGGCACGCCGACGTCGCCAATGCCCAGTTCCCGCAGCGAATGATCGACGTCGAGAAAGAACTCGTCGATCAGCACCTGCGCGATCTCCTGCGCCACGTCGTCCTCGCCGCGCAAGCGATGCTGGAACAGGAACATGTGCAGCGAAAGCATCTCGAAACGGCCAAGCGGCGTGTCCGGCACATTCCAGTGGGAATAAAATACAGTCTGCCGCGCCGCCGCCACGATTTGTGCGTAGAGCGCGTCGGTGATGGCGCGGTTGGTGTGGCGTTCACGGCCAAAAAGGCGCTGGAACATGGGGATGGTCTCCGGGGACCGTTTGTTGAATTGGCCTTGTTGCATCGGCAAGCAAGCTGGTTTACCGGTTTTGCGGCCCAGCGCAAGTTGCGGCGATGTAATGGAGAATTGTTGTTGCGCGCGCTGAATTTCAAGTCGACCTTCACTTCCAGGCCCGCCGGCGCGATCTCGCTGCTGCTTATGGTTTCGGCGCTCTCGGCATGCCACACGAACAAGATGATCGGCGATCTCAATCCGAGCGAGACGCTGACGCAAGGGTATGTCATCGACCAGCAGGCGGTTGATTCGGTACCGGTCGGCTCCAGCCGCGAGCAGGTGCTGCTGGCGCTTGGCACGCCGTCGACCACGGCGACTTTCGACAACGAGGCGTTCTACTACATCTCGCAGACGCGCAAGCGCTATGTCGCGTTCGACAAGCCGCACCTGGTCGACCAGCATGTGCTGGCGGTCTATTTCGGCCCGGACGGCCGCGTCACCCAGATCGCCAATTACGGCCTGAAGGACGGCAAGATCTTCGACTTCATCTCGCGCACCACGCCTACTGGCGGCAAGGACCAGAACTTCCTCAGCCAGATCATCAATGGCGCAAGCAAGCTGGCGCCCGGCATCCCCGGCGGCGGCACCCCCTGATCTTCAGTCACTGCTTCCCCGGGAGCAGCAGCATCTCAGGCGACCAAAAACCCGTGGGAGCGATCTCACGGGTTTTTGTTTGGCCCGGACAGGCCGACTTGTCAGTGATGGGGCGTCCTGCGCGTGGAAATTCTTGCCGTGGCCGAGGACCTTCGACCCTTGAAGAAATCCACCTATCTGAAACGCCGGATTCTGGCCGCATGCGGCATCCATCCGAGAGCCAGGGAGTTTCGCCGCAAATGCGGGCGCGGCGCCTTCGTCACGAGGCTACGTGAGATACGCGGCCTCCCGGCGATGCCGTCGCGCGAACCAGGAGTGGACGACATGCTGGCCCGCTACCGCAAGCGTGCCGAGAGCAATGGAGCCAAGCCGGACGGCGGCTGAAGCACCGTGCCCGATCCGAACCAAACGAAACCCGCGGAGATCGCTCCCCGCGGGTTTCGTTTTTTTCAACAGCTCTTGCTCAGCCGTGCGCGAGCACCGCAAGCAGCAGGAGCGCCACGATGTTGGTGATCTTGATCGCCGGATTGACCGCAGGACCCGCGGTGTCCTTGTAGGGATCGCCGACCGTGTCGCCGGTCACCGAGGCCTTGTGCGCCTCGGAGCCCTTGAGATGCTTGACGCCGTCCTTGTCGGTGAAACCGTCCTCGAACGATTTCTTCGCATTGTCCCAGGCGCCGCCGCCCGAGGTCATCGAGATGGCCACGAACAGGCCGTTGACGATAACGCCGAGCAGCGAGGCGCCGAGTGCCGCGAAAGCGGACGCCTTCGAGCCAGAGATCAAAAGCACGCCGAAATAGACGACAAGCGGCGCCAGAACCGGCAACAGCGAGGGGATGATCATTTCCCGGATCGCCGCTTTGGTCAGGAGATCGACCGCGCGCGCATAGTTCGGCTTGGAGGTGCCGGCCATGATGCCCGGATCCTCGCGGAACTGCTTGCGTACTTCCTCGACGATCGAGCCCGCGGCACGACCGACGGCTGTCATGGCGATGCCGCCGAACAGATACGGGATCAGGCCACCAAAGATCAGACCGGCGACGACGTAAGGATTGGAGAGGTCGAAGGAGATCTCGCCCATGCCCTGGAAGTAGGGGTATTTGTCGCCATTGGCGGCAAAGAACCTCAGATCGTTCGAATAGGCGGCGAACAGCACCAGCGCGCCCAGGCCAGCCGAGCCGATGGCATAGCCCTTGGTCACCGCCTTGGTGGTGTTGCCGACCGCGTCGAGTGCGTCGGTGGAATGGCGCACTTCCTTGGGCAGGCCTGCCATTTCGGCGATGCCGCCGGCATTGTCGGTGACCGGGCCGAAGGCGTCGAGCGCCACGATCATGCCGGCAAGGCCGAGCATGGTGGTAACGGCGATCGCCGTGCCGAAGAGACCGCCGAGCTGGTAGGTGGCGATGATGCCGCCGACGATGACGATGGCCGGCAGCGCCGTCGATTCCAGCGACACCGCGAGGCCCTGGATGACGTTGGTGCCATGGCCGGTCACCGAAGCCTGGGCGATCGAGTTGACCGGGCGCTTGTTGGTGCCGGTATAGTATTCGGTGATCACCACGATCAAACCGGTCACCACGAGGCCGATCAGGCCGCAGATGAACAGGTTCTTGCCGGTGATGGTGATGCCGGCAACCGTGCCGACCTCGCCCCAACCAAGCGTGACCGACGTAGCGACGCCAAGGCCGACGATGGACAGCAGGCCGGTAACGATCAGGCCCTTGTAGAGCGCGCCCATGATCGAGCCGTTGGAGCCGAGCTTGACAAAGAAGGTGCCGACGATCGAGGTCAGGATGCAGGCGCCGCAGATGGCCAGCGGATAGAGCATCGCCGCACCGAGCACGGCGGTGCCGCCGAAGAAGATGGCGGCGAGAACCATGGTGGCAACCACGGTCACCGCATAGGTCTCGAACAGGTCGGCGGCCATGCCGGCGCAGTCACCGACATTGTCGCCGACATTGTCGGCGATGGTGGCCGGATTGCGCGGATCGTCCTCGGGAATCCCGGCTTCGACCTTGCCGACCAGATCGCCGCCGACATCAGCACCCTTGGTGAAGATGCCGCCGCCGAGACGGGCGAAGATCGAGATCAGCGAGGCGCCGAAGCCAAGCGCGACCAGAGAATCGATGACGACGCGGTCGTTTGGCTGAAGGCCCATGAAATGGGTGAGGATAAGGTAGTAGATCGAGACGCCGAGCAGCGCCAGGCCGGCAACCAGCATGCCGGTGATGGCACCCGACTTGAAGGCTATGTCGAGACCAGCGGCGAGGCTGTTGGAGGCCGCCTGCGCCGTGCGCACATTGGCGCGGACCGAAACATGCATGCCAATGAAGCCGGCGGCGCCAGACAGAACGGCGCCGATCAAGAAGCCGATGGCGGCGGTGATCGAAAGCAGCCACCAGGCGAGCAGAAGCACCACAACGCCGACGATGGCGATGGTGGTGTACTGGCGCGCCAGATAGGCTTGCGCGCCTTCGCGAATGGCGGCGGAGATTTCCTGCATGCGTGCATTGCCCTGATCGGACGCGAGAACCGAACGTGTCGCCCAGATGGCGTAGAGGACAGAAAGCAGACCGCAGGCGATGACGGCGGAAATAATGGTCATTGCCGAATTTTCCTCGATTGTTGGCCCAAATGAACCCCTCCCTGGGCCGTTGAGACAAAGACCGGATTCCGCGCACGGAATCCACCTCTTCGCTGCGGTGTATGCGAAACAGGGCTGCGAACGTCAAGATATTGTTCGGTTTTTGCCCGGCTTTCGCCCAAAACGTCCGTACTGGACGGTGTGCGCCCTACTCGCCTTGCGGTTAGATCGATTGAAATCGATCCCGGCGATGAGGCGCGCTACTCGACGTCCCTGCCCATGCGTCGCGCCGCGTAACGCTCAACCGCCGACAGCCCGTCATAGATCAGCACGGCCAGGGCCGCCACGATCAGGCCACCCTGCAGGATGAAGGCGAGATTGTTCGACAAGAGGCCGGCGATGATCACTTCGCCCAGTGTCCTGGCGGCCACCGTCGAACCGATGGTGGCGGTGGCCAGGCTGATCACGACCGAGAGCCTGATGCCGCCCAGGATGATCGGCGCGCTGAGCGGCAGTTCGACCTTGGTGAGCCTTTGCCAGCCAGTCATGCCGGCGCCCCGCGCCGCTTCGACGACATTGGCCGGCAGCGTCGTCAGTCCGGTCAGCGCGTTCTCGAAGATCGGCAGCAGGCCGTAGAGGAACAGGGCGATCAGTGTCGGCTTCTCGCCGAAGCCGACGGCCGGCACGGCGAGCGCCAGCACCGCCACCGGTGGAAAAGTCTGGCCGATATTGACCAGGCTGCGCGACAGCGGCAGGAATTCGGCACCAGCCGGCCTGGTGACAAGGATGGCCAAAGCCACCGCGACGACGGTCGCGGCGACGGTGGCGATCAGCACGGTGCGCAGATGCAGCAGCGTCAACGTCAGCAGGCTGCCCTGATTGTAGATCGCGGGAGCGTTGTTCTCGGTCAGCGGCTTCAGCAGCGGCTCGAACCAGCCTGGGCTAGTGACGAAGGCCACGAGCAACACCACCAGCACAAGCCTGAGCAGCAGAGGCAGCCAGGCTTTCATGCCGGCCTCGCCGCCCGCTTGACCAGCCCGTCCACGGTGACACGGCCAAGCGGCTTGCCGTCGGCGCCCTTTACTGGCAGCGCCGGCCGGCCCGACCACAGGAGTTCGGCCAGCGCATCGCGCTGGCTGGCATCGCCGGGGATCGCTTCGCCATCGGCAACGCCGGTCTCCACCGCGTCGCGCACCCGTCCGAGCGACAGCAGCCTGAATGGCCTCTCACTGGCGCCGACCAAGGTCTCGACGAAGCTGCTGGCCGGGTTTGCCAGGATCTCGGCGGGTCTGGCATATTGCACGAGCTTGCCGGCATCCATGACGGCGATCTTGTCGCCCATGTGCACGGCTTCCTCCATGTCATGGGTGACGAGGATGATGGTGGTGCCGAAGCGCTTCTGGATCGCCAGCAGGTCTTCCTGCGCCTTGGTGCGGATGATCGGGTCGAGCGCGCCGAACGGCTCGTCCATCAACAGCACGTTGGGCTCGGCGGCGAGCGCGCGGGCCACGCCGACGCGCTGCTGCTGGCCACCGGACAGTTCGTGCGGATAGCGCGGCCCGAATTCCTGGGGGTCGAGCTGGTAAAGCGTCATCAGTTCATCGACGCGGGCCTTGATGCGTGCCTTGTCCCAGCCAAGCAGCACCGGCACGGTGGCAATGTTCTGCGCCACGGTGCGATGAGGAAACAGGCCGTGGCCCTGAATGGCATAGCCGATGCTGCGGCGCAGTTCGTAACCGGGCACCGAGCGATTGTCGGCGCCGTCGAGCTTGATGGTGCCGGCGGTTGGTTCGACCAGCCGGTTGATCATGCGAAGCAATGTCGTCTTGCCGGAGCCGGAGGTGCCGACAATGACGGCGATGGTGCGCGGCTCGATGACCATCGACACATCGTCGACCACCGTTGTCGCGTCATAGCGCTTGGTGATGCCTTCGATCTCGATCATGCCGTTTCAATCCTGCGCTTGGTGGCGGTCATTTCGATCACCGCATCGAGGATGATGGCCGCGGCGAAGGCGAGCGCAACGGTCGGCACCGCGCCAAGCAGCACCAGGTCCATCGCCGTCTGGCCGACGCCCTGGAAGACGAACACGCCGAAGCCGCCGCCACCGATAAGCGCGGCGATCGTGGCAAGCCCGATATTCTGTACCAGTACGATGCGGATGCCGGTCAGGATCACCGGGAAGGCCAGCGGAAACTCGACGCCGAACAGGCGCTGGCGATCGGTCATGCCCATGCCGCGCGCCGCGTCGTTGGCGGCACGCGGCACGCCGGCGAGCCCGACCACCGTGTTGGCCACCACCGGCAGCAGTGAATAGAGGAACAGGGCGACAAAGGCGGGTGCCGTGCCGATGCCGCGAATGCCCAGCGCGGCCGCCCCCGGCACGTGCGTGGCGACCCAGCCGAGCGGCGCGATCAGCAGGCCGAACAGCGCGATCGAAGGGATGGTCTGGATGATGTTGAGGACGTTGAGCACGCCCGCCCGAAGCTTTTCGACACGATGACAGAGGATGCCGAGCGGCAGGCCGATGATGACGGCGGCGGCCAGCGAACCCAGCGCCAGCGTGACGTGCTTGGAGCCTTCGGCCCAGAAGCTGTCGGCGCGGTTGGCGTATTCCTTGAGGATGGAAAGGTCGTTCCAGCTTCCCGAGATCAAAAGCAGTCCAATCGCCACGGTGGCAACGACCAGCACGCCGATCCGGGCCCATGGCGACAAATTGAACCGCGTCAGTACGTCGGCCAGCAAAAGCGTGAAAGCGAAGATGAGAATCCAGAAACCGGAGGCCGGAGATATCCTGGCAAAAGTGTTGCCCGCCGGCGTGAGAAATGTGCCAGCGACGCCGATCAGCAGCGCAAGTGCGGCAAGTGCCGCCACGCTGGCGGCAAGGCGCAACATGAGCGGCGTCCGCAGTAGTGCGATGAGCGCCGCGGCGACGATGACAGCGAGCAGCAACAATCCGGTCGTTGACGGCAGCGCCTCGATGATCGAGCGCGCCTGGCCCGGAACGATGCGGTTGGCGCGGAAGGTTGCGAAAGGTGCGGCCAACGTCGCATACACCGCGATCACGGCTATGACAACGCCGAGTTTGTCGAAGCGCAGGGTCATCGATGTCCCTCAAGACAGGCGATTTTCCGCTTCCTGCGGCCTCCATCGGTGATTGGCGAAATCCGGCGTGAGATCCGATCTCCCCCCTTGCGGGGGAGATGGCCGGCAGGCCAGAGGGGGGTGTGAAGGATCGCCGGCGTTCGAGCCCTGGCGTGTCTGGAAGCAAACCTGCCAAGGAAGGTAATTGTGATGCGCCGATAGGACGGCGGGACAGCACCTCCCTCTGTCCTGCCGGACATCTCCCCCGCAAGGGGGGAGATTGGCAGCTCCGCCGACCGCACTACTCGCACCTGCGTCGCGATCTTGTGGTCGTTACTTCAAGAACCCGTTCTTCTTCAGGAAATCCTCGGCGACGCCCTTGACCGGCTCGCCGCCGACCTGCACGCGGCCGTTCAGTTCCTGCAGCGTGACGAGGTCGAGCTTGGCGAAGACCGGCTTCAACAGGGTCTCGATCTCCGGATGCTGCTTCAGCACGGATTCGCGGATGATGGGCGCTGGCTGGTAGACCGGCTGCACGCCCTTGTCGTCGTTGAGCACGACGAGGCCCGACGGCGCGATGCCGCCATCGGTGCCGTAGACCATGGCAGCGTTGGCGCCGCTGGTCTGGTTGGCGGCCGCGGCAATGGTCGCCGCCGTATCGCCGCCCGACAGCGTGATCAGTTGCTCCGGTTTCAGCTTGAAGCCATAGGTGGTCTGGAAGGCCGGCAGGGCCGCGGCCGAGTTGACGAACTCGGCCGAAGCCGCCAACACCACCTGGCCACCGCCAGCAACATATTTGCCGAAGTCGGAAAGCGTGGCGAGCTTGTTGGTGTCGGCCACTTCCTTGCGCAGCGCGATCGCCCAGGTGTTGTTGGCCGGCGCAGGCGACAGCCAGACGATCTTGTTGGCGTCATAGTCAAGTTTCTTCGCCGTCTCATAGGCCTTGGCGGCATCCTTCCATACCGGGTCGTCAGCCTTTTCGAAGAAGAAGGCCGCGTTGCCGGTGTATTCGGGATAGATGTCGATCTCGCCGGCGGTGATCGCTTTGCGCACCACCGGCGTGCCGCCGAGCTGGATGCGGTCCGTGGTCTTGATGTTGTTGGCATTGAGAACGAGCTGGATGATGTTGCCCAGCACGCCGCCCTCGGTGTCGATCTTGGAGGAGACAACCACCTGTGCACTGGCAGAAGCCGCCGTGACGGCCAGAGCAAATGCCGCGCTGGCCAAAACCTTGACTGAAAACATTGTGAAAACCCCTTGTTATCCACCGAGATTCGGCAGCCGAATATGAGCATGGCTCGAACGGCCCGTCGGGGCATACGGTTTCATAACAACCGGCACAGGCGCAATATTTTTGTTCGACGCGGCGCGTTCGGCCCGAAGCATGCCGACAGCATCCTGTCAGGGCGACAGCAATCTGGATCAGGCGTTGGCCTTGCGTAAATTTGTCAGCTTGAGCGCACCGAGCGCGACGAAGCACAGCACGGTGACCGGAAAGATCATCCAGTTCAGCATCGTCCAGCCCCAGGTGTTATAGACCATGCCCGAGAGCAGCGACGCGCAGGCGACCGAGCCGAACAGGACGAAATCGTGGAAACCCTGCACCTTGCTCTTTTCAGAGGACCGGTAACTGGCCGCGACCATGGCGGTGGCGCCGATGAAACCGAAATTCCAGCCAAGGCCGAGCAGGATCAGCGCCGTCCAGAATTGCCATAATGCCAAGCCCGACAAGGCGACGATGGCGCAGCCGATGAGCAGGACCAGACCTGCCGCCACGATGCGCTCGGCGCCGAAGCGATGAATCAGCGAGCCGGTAAAAAAGCTCGGCGCGAACATCGCCATGACATGCCAGGAAATGCCGAGCGTCGCATTGTCCTCCGACAGGCCGCAGCCGACCATGGCCAGTGGTGCGCCAGTCATGACGAAGCTCATAAGCGCGTAACTGCCGACCTCGCAAGACAACGCGGCGATAAAGCGCGGCTTCGTGATGATTTCGACCAAAGGCCTGGCATCGCTGTCGGCAACGTCGACCTTGGCGGCGGTCTTTGCCGGCAATCTCAGCAGCGACAGGATCGCGGCGCCGACGGCCGCCAGCACCAGGATGGATGCAAACGAACCGGCAAACATCACCGGCGCGAACAATTCACGGGTGAAGATGACAATCTGCGGCCCAAGGATGGCGGTGACGATGCCGCCGGCCAGCACGAAGGAGATGGCGCGCGCCTTGAACTCCGGCGGCGCGTTATCGGCGGCGGCGAAGCGGAACTGCTGGACGAAGGCACCACCGATGCCGATCACGAGCAGCGCGAACGCGAAAATCCAGAAACTGCCGTGGAAAAGCGCCAGAGTGGCTATCAGGCCGCCAAGCGCGGTGACGACGGTTCCAGTCATGAAGCCGCCGCGCTGGCCCATCCGGCGGATAACGGCCGCGGCGGGCAAGGCGCCGAGCGCCACGCCAAGGTTGAAGCCGGTGATTGGCGCTGTCGCCAGCGACTTGTCGGCGCCGAGCAGATATTGCCCGGCCAGCGCGCCCATGGAGATGGCGATGGGTGCCGCCGATCCGATAACCGCCTGCGAGGCGGCGAGGATCAACGCGGTGCGTCGGCCTTCCCTGCCCGTCTCGACAGCAATGGCCGTCACGATGCGTCCTTGCCACGTCCCTCGCCGCGCACCCGGCGCGATACGCGGTCCAGCACGGCATTGACCAGCTTCGGCTCGTCTTCCTCGTAGAAGGCCTTGGCGATGTCGACATATTCGGTGACGATGACGGCGACGGGCACATCCTCGCGCTTCATCAACTCATACACGCCGGCACGCAGCATGGCGCGCAACGTCGAATCGAGCCTGGACAATGGCCAGTCATCCGTCAGCGCCTGGCGAATGATCGGATCAATGGTCTTCTGATTCTCGACGACCCCCGTAAGGATGGCGCGAAACCATTGCGCGTCGGCCTCGCGATAGAGCGCGCCGTCGACTTCCTTGCCGAGGCGAAACGCCTCATATTCGGCGGTGATCTCGAAGACACCACTACCGGCCACGTCCATCTGGTAGAGAGCCTGCACGGCGGCGAGCCGAGCAGCGCCGCGCTTGTTGGCCGGGCGTGCCGCGGGCTGGCCGGGTGAAGCGGGTTCGCTCACGATCGCGCTCCCAGTTGTTCCTTGAGGGCAATCATGGTCAAAGCCGCACGCGCGGCGAAACCACCCTTGTCGCCTTCCGAGCGCTTGGCCCGGGTCCACGCCTGCGCGTCATTCTCGGTGGTCAGGATACCGTTGCCGACACAGACGGAGTCCTGCACGGACAGGTCCATGAGCGCGCGGCTGGATTCGTTGGCGACGATGTCGAAATGATAGGTATCGCCGCGGATGATGGTGCCGAGCGCAACGAAGCCGTCATAGTGCGTGCCACCTTCCGCCGCGCCATCCAGCGCGAAGGTAATCACCGCGGGAATTTCGAGCGAGCCGGGAACGGTGATAACGTCATAGGTTGCGTCCGCTTCATCGAGCGCGCTTGTCGCGCCTTCCAGCAGCGCGTCGGCAAGATCGTCATGAAAGCGTGCTTCGACGATGAGCAGATGCGCCTTAGCCTTCGGACGAATGAAGGCTTTGCCGTGTTGGGATATACCAGCCATAAAAGTCTCCGGGGGTTGCCGGTGACTTAGGCCGAAGCCGGATTGATCGCAAGCAGAAGATTGGTCTATGGACGCCTGCCCTGTCGATCCTCCCGCGTATGCCATAGGCGCAACACGGAGATTGTCATGCCCTGCATTTCGTAACGAATTTCGTGGCTGCCTGCCAAAAATGCGGCGCGCCTCGCGTGGTTCGAAACCGGCAGCGGCTTTTCGGTGCCAAGACTCTCGCCCTTGCCTGCACGGCTCAAGGCGAGCAGCCAGTTGATCTGCCTTTTCCGCCAGCGGCAGCGGAACGTGAGCGGTGATTACTTTGGTCCATCCGAACCTCACAATCAGACTTAATCATCCCGATTAAATCTGATCAAGTCGAGGTAGAGGGTCAGGCCGGTGACGTTCAAAGCCCCTCTTTGGCCGCCTCCGCCAAGCGCGCCGCGTAGCGGGCCATGGTGTCGATCTCGAGATTGACGTGGTCGCCGACCTTGCGCTCGCCCCAGCTGGTGACGGTCAGCGAGTGGTGGATCAACAGCACGTCGAAGCGAGTGCCCTCGACCTTGTTGACCGTGAGCGAGGTGCCATCGAGCGCGACGGAGCCTTTCGGCGCGATAAATTTGGCGAGATGGCGCGGCGCCTCCAGCGTGAAACGCACCGCGTCGCCCTCATCCTTGCGCTCGACGATCTCGGCGGTGCCGTCGATATGACCAGACACGATGTGGCCGCCCAATTCGTCGCCGATCTTCAGCGCCCGCTCCAGATTAATCCGCGTGCCTGATTTCCAGCCCGAGGCCGTGGTCAGCCGCAAGGCTTCTTCCCACGCTTCGACCTCGAACCAGCGCGCGTTCGAGCCGCTGTCGGGCAACGCCGTGACCGTCAGGCAGACACCGCCGCAGGAGATCGAAGCACCAATGGCGATGGTCTCGGGGTCATAGGCGGTATCGATGCGTAAGCCGATGCCTTCGCTGAGCGGCTTGACGGCCGCGACGGTGCCGATATCGGTGACAATTCCAGTAAACATCGATGCTGATCCCTAGAGGTCTCTTACCCACTCGGCGTAGCTGTCTTCGCCGAACTGCATCTCGCGCAACTTGCGAAAGCCAGCCGGGATATGGTCAGCATCGACGGGCGATGCAATGCCGTCATCGCCGATCGCTTCCGGTCCCTGGAACAGCACGACGCGGTCGACCAGCCCATCGGCCAGGAAAGCGCTGGCTACCTTGGCGCCCCCTTCGACCAGTACAGTAGCCATGCCGAGCGCCGCCATATCCTCGAGCAGTTCCGGCAATGCGACGCCGCCCTCGTGCGTCTCGGTGCCGATGAAGCGCACGCCGGCCCGCTCGAGCGCCGCCCGGCGCCGTGGATCTGCCTCCAGGCAAGCGGCGACGTAGAGCGGCACGCGATCCACGCCCAAAACCAGTTTCGAGCCCTCGGGCAGCCTGATCTGGCGATCGAGCACGATGCGCGCCGGCGAACGGTTCTCCAGCCCAGGCAAACGCACCGTCAGCGCCGGATCGTCTTCCAGCGCCGTGCCGATGCCGACCAGAATGGCGTCGGCCTCGGCTCGCATCATGTAGACTTCGCGGCGCGCGATATCGCCTGTTATCGCGACCTGGCCGGCGCCTTCCCTGCCAATCTTGCCATCGCTGGAAAGCGCAAGCTTCAGAATCACTTCCGGACGCTTCCTGAGCGAGCGAATGAGATAACCGGCCATCTGCTCGCCGGCTTCCGCCGCCAGTACCTTCTCGACCACCTCGACACCGGCGGCGCGCAGGATGGCATAGCCCTTGCCGGAGACACGCGGATCGGGATCGCTCGCAGCACCCACGACGCGCGCGATGCCGGCATTGACGAGCGCATTGGCGCAAGGCGGCGTGCGGCCGTGATGGGCGCAGGGCTCCAGTGTCACATAAGCAGTGGCGCCGCGCGCCAATTCGCCAGCCTCGGCCAGCGCCTCGGTCTCGGCATGTGGGCGGCCGCCAATGGCGGTGACACCGGTGCCGATGATCATCGGCCCCGCGCCATCGTCGCGCACGATCAGCGTGCCGACCGACGGATTGGTCGAGGTCCTGCCCGCATTCCTGCGCGAAAGCCGCAGAGCGGCGGCCATGAAACGGCGATCAAGGGCCGCTTGTTCGGCCTCGCTGCGTTGCAGTGCTGCCATGGTCAGCCAGCGTCCTCTTCGCTCTTGTCTTCGTCGCCCTTCAGTTCGCCCAGCAGCTCATGGAAGTCCTTGGCCTCCCGAAAATTGCGGTAGACCGAAGCGAAGCGGACATAGGCGACGTCGTCGAGCGACTTCAGTGCTTCCATGACCAGCCGGCCGACCTCGCCGGAAGCCACTTCCGTCTCGCCCGAGCTTTCGAGCTGGCGCACGATGCCGGTCACCGCGCGGTCGATGCGTTCAGGATCGACATTGCGCTTGCGCACCGCGATCTCGACCGAGCGTAACAGCTTGTCGCGGTCGAACGGCACTTTCCGGCCTGACTTCTTGACCACGACCAGATCGCGCAATTGCACGCGTTCGAAGGTGGTGAAACGGCCACCGCAGTCGGGGCAGACACGCCGCCTGCGGATCGCCGCGCCATCCTCGGCGGGGCGCGAATCCTTCACCTGCGTATCTTCGGACTGGCAATAGGGACAGCGCATAAAAAGCCTTGGGTTCGCGAATCTGATAAGGCGAAAGGCTTAGAGCCTTTCCGGTCGGGATTGAAGCAGTTCCGTTTCTTCGACGGCCCGCCGCATCAGAGATAGCGAGGCGCAAGCAAGATTGCCAGCGCGGCAACCAGCCGCCGACCAGACCCCTTCATGCAAGGCCATTCGCAGCCCCACTCCCATCCGGCCGTCCGCATCACGGCGCGACGTCCTTGGTTGGAAAGCCGCAGGATGTTCCGAGGTTGCGGTAGGCCTTGGTGAAGCCGTCCATCGGGATGCTGGCGACTGCCTCCTTGCCGAAGGCCACATCGAGCGAGGTGGCCTGGCGCATGGCACGCAGCAGCGCGAGACTGGTCTTGGCCTGATTGTCGACCGTCCAGCTCGGGTGGCCGTTGACGGCATCGTTGGAAGAGACCGTAGCCGAAACCTTGACGCCCGGATCGCCGAAAGTCGCCGCGATCTTGTCGCCGGTCGGCAGGTTGCGATTGTCGATGGTCAGCATGACGGCCGGATAAGCGTCAGGCGGCAGGGCATCGCCGGTCGAAATCGACAGTGTCAGCGTGCCCGAATTACCACTCGCATCGAAGAACGCCGTCGAAGCCGCGCAGGTCTTGCGAGCATCCTGGCCGGTTTCGAGCGCATCGACGAGGGTTGTCCATCGGCCGAAGGTGCTGGTGGCAGGCAGGTCCGGGGCGGGCTGGGTCTGCGCCAAAGCGGCGCCGCAAACGGCCAGCCCGCCGACAACGCCGAGCAAGGTAAAACGAAATTCGCGCATCATCGATTCTCCGGTTCCACGCATCACCCGATCAGGGGTGATGCACCGCGGCGGATAAAAGATGACGCTTCGCGTCCGGTCAACCGAGATAAGGATAGAGCGGGAAGCGATCGGTCAGCGCCACCACCTTGGCCTTGACCGCCGCCTCGACCGCGGCATTGCCCTCGTCGGAATTGGCGACCTTGAGGCCATCGAGCACTTCTGCGATCAGCTTGCCGATCTCCCGGAACTCGGCCTGGCCGAAGCCGCGCGTGGTGCCGGCGGGCGTGCCCAGCCGCACGCCCGAGGTGACGAAGGGCTTTTCCGGGTCGAACGGGATGCCGTTCTTGTTGCAGGTGATGTTGGCGCGGCCAAGGGCTGCCTCGGCCCGCTTGCCGGTGGCGTTCTTGGGACGCAGGTCGACCAGCATCAGATGGTTGTCGGTGCCGCCGGAAACGATGTCGAGACCCGTTTCCTTGAGGCTGGAGGCCAGCGCCTTGGCGTTGGCGGCCACGCTCTCGGCATAGACCTTGAAGCTCGGCTTCAGCGCCTCGCCGAAGGCCACCGCCTTGGCAGCGATGACATGCATCAGCGGGCCGCCCTGCAGGCCGGGGAACACCGCCGAATTCATCTTCTTGGCAATGTCTTCGTCGTTGCACAGGATCATGCCGCCACGTGGGCCGCGCAGCGACTTGTGCGTGGTGGTGGTCACCACATGCGCGTGCGGCAGTGGCGAGGGATGCACGCCACCGGCGACGAGGCCCGCAATGTGCGCCATGTCGACCATCAGATAGGCGCCGACCGCATCGGCGATCTCGCGGAAACGCTTCCAGTCCCAGATGCGCGAATAGGCGGTGCCGCCGGCCAGGATCAGCTTCGGCTTGGTCTCATGCGCGGTCTTTTCGATCGCGTCCATGTCGAGCAGATGGTCGTCCTTGCGCACGCCATACGACACAACCTTGAACCACTTGCCGCTCATGTTGACCGGCGAACCGTGGGTGAGATGGCCGCCGGAATTGAGATCGAGACCCATAAAAGTGTCGCCGGGCTGCAGCAGCGCCAGGAACACCGCCTGGTTCATCTGGCTGCCCGAGTTCGGCTGGACGTTGGCGAAGTTGCAGCCGAACAGCTTTTTCGCCCGCTCGATGGCCAATTCCTCGGCAACGTCGACGAACTGGCAGCCGCCATAATAGCGCTTGCCCGGATAGCCCTCGGCATATTTGTTGGTCATGATCGACCCCTGCGCCTCGAGCACGGCGCGCGAGACGATGTTTTCCGAGGCGATCAGTTCGATCTCATGGCGCTGGCGACCGAGTTCGTTGCGGATGGCGCCGAAAATCTCCGGATCGGCATCTTCCAGCGTGGTTTCGAAGAAGGATTCGAATTTGTTCGACGCTGCCGCTGCTGTTGCCATGGCCTGAATTCCCCAGGGTTCGAGGTCAGTTTTTGTTTTGAGTATGTCGTTGTCCCAAAACCGCTGCACACTTTTGGGCGACATGCATTGAGTTCGCCGCGCCATTAACACAGTTGTTTTCAACCCGCCACGTTTGCAGCGCGAAATTTGCTGGCCGGTTTGCGGCAGAGGCAGCAAATTCATGACAGCAGAGCGTCGCCAGTCCTACTTCCGCATCTGCCTGCCGTTCAAAAGAGCTTCCGTAAGCGTGGTCTCGGTGAACAGCGCTTGCGCCGTGTGGTCGTTGATCTCGCCGCGGCGAAGCATGGCGCGCAAGGCGTCACGCTCGGCGGCGATGCCGGCGAGCCTCAGGTCGACCTCCAGCCTGCCTGCCTCGCGCACTTCGGCGCGCGCTTCATCGGCCTCGTCGGACGCAGCGATACGTCGCCGGTAGGCAGCGACAATGCCGTTGGCGGCGGCGAGCCTGGCGCCAGGCACATCGCCCTCCCCTTCATCCGTCTGCGCGATGCTTTCAAGATGGGCGATTGCCGCCTTCGCCGCGCCGACACGCGCCATGCGCTCCTCAGCGGCTCCGGAGTCTTCGCCTGGCCCGATCAGCCCGCGCGCGATCACCGGCAAGGCAAGGCTGGCGATGACCAGGGAGCAGATGATGACGCCGGCGGCGAGAAAAATGACCAAGTCCCGCGCGGGAAATGGCGAACCATCCTGCAGGGCCAACGGCAGCGACAATATGCCGGCCAGCGTGATGGCACCGCGCACGCCCGCGACCGATCCCGCGAGCCGCACCCGCAGTCCGAACGGTTCGGCCTTGCGCTTGCCGAGCCGTGCGGCGAGCGCCGCCGCGATATCGCCGATCCAGATCCAGACGAAACGGATCGCGATCAGGCACAGGGTCAGCGCCACCACGGTCAACACCGGCTGGATGACAGGATAGTGGCCAGTGAGTTCCGGCGGCACCTTGCGGATGATTTCGGGAAGCTGCAGGCCGAGCACAATGAACAGCGCGCCGTTGAAGACGAAGGAAAACGTCGTCCAAAGCGAGATCGTCTGCATGCGCGCCGAGACACCGAGAAAGCGGAATATGCCGGTGCTCCCGGTCAAGAGGCCAGCGGTCACGGCGGCCAGGACGCCCGAGGCCTCGAAGTGCTCGGCGCCGAGATAGGCGACGAAGGGGAGCAGGATGGTGATCAGCACCTGCGCCTCGGCCGGCACGCCGCCGATGCGGTCGAGCAGTTGCAATGCCTTGGCGGCGACGAACAATGCCGCCACGCCGGCCAGGATGCCGACCGCCACCGCATAGAGAAAACTCAGCGAGGCGGCGGCCAAGGAAAAACTGCCGGTAAGCGCTGCTGCGACGGCAAAGCGGAACATGACGAGACCCGATGCGTCGTTGAGCAGCGACTCGCCTTCCAAGATGTGCATCAGCCGCGCCGGAACGACGTTCCTGTCGACGATCGAGGAGACAGCCACCGCGTCTGTCGGCGACAGCACCGCGGCAAGGGCGAACGCAACGACCAGCGGAATGCTGGGCACCAGCCAGTGCAAGGCATAGCCGAAGCCGACGATGGTGAAGAAGACGAGGCCTAGGGCAAGGGCAAGGATCGGCCAGCGCAATGCCACCAGCTCGCGCTTGGGCGCACCAAAGGCATCGCTGAACAAAAGCGGCGGAATGAACACCAGCAGGAACAGTTCCGGATCGATCTCGATATGGATGCCGCGCACGGGCCAGGCAAGTGCGGCGCCTATCGCGATCTGCAGCACCGGCAGCGGCACGCGCACCAGGCGCACCAATGCGCCGGAAACGGCGACGAAGACGAGCACTAGGAGGACAAAGATAGCGGCTTGCATGGCGCGATTCCGGCTGTTTCACGAACCATGCGCAATCGTCGGTCTCGCGTCCAGACAAGGCGCCGCGCGGCAAAGACCGTCAACTGCGTCCAGGCGGCAGTGCGGCTGGTCGACTAGAGACTGATTTGAAACACGTCCTCGGCAAAACGAAAGGCCGCCTCGAAGGCAGCCTTTTGTTAAAATAATCAATCCCTTAGAGCGAAGAGGTGATCTGCAGCTCGCTGGCGCCGTCAAGCGCGTAGATATCGTCGCGGAACTGCACGACGCCGGGTCCCGTCGACCAGGCAGAGAGATAGAGGAAGTGCACCGGCACCGGATTGGTGACCTGGATCGGCGTGTTCTGGCCGGTCTTGATCGCCGCCTCGAAATGCTGGCGGTCCCAGCCGGGCGTGTCGCGCAGGATCCAGGTGACGAGGTCGCGCACGTTCTGGACGCGCACGCAGCCCGAGGAATCGAAGCGCATCATCTTGCCGAACAGGCTCTGCTGCGGCGTGTCATGCATATAGACGCCATCCGGGCTCGGGAAATTGATCTTCACCGAAGCCATGGCGTTTTCCGAGCCCGGATCCTGGCGGAACCGGTACTTGGCCGCATCATCCGTCGACCAGTCCACATTCATCGGATCGACTTCGCCGCCATCCGGCGCGAACAGGCGGATATGGCTGTTCTTCAGATAGTTGGGATCCTTCCGCATCAGCGGAATGATGTCCTTGCGCACGATCGACACCGGCGCGTTCCAGTACGGATTGACGATGATCTCATTGATCTTCGAATTGACGATCGGCGTCTGGCGATCGATCTTGCCGACGATTGCCGTGTGGCGAAGCACGACACGGTCATTCTCGACCGCCTCGATCTGAGCCGCCGGAATGTCGACCAGCACGTAACGATTGCCGAGTGTGCCGGCCTTCTCCTTCAGCCTTTGCAGATTGGTCTGCAACTGGCCAAGCCGGATCTGTGCCGAAACGTTCATCGCGGCATAGGTGTACTTGCCCATCGAGCCATCGGCGGGAAGGCCGTGGCGCAGCTGGAAGCGCTTCACCGCCGAGTCGACATAGGAATCGAAAGCCGTCGAAATGCCGGCATTCTGCGACAGATCGCCCGCAATCATCAGGCGCTTGCGCAGCGGCACCACATCCGGGTCGTCGACGCCGAGCTGCAGCTTCTTGGTGTCCGGCACCGGCTGCCATCCACCCTGGCCGACGATGTTCTGATATTGCGCGACGGCCTGCTCGGTGAAGGCGACCGTCTGCGGGCTGAAAATCGGCAACGTCGAGGCCACCTTGCCGCCTTCGCTGGCGCGGGCGTCGAACTGGTCGTCCCAGTTGCCGCGCGCCGAGGATTTCAAGATATCCCCGATCACATCCTGCGCATTCGCACGCCCGGCCACCATGGCGGCAGCGAGCAACGATGCTCCGGAAAGGAAAAAACGGCGGCTGGTTATCATGGACGTTCCAGACATTTTTGTAGCGGTTCGATCACTTTGCTGCGTTGATCACCGGGCGATCTCGCCCGCACTCTAAAATTGGCAATCTTAACAATTAGCCAACCATGGTCCGTATCACGTTGGCGATAAACGCACGAGCGCGACACGGTTGCAGGTGGACGCAAGGCCCTCACCGCTGCATCACTGCGATCCTCGGTTCCACTGGAATATGGCGGCAACGTGGCCTTGCGCCCAAATCTGACCGGCCTTCGCTCTGAAAAGAAAGGGACCGGTGCTTTTCGGCACCGGCCCTGACTGGAGGTCGCTGTTTCGGCCACGCTTCTTTGGCGCGGGCCGGATCTGTGTGGCGCCCTACATCCGGTAGGCAATGGTGTCGTTCCAGAAGCGGTCGAGCCGCTGCAGGGCACGGTTCATCTGCTTGAACTCGTCGGTGTTGATGCCGCCGACCTGTTCGATCGAGCCGACATGGCGCTCATAGAGGCCGGCGACCACATCCGCCACCTCGTTGCCCTTCGGCGTCAAAGAGACGCGGACCGAACGGCGGTCGATGCGCGAGCGCTGGTGGTTGATGAAGCCGAGATCGACCAGCTTCTTCAGATTGTAGGACACGTTCGAGCCGAGATAGTAGCCACGCGAGCGCAACTCGCCGGCGGTCAGCTCGGAATTGCCGATGTTGAAGAGCAGCAGCGCCTGGATGGCATTGATGTCGGAACGGCCGTTGCGGTCAAATTCGTCCTTGATCACGTCAAGCAGACGGCGGTGCAGCCGCTCGACCAGCTGCAGCGATTCCATGTACAGGGAACGGATAGCCTCGCGGCGATCGTCGGATACGTTGGCGGTCTTCGTCGCCGGACGCGAATTGATCATTGTCTTTGCCTCTCGTTTGTCGCCCTGGTGATTTTTTGTTTTTCACCTTGATCGCGACACTATCGAATACTCATAAAATTCGACTTAAACGCTAGGGCTAACAAGAGCTTACCGGTAAGAGGTTTCGAAAGAGGCTTAACGAACGGTCACCCGAGCAAGGATGATTAACCTAAAGATTTAGGCAATGATCGCGGGGCTGGATTCAGGCGGCCGCCAAGTCATCAATGGCCGCAAAGGCTTAGTGCCGTACGGGGCGTTTCTGCAGGTAGATGACGACGCGAAAAACGACGTAGAGCAGCGCCACCGCCGCATGCGAGACGACGATCAGCAGCCGATGGCCGAAAAGCTCGGGAAAACCGGCATACATGACGGTCTCGGTGACCGCGCAGATGAACCAGATCACCGGGCCCCAGGAGGCCAGCATCCACAGCCCCGCGGCGGCGAAGGGAAAAAACACGGCGAGCATCACCGTCGCCACCTGCCAGTGCACCGGCATGAGGTCGAAGCGCCACAGCGAGCCTGGATAGAAGCCGATCAGCTTGATCCAGTACAGGATGCCGAAGAGCAGGCAGTAGCCCGCGATGACGCGCTGGAACCAGGCGAAGATCACCTCGACCGTCGATGGCTGAAGCACGACGCGTCTCGACGTCACTTCGCTCATGTCAGAAGTTCCCGTTCACCGAGCGGGGCGAAATAGGCATCGATATCGGCCTCACGGACCGCATCGAGACTTGCCGGCCGCCATTGCGGCTTCGATCCCTTGTCGATGATGGCGGCGCGGATGCCTTCGTAGAAATCGTGGCCGGCAAGCATGCGGTTGAGGATACGGAACTCCATCTTCATGCAGTCGTCCATCGACAATGTCAGCCCGGCGCTGATTTGCCGCCAGGCGACGCGAAGGCTGGTCGGCGAGCGCGTGCGGATCGTCGCCAGCGTCCTTGCCGCGAATTCGTCGGTGCTTGCCGCGCGGTCCAGGCTGTCGATGACATCCTGCAGCGACGGCTGGGCGAAATGGCGCGATATCGCTTCCAGGACCGGCCTTTCGGTCTCCCGCTTCGTCGGAACAAGGAAACCACGCAGCACCGATTCCGGATCGCCAGTCAGCGCCAGCCGGTCGAGGAAGCTCGTCTGGTCCTCGGCCTTGATGGTGTGGGTGGCCAGACCCGACCACAGCGCATCGCCATAGCGGATACGGTTGCCCGTCAGCGCCAGATACATGCCGAAGGAACCGCCAAGATCGGGCAGCAAATGGCTGGCGCCGACATCGGGGAAAAAACCGATGCCGACCTCCGGCATGGCGAACTGGGCTTTCTCGGTCATCACCCGATGCGAGCCGTGAAAGGAAATGCCGACGCCGCCACCCATGACGATGCCGTCGATGAGCGCCACATAGGGTTTGCGGAAGCTGTTGATGCGGGCGTTCAGCCGATACTCATCGGCGAAGAACTCGACCGGCGGCTTTCCAGCCCGGCCGGCTTCGTAGATGTGGAGGATATCGCCTCCGGCCGAAAACGCCCTGCCCTCTGCCTTGACGACGACGACGTCCACGCCGTCATCGCGCTCCCAGGCATGCAGCGCCTTGTCCAGCGCCTTGACCATGCGATGGGTGACGGCATTGAGCGTCTGCGGCCGTGTCAGCGTCACGACACCAGCTCTGCCCAACCGTTCGAAGCGAATTTCGTCGCCTCCACCAAAATCCATCGCCAGAGAATCCCTTCCCCGCGCCTGCGGGACTGAAGTGCTAAAGGCGGCGCATGGGTGCGTCAATGGCAGCAGCCTCTTCGCCGTGGTCTTGGCGGCTGGCGGCAGCCGATGCTACGAAGATCGCCGCCATTCAAGCGACGCGCCGATATTAAGCGCGCAGACGGAATCGGGGGACAGTTGGGCATGTCCGGATTGATTCGTACCGCGCTTTTCACGATCGGACTTGTGATCGCTGGCCTTGCACCGCGCGCCGCATTCGCCGTCACGGCCGACGAACTCTACCAGTCGAAGACCATCGTCACCGGCCAAGGCGAAGCGAACCGCCAGATAGGCTTCAGAGACTGCCTGGACCGGGTTCTGGTCAGGGTTTCAGGCGATCAGCGGCTGCTGAAGAAACCAGAAATGGCGGATCTGCGCGACAAGGCTGGCAGCTTCGTCGATTCCTTCCGCTACCGCGACCGGCTGGAAGGCATTCCGATCCATGACGAGCAAGGCACGCATGACCGGCCACACGACCTCACCTGCCTCTACAGGCCTGATATCCTCGACAAGGTGCTGGCGTCGCTTGGCAGCAAACCCTGGCTTGGTGAGCGGCCGACGCTCACCATCTTTCTCACCACCAAACAGGGCGCTCGGCATTTCGTGCTGAGCGCCGAGGAAAAGCGTGGCGAAACGATGCGCGAATCCTTCGCCAATGCCGCCGGTCCAACGCTGATGCATGTTGTGTTTCCGGAGGCTGCACAGCTTGCCGGCCTGGGCGAAACAGCGCTGGGCTCCGCCGATATGGCAAGGCTGGACCGACTGGCCAAACAGACCGGTGGCACCCAAGCGCTCGCCGGCAGCATCGCATGGAGCGACAAAGAGCTCGGCTGGATCGCCGATTGGCGACTGGCCGATCACGGCAAGACCTATCGTTGGCAGGTGCGTGGCGCCAGCTTCGATGAGGCGTTTCGTGTGGCCATCAGCGGTGCGGCGCAGATTCTGTCCGGCAACGGGCAGCCTTGAGAGGTCCGCGGCCCTTATCCGCGCGCCGGCACTTTCTCCGTGAACGGAGAAACCAAAAGCTGGCACAAACGTGTCGCATTGGTCAGCGCCACGGGCTCGTGGTAAAAGCAGGCTATCCGGAGTTTTGGCAATGAACAAATTCACCCCGACAAAACCAGCCGGCGCGCGCAGC
Source organism: Mesorhizobium sp. B2-3-5 (assembly GCF_006442395.1). Taxonomy (NCBI): domain Bacteria; kingdom Pseudomonadati; phylum Pseudomonadota; class Alphaproteobacteria; order Hyphomicrobiales; family Phyllobacteriaceae; genus Mesorhizobium; species Mesorhizobium sp. B2-3-5. The sequence continues at coordinate 326,638 of NZ_VFVX01000001.1, read as the reverse complement.
GTCGACGACGTCACCGGCAGCCGCCGCCTGCGCCGCATGCGCAAGGCCGACTGGTCGCGCCGGCTCGTGCAGGAGAACCGGCTTTCGGTCGACGACCTGATCTGGCCGATCTTCGTCGTCGAGGGCAATAATGTGCGCGAGCCGATCGCCGCCATGCCAGGCGTCTTTCGCCTGTCGGTCGACCTTGCCGTCAAGGAGGCCGAACGCGCGGCCAAGCTCGGCATTCCGGCACTCGCCACCTTCCCCAATGTCGAACTCGGCCTGCGCGACCAGACCGGCTCGCATATCCTCGACCCGGAAAACATCATCAACCGCGCCACCCGCGCGATAAAGAACGCAGTGCCCGAGATCGGCATCATCACCGACGCCGCGCTCGATCCGTTCACCAGCCACGGCCACGACGGCATCCTGCGCGACGGCATCATCGTCAACGACGAAACGGTGGAACAGGTCGCGGCGGCGGCCGTCATCCAGGCGGCGGCGGGCGCCGATATCATCGCGCCATCCGACATGATGGATGGCCGCATCGGTGCCATCCGCGACGCGCTCGACGCCAACGGCTTTCAGGACGTGGCGATCATGTCCTACGCGACCAAATTCGCCTCGGCCTTCTACGGCCCTTATCGCGAGGCGGTCGGCACCGCCGGCCTGCTCAAGGGCGACAAGAAGACCTACTATATCGACCACGCCAATTCGGACGAGGCGATGCGCGAGGCCGAGCAGGACCTCGCCGAGGGCGCCGACATGCTGATGGTCAAGCCCGGCCTGCCCTATCTCGACATCATCCGCCGGCTGAAGGACGAATTCCAGATGCCGACCTTCGCCTACCAGGTCTCGGGCGAATATTCGATGATCAAGGCAGCGGGCGCCAATGGCTGGATCGATGGCGAGAAGGCGATGCTGGAATCGCTGCTCGCCTTCAAGCGTGCAGGCTGCGACGGCATCCTGACTTATTTCGCGCCCGAAGTGGCCGTGATGCTGAAGGGGTAACTTCGCCCCTCAGCCACCGCACCGCGACCTTCCAGGTCTTGCCATGACACGCTTCGGAGCCGGCTGTCATCTCTGGCGAATTCCCGCTGACAAGGTAGGCTGGTTGCGGCTATGATGCCGCATGGCCGGAGGCGGCCGGCAGCCCGCACCTCGCCAAGAGGCATGGCGAACGCCTCCAGAGGATGCTTCCTGACCCGTTTCACCGTCGGGCGAAGGCGTTGGCAATGCGGGCACTGACGAAGACTTCGCCGTGACCCGAGGAAACGGACATGCTTGCCTATCGCGATGCCAAGACCATGGCGAAAGCCATGCGGGACGCGCTTGCCGACCGCGACCTGACGATCAGCCACAGCGAGGCCCTGGAAATCGTCGCGCGCCAGTTCGGACTGGCGAACTGGAATATCCTGTCGGCAAAGATCGAAGCGCCGCTCGCGAGGCAGGAGACGGTCATCTTCGAACGGACGGCGCCAATCGTGCGCATCTTCGACGTCGCGAAGGCGCACGAATTCTACCTCGGCTTCCTCGGTTTCACCGTGGACTGGGAACACCGCCACGGCGACTTCCCGCTGTACACGCAGGTATCGCGTGGCAATCTTGTCCTGCACCTGTCCGAACACGCCGGCGACGCGACGCCGGGCGGCAACATGGTTGTCTACATGAAGGGCATCCGCGACTTCCATGAGGAGCTTGCGGGTAAGGACTACCGCTATATGAAACCCGGCTTGGAAGATGAGGACGGGCGGCTGACGGTCGAGGTCATCGACCCGTTCAGCAACCATATCCGCTTCATGGAAATCACCGGCGAATGAGTTGGTACGGCAGTTGCCCCGACGGCGGCTTGCCAATCCGAATCGATCATCACGAGCTTGGCCGCGAGGTCCGGACACGCATCTCTGCATCGTCGAAGACACCACTTGCAATTCGCAATCAGTTTGCTACAAAATCTGCTTGCAGAACACAACTGACGATCGAGGAGGTTTCATGTCAAGGCTGCGTGTCAATGCATTCACCCTATCGCTCGACGGTTATGGCGCCGGTCCAAACCAGGACTTGGAGAATCCGCTCGGCGTTGGTGGGAAAGCGCTGCACAAATGGGCCTTCACCACCCGCACCTTCCGCAAGATGTTCGGCGAGGAAGGCGGCGCCACGGGCGTCGACGAGGATTTCGCGGCGCGGAGCTTCGAAAATGTAGGCGCATGGATCCTGGGTCGCAACATGTTCGGACCGATCCGCGGCGAATGGCCCGACGACAGCTGGAAAGGCTGGTGGGGCGACAACCCGCCCTATCACGTGCCGGTCTTCGTGCTGACGCATCATGCGCGTGAGCCTGTCGTCATGGAAGGCGGCACGACCTTTCACTTTGTCACCGATGGCATCCATTCGGCACTTGAGCAAGCCAGGGCGGCGGCTGATGGCAAGGATGTGCGGGTCGGTGGCGGCGTCGCGACGATCAGGCAATATCTGCAGGAGAAACTTATCGACGAGATGCATCTCGCGATCTCGCCCGTGCTGCTCGGCGCTGGCGAAAACCTTCTGGCTGGCCTCGACCTGCCGAAACTCGGCTACCGATGCAGCGAACAGGTCGCTTCGGCGCACGCCATGCATGTGGTCATCGAGCGGGCATAGCCGCGACTCCGGTCATTGGCGAAACCCGCGGGTGCAAGCGTCTTTCTCCCCGTCACTATACGGGGAGAAATGCCCGGCAGGGCAATGAGGGGCAGCGCAACCGTCGAAGAGTAGCGACAAGCTACCAGTGGATTTGGCGGGTGCAGGAGTCAAAAGCCCGTCGTCGATGCCGGCGCTGCCCCTCATCCGCTCTTTGGGCACCTTCTCCCCGTGAAACTGGGAGAAGGAAATGCGCCTCAATACTTCTCCGGCACGTAAAGTTCGCGCGGCAGAACCTGGCGCTCGTATTCCGGGTTGAACACGCGCTCGGGCAGTGTGATCTCCTCGTGCGGCACATCTTCATACGGCATCTGCTTCAGCAGATGATCGATGCAGTTGAGCCGCGCGCGCTTCTTGTCGTTGCCCTCGACGATGAACCACGGCGCTTCGGGAATGTTGGTGCGGGCGAAGGTCTCTTCCTTGGCCTTGGTGTATTGCTCCCAGCGCACACGCGACTGCAGATCCATGGGCGACAGCTTCCACTGTTTCATCGGATCGTGGATGCGCATCAGGAAGCGCATCTGCTGTTCCTCATCGGTGATCGAGAACCAGTATTTGACCACAGTGATGCCCGAGCGCACCAGCATGCGCTCGAACTCCGGGACGTCATGGAAGAACTCCTCGACCTGGTCGTGCGAGGCAAAGCCCATCACCCGTTCAACGCCGGAACGGTTGTACCAGGAGCGATCGAAGAGCACGATCTCGCCGCCTGCGGGTAGATGCGGGACGTAGCGCTGGAAATACCATTGCGACTTTTCGCGCTCGGTCGGCGCCGGCAATGCCACGACGCGGCAGATGCGCGGATTGAGCCGCTGGGTGATGCGCTTGATGACGCCGCCCTTGCCGGCGGAGTCACGGCCCTCGAAAATCACCACCAGCTTCTTCTTGTGGTAGGCGACCCAGGACTGGAGCTTGATCAATTCAGACTGCAAGGTGATCAGGTCGCGAAAATATTGCATGCGATCGATCGAAGGCGGATGCGAGTTCTTGTAGATCTTGGCGATCTCCATCGACAGCGCTGGCTCCGACATTTCGAGTTCATAATCTTCGTCGAGCGTGTCGGCGAGCTCGGCTTCGAGCCAGTCCTTGGCGGGAGAATTCTGTTTTAGCTCGGTCATGTCAGCTGCTCCGCTTGCAAGCCCTGTCGGTTCCCGGACGGCGCCCCAAATTGTTGGCCAGCGGCCTGAAATGGAAACACCTGAGCCGACTTCAATATAGGCCGGCAGTGACGGTTTTATTGCAGCCCAGGCGCGATTGCAGCCCCTGCGGCTCACCGAAGGCGATTGTCGCCTAACCTTCGATGAACCGCCAGATCTCGGCATCGGGCTTGATCTGGCCGCTGAGCACGAAATATTTGTAGAGCACGAGCAGCGAGATCGCCTGCTCGTCTCGCTCATTGGAAAATTTGCGGCAATAGGCGTTGGCTGCGGCAATGATGCGCTCCGCCGCCGCCGGGTGCGTTTCGAAATAGCGCACCTTTTCGCCGAGATCGGCGAAATCAGGATCGAGTGGCACATAGTGGACATTGGCTTCGAGTTGGCTCTCCGCGAACCATGTCTCATAGGTCGGCGGCGGCATCAGGCAGAGCGAGTTGGAATTCATGATCCATTTGAGGTTGGTCGCCACGTCATTGCCCTCGAGCGAGACGATATAGCGGTAGCGCAGATGCTGGCTGATGCTGAGAAAGGGCTTGCTGTATTCGGCCGGTGCACTTCGCTTATGCGAACCCACGTCGCAGAAAGGCAGGTCACGCGCCGCGTCCAGGAACCGTGTCCTGATCGGGTTGTTGAGATCGCCGCGCCAGATCACGATCGGCAGCTTGTCGGCAAAGGCGACCGCGTCGTCCGGCATGTAAAAGTGGCGGAACTTGTTGAACTTCAGGATGACCGCGTTGCTGTTGTCGGCGCGGATCGGCCGATCCTTGACGAGTGTCGGCACCTTCGGCACATGCCTGACGTCGCCAAACTCCAGGTCGAGGAGCAATGCCCGATCGAAATAGCGGGCGAACTCCTTCAGGTCGTAATAGTACATGCTCGGCTCAAACGGCATCTTGTCGATGCGCACCGCATCCGGGCTTGGCATAAAGGTGCCCTGCAGCTTGTTGTAGTCATTCAACCGCCGGCGCACGGCCTCATCCGAGAGCCTGGCCTGCTCCAGGCGGGCCGCCAGCCGTCGTCGGAAGAGGACCTGGGGGGCGATATCGCGCATGACGTTTCGCGCATAGTAGAAAACCTTCTGCGTCGTTCGTTTTATGGTGGCCATCGTACCACGTTGATATCAGGACAAACGCGACCAAAACACCCGGCAGCTGAGTTAGTTCCTGCGCCATGCACACACGTCATTGTGCCAGGCATTTCGCGATCCGGTGTCATCCAAACGCGAGACCAATGGCGCCGACGCCAGTGTCGCCGGTAACTAGCCCACTATGTAACGCCAGATCTCGGCATCGGGCTTGATCTGGCCGCTGAGCACGAAATATTTGTAGAGCACCAGCAGCGAGACCGCCTGCTCCGTCTGTTCGTTGTCGAATATCCGGCAATAAGCGTTGGCGGCCGCGATGATGCGCTCGGCCTTCGCCGGGTGCCGTTCGAAATAGGCCACATGTTCGGCCAGGTTCGAGAAATCCGCTTCAAGCGGTACATAATGGACATTGGGCTCGAGCAGCCGCTCCGCGAACCACGTCTCATAGGTCGGCGGCGGCATCAGGCAGAGCGACTTCGAATTCATGATCCATTTAAGATTGGTCGCCACGTCATTGCCTTCGAGCGAGACGATGTAGCGATAGCGCTGATGCTGGCTGATGCTGAGAAAGGGCTTGGCGTATTCGGCTGGCGCGTTCGGCTTGTGCGAGCCGGCATCGCAAAACGGCAGGTCACGCACAGCCTTCAGGAATCTTGTCCTGATCGGATTGTTGAGATCACCGCGCCAGACCACCGCAGGCAGCTTGTCGGTGAACGAAATGGCGTCGGCCGGCATCTGGAAGTGACGAAACTTGTCGAGCTTCATGATGACCGCGTTCTTGTCGTCATCACGGATCGGCCGGTCCTTCACGATCGACGGCACCTTCGGCACATTCCTGACGTCGCCGAACTCCAGGTCGATGAGCAATCCGGGATCGAAGTAGCGGGCAAATTCCTTCAGGTCGTAATAGTACATGGTCGGCGTGAAGGGCAGCTTGCCGACGCGCACGGCATTCGCGCTTGGCGTGAAACCATCCTGCAGCTGATTGTAGTAGTTCAACCGCCGGCGCGCCGCCTCATCGGAAAGCCTCGCCTTTTCCAGGCGAATGCCCAGCCTGCGTCGGAACAATGCTTGCGGAACGGCATCGCGCGCAACGTTTCGCGCATAATAGAAGACCTTTGCCGACGTCCGCGCAATTGTGGCCATGGTTCACTTGATCAAACGGGCAGCTCTCAAGACGCTGGCGCCCTGGCGTTTCCTACATCATTGTGGCGCCCGTCTGGCAAGGCCCCGGCATATCTTCGACGTCAGCACCCACGCACTGTCGTTTCAGCTGTTGTGTTTGACGGCTAATGCTCCTAGGCAGGTTCAGAGCCGCAAGGCAGGTCAAAGGGAGCCGATATGGCGCGAGCACCGAACTACGATCAGGAACGCAAGGAACGCGACCGGCAGAAGGCGGCCAAAAAGGCCGAGAAGCTGGCGGCCAAGGTTGCCGCGCGGGAGCGGTCGAAGCCCGAGGCCAAGGTCGAAGCCGAAACAGGGGAATGACGGCAACAGGCCCGCGGTTGCCGGCTCCGTCTTAACGCATGTCGCGCTGCGTCAGGCGGGCGCCTTGTCGCTGATGAATACATCCACTTCACGCGCCGCGGCGATGAAGGCGCGCCGGGCATTCATGGCCGGCTTGTCGCCGGCCAGCGCGTCGTGGCAGGCCTGAAGTGCCGCGCGATGCTTGGGACTGCGCTTGCCGGGCCAGCTGTTGAGGAGGTAATCGGAAGCCTCCCTCGCCGAGCGCAAGAGCTGAGTGCTTCCTGCCGTGACGGACTTGACGGTCACGGGCGTTTCAAATCGGTTGTTTTCCATCGCCGCTCTTACGCCATCGGCGCCCACGAAGCGAGGCCGAAAGTGCGCTCCGCGTCCGGACACCGCTTTTTGCCCGGCGAATGCCCTGCCCGTCCAAGGCCGCTAAGCGGCGACGACTGCAAATCCCCTGGCGCGAAGACCCCGCCGATCATTGGCAAGCGACGTCACCAGCCGGTCGCGGCTGCCGATGATGTGGGCTGAAAGCCGGCGCGCGGCTTCATCAGCCTCGCCAAGCCGTGTTGCCGCCAGAATGGCGCGATGTTCGGCCCAGGCGCGGCCAAGGGCTGCTTCGTCGCGCACCTCCAGCCAGCGAGCACGCGACAGGCGCGTCATGGCATCGCGCACCGCCCTGAACAGGAATTCGTTGCCCGACAGCCGCGCCAGCTCGATGTGAAAATCCATGCCGACACGGTGCCATTCCTCGCGCGGAGTGTTTTCGTCGCAGGAATCGAGCATCGCCTCGATGACGTCGAGAGCGCTCCTTTCGTCGTGCGCGCATGTCAGCCTCAGGGCCGCGACCTCGACCGCTTCGCGATAGACCGCGATCTGCTCAAGCTCGGCCAGGTTGATGGGCGAGACCGTCCAGCCGCGCCCGTCCCTGCCAACAAGGCCCTCGGTTTCCAGCCGCAGCAGTGCTGCCCTAACCGGTGTGCGCGAGGCGCCGAAGCGGCCTTCGATCCATCGCTCGGTCAATTTCTCGCCGGGACCGATCTCGAGCCCCAGGATCATTTCGCGCAACCGTCGTTCGACATTCTGCATTTGCGACATCGCGCTGCCCTTTTTCTGAAGCCCGCATTGACAGCGGCCGGGTCGGAGTTCATGACGGATACCGATTTGGTATCCCAAAGTGGTATCCGTAACAAGTGCTGATATCGAGCAGGCAGGACATGACACAGGAAGACGCTCAACAAAGCGGCCACAACATCCATTGGCGGCGCAACCTCGCCGTCTGTTTTGCGGGCTCGTTCAGCACGCTCATCGCCATGACGCTGCTGTTGCCCTTCCTGCCGCTTTACGTCGAACAGCTCGGCGCACAGGGCCATGCGGCGATCGTGCAGTGGTCCGGCATCGCCTATGGCGCCACCTTTTTCGCCGCCGCCCTTGTCGCGCCGTTGTGGGGCCGGCTGGGCGACCGCTATGGCCGCAAGGTGATGCTGGTGCGCGCCAGCTTCGGCATGGCGATCTGCATGTCGCTGACGGGCATGGTCGAGACGGTCTGGCAATTGGTGTTGCTGCGCCTGCTGATCGGCTTTGCCGGCGGCTATTCCTCCGGTTCGACCATTCTGGTGGCCATGCAGACACCCAAGGACCGCTCCGGCTGGGCGCTGGGGGTCCTGTCGGCCGGGATCACGGCCGGCTCGCTGGTCGGCCCCTTGCTCGGCGGCGCGCTGCCGCCGGTGATCGGCATTCGCGCCACCTTCCTGTTGTCCGGCGCCGTTATCTTCCTTGCCTTCCTGGCGACGACCTTCCTGATCAAGGAGAACCCGCGCCCGAAGCCCGCCAAGTCGGCGTCAGGCACAAAGCCGAAAAGCGGCTGGTCGCAGATCCCGGACAAACGCCCGGTGGTGGCCATGCTGGCGACCGGCATGCTGCTTGCCTTCGCCAACATGTCGATCGAGCCTATCATCACCGTCTATGTCCAGCAGCTCATCGAGGATCAGAGCCGCGTGACGATGGTCGCCGGCGTGGTGATGTCGGCGGCGGCCCTTGGGACGATCCTGTCGGCATCGTGGCTTGGCAAGCTTGCCGACCGTGTCGGCCACTGGAATGTCGTCGTAGGAGCGTTGGCCGTCTCGGCCCTGCTGCTCATTCCGCAGGCCTTCGTCACCAATGGCTGGCAACTGATCGGCCTGCGTTTCTTGATGGGCCTGGCGCTCGGCGGCCTACTGCCCTGCATCACCAGCGTCATTCGCCACAACATTCCCGACGGCGTTGGCGGCAACGTGCTTGGGCTGGCGATTTCGGCGCAATATGTCGGCCAGGTCGCGGGGCCGCTGTCCGGCGGCTTCGTGGGCGGTCACTTCGGCATGCGGGCTGTATTTGTCGGCACATCGGTGTTGATGGCCGGCGGTGCCATCTACAACTGGATTGTCCAGTCGCGACGGACACGGCATATGGTGCTGGTACCGGGCGCGCCCTAAGGCGGGCCTGGCCCGCCGCAAGAAGGAGCCCCGACATGACCCTCGCCGATCCGAACGGCAGCCGTATGCTTGTGTTTGCCGGCGGTCTCGTCGGCGCGGCCGGCGTGGCGCTGTCGGCAACGGCCGCGCACCGCGGCGGCGCCTTCACCGGCACAGCCGCGTCATTCCTTTTGATGCACGCGCCGGTGTTCCTGGCCGTCGGCCTCGTCGGCGCGAATCGCTTTCTGCGGATCGCCAGCTTCGCCCTGCTTGCCGGGCTCCTGCTTTTCGCGGGCGATCTCCTCGCCCGCGATTTTCTCGGATCGAGACTGTTTCCGATGTCGGCGCCGATCGGCGGCACCCTGCTCATCGCAGGCTGGCTGGGGATAGCAATTTCTGCCCTGACGCGTCCACGTCCTTAGGGACCAGGAAAGGCTCAGCTCCGGCGACGTTCGGGGCGGACCGCCACCTCGCGACTGCGCGTTGCGGGCTTTGTCCGGCGTTGCGCCTCCGGCCGTTCCGCGGCCGGCGCGATACCCCAGTAGTTGCGGTAGATGTCCTCGAACAGATGCTGGATGGGATGCATAGCTTTTCTCCCTTTGAATTGAATCGATCCAATCAATAGGCACAAAAAGTTGCGCAGATCAGCTCGGCTTGCGCTCCACCAGGAAGCGAAGGTCGCGAATCCATGGACCCGTTCTACCCTGGCGCCTGGAATTGTTGGCGCTCGATCCGATGCTCCAATCGTTGCGATAGATGTCTTCGAACAGGCAGCTGACGAAGGCATGACGCTCCTCTCAAGGCCATCAAACAGAAACGAATCCGCCTTGGTTGGATCGATTCAAACATAAACTTGCGATCGTTGCCGGTCAAGGGAAATTTGAATCGATCCAACGAAAGTACTGGCTGCAAATCCGGAACGTGCTAAATGCATGTCAGGAGGCACGCACAATGGCGTCACTCACCGCAGGCAACCGAAGACCCGTCCGGCTGGCCGACATCGCCAAAGCGGCCGGCGTTTCGCACGGCACCGCATCCAATGTTTTCAGCCGCCCCGAGATCGTGCGCGAAGAAGTCCGCGAACGGGTTCGGGCAGCAGCCGAAGCGATGGGCTATGGCGGGCCTGATCCAAAGGGTCGGCTGCTGCGGGCCGGCAAGGTAAACGCCATTGGCGTGGCCACCGCCGAGCCCCTCTCCTATTTCTTCGACGATCCCTTTGCGCGCGTCATGATGGCGGGCATCTCGCAGGCCTGCGATGCGACCGGAGCCGGCATCTCCCTGGTCTCGGCCGCCAACAACGAACAGCTTGCCTGGAACATCCAGAGCGCCCTGGTCGACGGTTTCATCGTCTTCTGCATCGAAGGCGGTTCGCGCCTGGTGGAATTGGCACGTGAGCGCAAACTGCCCTTTGTGGCGCTTGATCTGGACTCCGAGGATGGGTCGGTCGCGGCGATCGGTGTCGACAACATCGCGGGCGCCGGCATGGCGGCGCGCCATCTCACGGATCTCGGCCATCGCCGCTTTGCCGTCCTGGCGCTGCCCTTCGTCGATGACAGGACAGGACTTGTTTCGCCCGAACAGGTTCGTGCCGCAACCTATGCCGGGACGCGCGACCGGCTCACCGGCTATCTCCGGGAGCTTTCCCGCGTTGGCGTCGACGCGTCCAAAGTGCCCGTCTATGAAACCGCCAACGATGCGGTGAGCACGAAGGCGGGGCTCGAAACCATCTTCGCTTCCGACCAGCCGCCGACGGCCATCCTGGCGATGTCGGACAGGATAGGATTGGTGACGCTCGAATGGCTGAGCGCGCGCGGGCTCAACGTGCCCGGCGATGTTTCCGTCGTCGGATTCGATGGTGTTCCGGAAGCATCTGTATCCGAGCCGCCATTAACCACGATCGCCCAGCCGATTGCCGAGATGGGCCGCCTTGCCGTCAGGGCGATCCTGGAGAGCGACGGGCCGGTCAGCCGGCAGCAACTGCCGGTCGAACTGATCGTGCGGGGGTCGTCGGCTCCGCCGCGCGGCTGAACCGCATTCCCTCAGCGATTGGCCCGTGCCACGGCGGAGATACCGAAGGACGCACGCACAGGCGCGATATCCTTTTGCGTCATGCGGACCTTGCCGGAGCCGCCGATGGTCGACAGCCATTCAAGATAAAAGGCGAGTGCGAACTGCATGGCGATGCCGGCTGAAAGCAACAGGCTGTCATAGGCAAGCCCGCCCGGATTGACCAGTTTCATCACCTGCGCGACCATGGCGATCACCGTGCCGGCGATGAAGACCGGCAGCGAGCGTTTGCCCAATATCGCCAACGGATGGTCGGGGCTGGTGCGGAACAGGCTGGAGAGCGCCGGCAAGACGACGATCAGATAGCTGACCGCCAGTATGTGCAGCAGTCGCGGCAGCGACAGGAACGTCTTGTCGAAGCCGCCGATCACCACCGGCAGGTTGAACCACGTTATCTGCCCCCAGAGCGGGCTGTGCACCCATGCCAGTGCCGCCAGCACATAGACGGCGGCGGCGCCAACCAGCCAGCGGTTGACCGGAATGACCCCGCCGCGCCTGACATGCAGCATGGCGGCCACGCCAATGTTGAACAGGAACTGCCAGGACAGAGGATTCAGGAACCAGAAGCCGGGCTCGGGATAGTTGGGCGGGGCGATCTGCCAGATGCCGGCGACGAGCCACAGCGCACCGGACACGGCAAGTGCCGCGGCGGGCCTGTAGCCGATGAACAGGACAAAGGCCGGTGCCATCAAAAGCAGCGCGGCATAGACCGGCAGGATGTTGTTGTAGCCGAGCTGGTGGCCAAGCGTGACGATGCCGACCAGCACTTCCGGCGTGTTCTTCATCAGCGGCTCGATATTGATCATCTTCAGCAGTTCGGGCCGCCTGGCAAGCACCGCCACGGCGCAGAACAGGGCCATCACCATCATCGTCGTGACGATGTGGGTGATATAGAGCACGCCAGCCCGCCGCCACATCTTCAATGTCGCGAGAAGCCGGCCGCCCGGTCGGAACTTCGTGCCATAGGCGAGCGCGACCGAGATGCCCGAAATCAGCACGAATCCCTCGGCCGCGTCCGAGAAGCCGAAATTCTTGTAGGTCAGGGTCTCGAAAGCCGTGCCTGGCACATGATCGATGAAAATGGTGAGCAGCGCCAGCGCGCGCAGTACATCGATACGCGTGTCGCGTTCGGGCGAAACAGGGGTGGTCATCGACAAAAGGCCTCAAAGCTGGTTGTTCATGTCCAGCAATGCGACCCCCGGCGCACCGCTCCGATTCCTCCCATCGGGAGTATATCGGCGCAGAAACGGGCTGGAATGCGCCTGGTTCAATCAACTTTCGCGGAGCATGAAAATATTGCGTTTTGAAGCCGGCAAATTGAGCGGGACGTCATATAATCAAGAGGATGCGGGATGACTGGCGACAGCGTCGAAACCAGCCCGCCGCGGATGGATCTGGCCTTTCCCTATCGTCTCCTGGGGGCTGGCGGGGAGAGCCGTGAATGCCTTTTCCTGCTGCATGGATCGGGCGTCGACGAGACCACCCTGGTGCCGCTGGCAAGACGGGTCGCGCCCGGCGCCGTTCTGGTCGCGGCACGTGGCCGTATCCCCCAGGAGGACGGTTTTCGCTGGTTCGAGCGGATAACCCCGACGCGTTTCGAACAGAAGAGTGTTCTTGGGGAAACGGCTGCCTTCGCGGCATTCGCAAGTCAGGCCGCCAAGCGCCACGGGCTCGACCTCGATCACGCGACCTTCCTCGGCTACTCGAATGGCGCCAACCTGATTTCCAGCCTGATGCTGCTCCATCCCGGCATCGTGCGCAGGGCGGCGCTGCTGAGGCCAATGCCCGTGCTCGACCAAACGCCGGCGACGGACCTGAAGGGAACCCGGGCACTGATCATCGCCGGGGCGGCCGACGAAACCTATGGACCCTTCGCGCCGGCGCTGGTGACACTGCTCAGCCGGCACGGTGGCGAGATCGAGGCCCGGATCATCCCATCGGGCCACGAAATCGGTGATCCGGATGCCGCGATCGTCAGGCAATGGCTGGCGGGGCCGGCCGCCGTGGCGCACGTAGGCTGAAAAAGTAACGCTATTTACCCCGGATTATCCGCTAAAATGGCCTGGGGCTTCCTTTCTCCACAGCGGCGACATATCTCTGTTACAGACTGTCTATCGAGATACTGTTCACTGAGGGGAGGTCTGCATGGCCGACAAGAACAGCATCACTCTGCTCGACGACACTTCGCAATTGCCTGTCATAGCCGCCAATCCGGCCGAGATAGCCAGGATTGAAACCAGTATCGACGTGCGTGATCGCGCCGCGATCTCGGTTTTCGGCGATCGCGCCCAGCAGGCCGTAAGCGAGTATGCCGACAAGATCCTTTCCCAGCTGCGCAACCGCGATCTGGGCGACACCGGCAACCTCCTGACCGACATCATCATGAAGGCCAAGAACCTCGATCCGGCCTCGCTGAAAGACCAGGGATTTCTCAGCAATCTGTTTTCGTCGTTCAAGGCGCGGCTGGAGCGCTTCAAGGAAAAATACGAGGACGTCGCCGGCCAGATCGACCGCATCGGTCTCGAACTCGATCGTCACAAGGACACGCTGCGGCGCGACATCGCGGTGCTCGACGACCTGCATGAGCAGACGAAGGACTCCATCCTCAAGCTCGACGCCTATGTGCAGGCCGGCAAGAAATTCGTCGACGACTACCGCGCCACTGAGCTGCCGAAACTAAAGGCGGCGGCGGATTCGACCGGGGGCGATGTCGGCGGCACACTTGAGGCGCAGACCTACCAGGACGCGGTACAAGCGCTGGATCGCCTTGAAAAACGTATCTTCTACCTGGTGCAGGCGCGCCAACTCGGCATCCAGCAATTGCCGCAGATCCGCATTGTCCAGTCAGGCGACGAGACGCTGATCGAGAACTTGCAGGCGACCTCGGCGCTGACAGTGCCGGCCTGGAAGCAGAAAATGGTCATCCTGCTCGGCCTGACCAACCAGAAATCGGCGCTTGAGCTGCAAAAGACGGTGACGGATGCCACCAATGAGATGATCCGCCAGACTTCCAAGATGATGAAGGATCAGGCGATCTCGATCGAGGAACAGGCGCAGCGCGGCATCGTCGACGTCGAAACTTTGGCGCAGGCCAATCGCGACCTCATCGACACGGTGCAGGGCGTACTGAAGGTCCAGCAGGAAGGCCGCCGGAAGCGGGCCGACGCTGAAAAGCAGATGGACCAGATGACGATCGATTTGAAGAAAGCGCTGACCCAGGCCTGATCGGAACCGCCATGCCGAAGACGCTGACGTCCGTTCTGCTCCTGGCCTGCGCCGTGTTTTTGGCGGCCTGCAATTCGAGCAATGTCAAATTCTCGATCGTCTCCGGTTCCGAAAACACGGTGCTCGAGCCGATCGTGCAGGAGTTCTGTGCCAAGCGGGGCGCGACCTGCACCATCTCTTATCAGGGGTCGCTCGATATCGGGCTCGGTCTGCAAAAGCCTGATGGCCTAGGGCAGGATGCGGTGTGGCCGGCATCGAGCGTCTGGGTCGATCTGTTCGATTCCGGCCGCAAGGTGCGCAACCTGACCTCGATCGCGCAGATGCCGGTCATTTTGGGCGTGCGCAAATCCAAGGCCGCCGAACTCGGTTGGGTCGGCAGGCAAGTGTTCATGAAGGACATCCTCGCCGCGGTGAAGAACGGCAAGCTGAAATTCCTGATGACCTCGGCCACGCAGTCGAATTCGGGCGCCAGCGCCTATCTCGCCATGCTGTCCAGCGCGCTTGGCGGCAAGCAGGTGATCGAGCCCGGCGATCTCGACAATCCGGCTGTGCACGACACGGTCGGCGCCCTGCTGCAAGGCGTCGAGAGGTCTTCCGGGTCGTCCGGCTGGCTCGCCGATCTCTATGTCGATTCCGCGCGTCAGGGCACGCTCTATGACGCGATGTGGAACTACGAAGCGACGCTCAAGGAGGCCAACGATAAGTTGAAGCAGATGGGCGACGAGCCGCTCTACGCGATCTATCCGGCCGACGGGGTCGCCGTCGGCGATTCGCCGCTCGGCTTCATCGACCATGGCCACGGCCCGGATGTCGAAAAATTCTTCACCGACCTGCTCGCCTATCTGCAATCGGAGGCGGTGCGCAAACGCATCGCCGACACCGGCCGGCGGCTTCCGCTTGGCGGCTCGGCTATCCAGGCCGCGGCCGAACCGGACTGGAATTTCGATCCGGGCAAGCTTGTGACCTCGATCCGCATGCCCGAACCGGCGGTGATCCGAAAGGCGCTCGATCTTTACCAGCAGGCCTTGCGCAAGCCATCGCTGACGGCGCTCTGTTTCGACTTCTCCGGCTCGATGGAGAACGAAGGCGAGAAGCAGCTCCAGGCGGCCGCACAGTTCCTGTTCACACCGGAGAAGGCGAGCGAAGTCCTGGCGCAGTGGACGCCCGCGGACCGCATCTTCGTGCTGCCCTTCGACGGCACGGTGCGCACCGTTTTCGAGGCGAGCGGCGATCCGGCTGGGCAGAGCCAGTTGCTCGGCGATGTCGCGGAGCAGCATGCCGGCGGCGGCACGGACATGTATGCCTGCGCCGAACAGGCGCTGCAGAAGATCACCGCAACCGCCGAGCTTGCGAAATACCTACCGGCCATCGTCATCATGACCGACGGCCGCACCGATGGCAGCGCCGACCGTTTCCTCGAGCAATGGCGTCAGGCGCCGGTGCGCGTACCAGTGTTCGGCATCACCTTCGGCGACGCCGACAAGAGCCAGCTCGACAGTCTCGCCAAGGCGACGTCGGCGCGCGTCTTCAATGGCGGCGGCGATCTGGCGGGCGCCTTCCGCGCCGCGCGCGGCTACAATTAAGGCTGGATATGCGCGGCTTGTTCGGCAATGACTGGAATTGGATCGTCGCGGGTCTGGCGTCCGCCGCGTTGCTGATCGGTCTGAGCGCCCTCACCCAGTTCCCGTTCCTTGTCTCGGCGGTGATTTCGGTGCTGGTCTTTGCCGGGCTGGTGTTCGTGCTGGCGCCGCGCCAGCTGTTCGAAGGGCTCGATCTGAGCACAATGAACGGCAGCCGCGTCGCGTTTGCCCGCGAACTTCTAGCGCAGGCGCAGCCGGCCGCCGACCGGCTTACGGCTGCGGCCGGCTCGATCGCCGACAAGGACATGAAAGCCAAGGTGAAGAACCTGTCCGACATTGCTGCCGACGTGATTTCCAAGGTCGAACAAAAACCGGAGACCGCGCCGTCGGTCCGGCGCTTCCTTACCTATTATGTGCCGCAAGCGGCGGAGGTGGCGGAGGGCTACGCGACCCTGGCGAACCGGCGGGCGCCAAGCCAGGCGCGGCTTGCCAATGTCGGTGCTGTCATCGCCAAGCTGCAGGATGCCTTCGTGCATTATGCCGATAGCCTTGCCGATAGCGAACTCGGCACGCTCGACGTTGACCTGCGACTCATTCAGGAATCGCTCAAAGAGGATATCGGTCGCTGATGGCCATTTCACGCCGCGCTTTCGGACTGGGACTGCTGGGTGCCGCCGCGGCCGGCACAGGCGGCTATCTGACGCTGAAAGACCGGCCGGAATTTCGCGGCTATCTCGGCAACCGGGCACATCTGTTCGGCTTCATCGGCGGCGAGAAGCAGGCCTTCCTCGCCGATCCGGATGTCGTCCATGCACTCGGCGGATACGGGCTGGAGCTCGACGCGCGCGTCGCCGGCTCGGTCGAGATGGTGCGCGAGCCGGCACTGTTGACGCAAAAGCCGCAATTCCTGTGGCCATCCTCATCGATCATGGTCGACCTGGCGCGCAAGAGCGGTGTGGCGATCCGTAACGACCAGGTCGTGCTCAATTCGCCGATCGTCGTCTACACCTGGGGACCGGTGGTCGAGGGGCTGAAGAAAAGCGGGCTGGTCACGGTCGCCGCCAAGGGCGACTACAACCAGCTCGACCTCAAGGCGCTGCTTGACGCTATCCTTGCCGGCAAAAACTGGTCGGATCTGGGCATCGCCGAGCTCTATGGCCGCACCCGGATCGTCTCCACCGATCCCAACCGTTCGAATTCGGGCTTCATGTTCGCCGGCCTGGTACTGAGCCTGATGAGCGGCGACGTGGCGACGCAGGAGCTGCTTGCCCAGCATGGCGACCAGGCCAAGGCAATCTTCCGCAGCATGGGGTTGAAATCCTCATCGTCGGGAAAACTGTTCGACCAGTACATTGCTGGCGGTCTTGGTGCCGAGCCGATGGCGGTGGGCTATGAGAACCAGCTGGTGGAATGGGCGCTTGCCGACCCGGCGCGCTGGCAGCGCGTGCAGGCTGGCGCCGGCGCCAAGCCTGAAATCCTCTACCCGCGTCCGACGGTCTATTCGGCGCACCCGCTGATCACCATAGACCCGACCGTCGACAGGTTGCTGGAAGCACTGACCAGTCCGAAGCTGCAGGAGCTCGCCTGGTCGAAGCACGGTTTCCGCGGGCCGCTCGGAACGGTCGCGGCCGGCAGCGACACCATTGCCGGCGTGCGGCCGGCGGAAATCGAGGCTGTGCTGCCCATGCCTTCGGCCGATGTGATGCTGGCGCTGCTGTCGCAGCTGGACGGATAGAGCCTACCGCCCCATCCTGTTCCAGGCATCCAGCCCTGCGATCTTGTAGGCCTCGGCCAGAGTCGGATAGTTGAAGGTGTTGTTGACGAAGAAGTCGACCGTGCCGCCGAGGTTGATCACCGCCTGGCCGATATGGATCAGCTCGGTAGCGCCCTCGCCGACGATATGCGCGCCGAGCAGGCGGCGCGTCTCGATCGAGAACAGGAGCTTCAGGAAGCCGGTGTCGACGCCCATGATGTGGCCGCGCGACGTCTCGCGGAAGCGCGCCACACCAACCTCGTAGGCGGCACCACTCTGGCGCACCTGCTCCTCGGAATGGCCGACCGTGGAGATCTCCGGCACCGCGTAGATCCCATAGGGAAAGGTTTCCGGCGGCGGTGGCAACGTCACGCCGAAAGCATGGCAGGCCGCCACCCTACCCTGCTCCATCGATGTCGAGGCAAGACTCGGAAAGCCGATGACATCGCCGGCGGCGTAGATGTTCGGCACGCTGGTCTGGAAAGTCTGCGGATCGACCTTGATGCGGCCCCTGGAGTCGGCCTCGATGCCGACCACGTCGAGACCCAGGCTGCCGACATTCCCGGTGCGGCCGGCGGCGTAGAGCACGACCTCCGAGCGAATGGTGCGGCCGTCGGCCAATTCCACCTCGGCGGCTTCGGGCCTGGAGCGGATTTCCTTCACCGCGCTGCCCAGCCGGATCGTCATGCCGCGATCACGCATCTGGTGGATGAAATCGTCGACGATCTCGCGGTCGACGAAATCGAGGATGGAGTTGCGCGGCTCGACCAGTGTCACCGGTACATCGAGCGCGGAAAAGATCGTGGCATATTCGACGCCGATGACGCCGGCGCCGATCACGGTCAGCGTGCGGGGGAGGCGGTGGAGCTCCAGCATCTCGTCGCTGTCGAAGACACGGGTCTTGTCGAAAGGCACGTCGCTCGGCCGGTGCGGCCGGGTGCCGACCGCTATCAGCGCATTGGCGAAACCGACTTCGCTGTAATCGCCATTGTCCGATGTCAGGCTGACCTTGTTGGGGCCGAGGAACTTCACCGCCGCACGCGCGCTCTTGACCGTGTTGCGCATGAACTGGTGCTGCAGCACCTCGACCTCGTGGTCGAGCGTCTTGTGCAGGCGCTCGATCAGGTCGCCGACCGAGATGTCCTGCTTGACCCGGTAGCCGCGCCCGTAAAAGCCGCGCTCGCGCCAGCCTGACAGGTTGAGGACCGTTTCGCGCAGCGTTTTCGAGGGGATCGTGCCGGTGTGCACGGAGACGCCGCCCAGACGCCGGCCGCGGTCGACCACCAGCACCGATTTGCCGAGCTTGGCCGCTTGCACCGCCGCGCGGCGGCCGGAAGGGCCGCTGCCGATGACCAGCATGTCGTAATCCATATCGCCCTGTCCCCTTGCCTCTTTCCCAGAGTGCTTTTGTTGCGCCGCAACAAGCTAATGCCATCCGCGCGCCAAATTCAACCGGTTCAGATTGTGCTCGCCGCGGTTCGAGCCTTGCGGCCCGGTGAAGTCCTGACCTTGATTCCGATACAGGACTTCACCATTTCATCATCGAGTGGCCCGCACCCTATGTCGGGCCTCGTTACGAGGAAATGACATGAACGCGCGCGTTCTCGACGGCGAAATCATCAATACCCGGCTCGACGATGTCAGGGCCTATGAAGGCGTGCGCACGAGGCGCATCCTGGCCTTCGTGCTCGACTACATCATCGTCGCATTGCTCACCATTCCCTTCGCCATACTGGTGTTCGTCCTCGGGCTCTTGACTCTCGGGCTTGGCTGGATGCTGTTCGGCATCCTGGTCCCGGCCGTCGCCATTCTCTACATCTGGAACACGCTGGGCAGCGCCGACCAGGCCACCACGGGCATGAAGATGATGGGCATTCGCCTCGACCGACTCGACGGCAGGCCGATCGATGGCCTCACCGCGGTCGTCCACTCAGTGCTGTTCTGGGCCGGCAACGTCATCCTGTCGCCGCTGGTCCTGCTGGTGACCTTGGTCGCTGATCGTAAGCGCACGCTACATGACCTTCTGCTCGGCACGGTGGTCAGCCGCACCGGCCGTTAAAGGCATTTTTCCGGAAGCGCTCCCGTCGCGTCAGCGCAAATGTGAAGGCGTCCGCTTGCCCGCGCCTTCACAATCCTGTTGAATTTTTCGCTTTCCGCGCCAAAGGTAGAGCGACTCGAAGGAGCATTTCCAAGTCTCGATGACGCAGCATCCGACCCAGTCGCCGCAGTTCTTCCTGACCGCGCCGTCGCCGTGCCCCTACCTCGACGGCCAGTTCGAGCGCAAGGTGTTCACGCATCTGGTCGGCGACAAAGCCTCCGAGATGAACGACCTCCTGACGCAAGGTGGCTTCAGGCGTTCGCAGAACATCGCCTACAGGCCGGCTTGCGAGACCTGCCGCGCCTGCGTTTCGGTGCGCATCCTCGCCCAGGAATTCGTTGCCAGCCGCAACATGAAGCGCGTGCTGCAGCACAATTCCGATCTCGTTGGCGCGATGCACGATGCCGAGCCCTCGACCGAACAATATTCGCTGTTCCGCAGTTATCTCGACGCCCGCCATCGCCGCGGCGGCATGTCCGACATGACGGTGCTCGACTATGCCATGATGGTCGAGGACACCCATGTCGACACCAAGGTGATCGAATACCGGCGGCGCGGGCCCGATACCTTCATCACCGGCAAGGGTCAGGGCGAACTCATCGCGGTGGCGCTCACCGACAAGATGGCCGACGGGCTGTCGATGGTCTATTCCTACTTCAATCCCGATTTCGAAAGCCGCTCGCTCGGCACGTTCATGATCCTCGACCACATCGCCCGCGCCAAGGCGATGGGCCTGCCCCATGTCTACCTCGGCTACTGGGTCAATGGCTCGCGCAAGATGAATTATAAGATGCGCTTCATGCCGCAGGAGCATCTCGGCCCAAAAGGCTGGGAACGCTACACCAACGAAGCGGTTTCACGCTGAGTTTTTCCACGATCCACGCTTAAACTGTTTCAACGCGGGCGATGCTGGTCTTTCAGCCGGTTGGCTGGAGAGAGTGCGCCATTGCACCGGCCAGCCGCCAGCCTGCATTTCATTGCGAAAGTTCCTGCATGTCCTCTCCCTACGATCACCAGAAAGGTCTTTTGATAACCGCCATCGGCGGGCTGACACTGACTGTCGACATACCATTGATCCGCCTCGCCGACGGTGGCGCATGGACGATCATGCTGCTGCGCACCGGCGCCACATTCGTCGCGGCCATGATCATCTGGTCGGTCTGGCGCTCCCTGAGCCGGAACGCCCCGCAGCTCATCCCCGGCTGGTCCGGACTTGCCGTCGCCATATGCTATGGGCTGACCAGCGTTACCTTCATCACTGCCGTGTACCACACATCAACCGCCGACCTAGTGTTCATCCTGGCCTTCAACACGGTCTTCGCGGCGCTGCTGTCGTGGATATTCCTCGGGGAAAGACCGCGGCTGGCTACGATCATTGCCATGGCTGTCATGATCCTCGGCGTGCTGGTCATCGTCGGCGACTCGATCGGCACCGGTCACCTCTTCGGCGATTTCATGGCGCTTTGCTCGGCTTTCTTCGTCGCGGTGGCCATCACCATCTCGCGCGCCAGCGGCAAGGACATGGGTTTCACCTCACTCGTCGGCGTCCTTCTGCCGCTTGGGCTGGCAGCCTTCATGGTCACCGGCGAAGGCTTTCATGTGAATGCGCCAGGGTGGATCATCTTCAACGGCGCCGTCATCATGCCGATCTCGTTCTTCTGCCTCGCCGCCGGCCCAAAATACATTTCAGGACCGGAAGTGGCGATGTTCTACCTGCTCGAAACCGTGCTGGCGCCCGTCTGGGTGTGGATGGTCTTTGCCGAGACGCCGACCCGCAACAGCCTGATCGGCGGCGGGATCCTGATCATCACGCTGGTCGCGCATTCTCTCTGGCAACTGCATGACGGCCGCAAGCGCCGCGTAGACTTCGCTGTGCACCATCCGGTGTAGGAGAACCGGGCCAGTATAAGGGTATCTGGCTTTGGGTCAGGCGCTGGCCTTCTTGGCCGCGCCAGGTTCCGGCAAGATCTCGATCTGTGGACCGGCCTCGATCTCGGCCGCCGAGTCGGCGGCCATCTCGTCGGAAAGTTCCACCTCGCGCAGCCACTCGCGCCAGATCGCGACCAGCAGCGCCATCAGCACCGGGCCGATGAAGAGACCCAGGAAGCCCATGGTCTTGACGCCGCCGATCAGGCCGAAAAAGGTTGGCAGGAAGGGCAGTTTTATCGGTCCGCCGACGAGCTTCGGGCGCAACGTCTTGTCGACGATGAACAGCTCGACCGTGCCCCATATGAACAGCGCCAGGCCGGCCATCGGCGAGCCGCTGGCGGCGAGGTAGATCGACACCAGGGTGAAGGACAGCGGCGCCCCGCCAGGGATCAGCGCCATGACGCCGGTCAAGGCGCCGAGCGTGACCGGCGACGGCACGCCAGCCAGCCAGTAGGCGATGCCCAGCACCAGCCCCTCACCGATGGCGATGACGGTCATGCCGGTCACGGTCGACGAGATGGTCGCGGGGACGACGCGCGAAATCCGCTCCCACCTTGTCGGCAGGATACGTTCGCCCAAGCGGTCGATCTGGCCTGCAAAATGCTCGCCGTCGCGATAAGCGAAGAACAGAGCGATCATCATGAAGAGCAGCGTCAAAAGCAGGCCGAAGGCGCTGCCGCCCGCCGCGAGCGCGCCGCGATAGATGCTGCCGATATTGGCGCCGCTGACCAGTTGGATGAGTTCGCCGATGCCGCCGGGATGGCCAAGATTGGTGGTCCATTGCTCGTTCAGCCAGTCGCCGACGGCAGGCATGGTTGCGATCCAATGCGGCGTCACCGCACCGTGCCGGTTGGTCTCGATCGCCCAGCCGACCCATTCGCGCACCTCGTTGATGGCATAGGTGCCGGCAAGGGCGATCGGTATGACCAGGAAGGCGAGGATGAAGAGGATTGCAAACGTCGCGGCGATGGTGCGGTTGCCGCCAACGCCGGCCAGCAGGCGTCGGTAGAGCGGCCAGCTGGCGAAAGCGATGACCAGCGCCGCCAGAACGGGAAACAGGAAGCCGTGGAAGAAATAGACGCCGGCGGCGACGATCAGCACCAGCAGCCAGCGTGCCGCCGACAGCGGCGGAATGACAGCCGACCGCAGCGGCGTCGACAGGCCAAACAGGCGCTGCTGCCGTTCCGGTTTCTGGATTCTCGCTTCCTTCAAATGCCCTGCTCTCTCCGGCCCATCCGGTCAGTTATGCACTGATATAGTGCAGCAATCGTGACGATAGTCCAAATGATTGGGAATCGCCCCTGTCGGGGCGGAGATGGCCAGCAGGCCAGAGGCCGCGGAAGTGCTGGCCTTCGTTACCACAAAGAGGGAGTCACGGCAGGTCGTATCGACCCCCCTCTGTCGCCTTCGGCGACATCTCCCCCCTCGAGGGGGGAGATCAGCACGTCACCCGAACTTGCCCGTCCTCGGGAAACCCTTCGGCACCATGCGGCCGGCCGACGCACGGGCGCCGATCCATTCAGCCAGTTCCTCACGCGAGCGGGTGAAGGTGCGGTCGGCAGAATCCTGCCAGGACAGGCCGGTCTCCAGCGTGAACGGCTTCAGGTCGAGAAGGCCGCCATCCTTGTATTTCTGCAGCCGCACGCCCTTGCCGCGGCCCATCTCCGGAATTTCTGAAAGCGGAAAGACCAGCATCTTGCGGTTCTCACCGACGATAGCCAGGTGATCGCCGGTGACCGGCACGCAGCGCTTGGCCTCGTCCGGCGCCTTGACGTTCATCACCTGCTTGCCCTTGCGGGTGTTGGCGACGACTTCCTCCTCCGGCACGATGAAGCCGTTGGCCTCGAACGAGGCCAGCAGCAGCTTGCGCTTCGGATCGTGGACGAAGGCGGTGACGATGTCCTGGTCGTTGTCCATATCGACGATGATGCGGATCGGCTCGCCGTGACCGCGCCCGCCCGGCAGCCGGTCGGCACCGATCGTGTAGAACTTGCCGCCCGTTGTGAAGACCAGCACCTTGTCGGTGGTCTGGGCATGGAAGGCGAGCTTGAGGCTGTCGCCTTCCTTGAAGGTCAGCGTCGAGAGGTCGGCCAGATGGCCCTTCATCGCCCGCAGCCAGCCCTTCTCCGAAACCACCACGGTGACCGGTTCGCGCTCGATCATGGCGTGCGCGATGTCGGTCAGGTCGTGCTCGGGCGCATCGGCGAACTGGGTGCGCCGCTTGCCGAGCTCGGTCTCCGGGCCGAATTTTTCACGCAGATTGGTGACTTCCCACTTGATCGTCGACCACTGCTTCGCATCGGACGCCAGCAGCGCCTCGATCTGCTTCTTCTCGGCGCTCAAGCCGTCGAATTCCTTTCGGATTTCGAATTCTTCCAGCTTGCGCAAAGCGCGCAGGCGCATGTTGAGGATGGCTTCTGCCTGCGTGTCGGTGAGCGACCAGCGGGCCATCATCACCTGCTTGGGCTCATCCTCCTCGCGGATGATCTTGATCACCTCGTCGATGTTGAGATAGGCGATCAGGTAACCGGCAAGGATCTCCAGCCGTCTTTCGATCTCGCCCAGGCGATGCCTCGAGCGTCGAACGAGCACGTCGCGACGGTGGTCGAGCCATTCCTGCAGCACGCCCTTCAGCGACAGCACATTGGGCACCTTGCCGCGCGACAGCACGTTCATGTTGAGGGGGAACCGGCTTTCGAGCTCGGTGAGCTTGAACAGCGATTCCATCAGGATGCCCGGATCGACGGAACGGCTCTTCGGCACCAGCACGACGCGGATGTCCTCAGCACTTTCGTCCCTGATATCCTCAAGCAGCGGCAGTTTGCGGGCCATCAACAGCTCGGCGATCTTCTCGATCAGCCGCGCTTTCTGCACGCCGTATGGGATTTCGGTGACGACGATGCTCCAGGTGCCCCTGCCCTGGTCCTCCTGGTTCCATTTCGACCGGACACGAAAGCCGCCGCGGCCGGTCTGGTACGCTTCGAGGATAGAGGCGCGGCTGTCGACGATGATGCCGCCGGTCGGGAAATCCGGCCCCTGGACGAAATCCATCAGCTTTGCCACCGGCGCGTCCCGGTGCTCGATCAGGTGCAATGCCGCATCGCAAAGCTCGGCCGCATTGTGCGGCGGGATCGATGTCGCCATGCCAACCGCGATGCCGGACGAGCCGTTGGCCAAGAGGTTGGGAAAGGCACCTGGCAGCACCGCCGGCTCTTCGTCTTCTTCGTTGTAGGTCGGCCGGAAGTCGACCGCATCCTCGGTGATACCCGCGAGCAGCTCGGTCGCCACATCGGTCATGCGCGCTTCGGTGTAGCGCATCGCCGCGGCATTATCGCCGTCGATGTTGCCAAAATTGCCCTGGCCGTCGACCAGGGGATAGCGCATGGAAAAATCCTGCGCCAGCCGCACCAGCGCGTCATAAATCGACTGGTCGCCATGGGGATGGAACTTGCCCATCACCTCGCCGACGATACGGGCGCATTTGGCGAAGCCCTGATCGGGGTTGAGGCGCAGCAGGCGCATGGCGTGCATGATTCGACGATGGACCGGCTTCAGTCCGTCGCGCACGTCAGGCAGCGCCCGATGCATGATGGTCGACAGCGCATAGGCGAGATAGCGCTCTTCCAGCGCCTTCTTCAGATCGACCGGTTCAATGTTGTCGCCGCCACCATCTTCAGGTGGCAAAAGCCTTTTTCCCATGGGCTGGAACTAGCCGAGCGGGTGATTCGCGGCAAGAGGCGCGAACCGCGCCGACCGATTTGCGCGCCTTCGGCAACCGGAAACCGCAAGGTCGAACTTGCCGACCAACATCAATCTGTTACATGCCGCCGCTATTGCGAAGCACGATAACACCTTCATGCCAAATTCACTGCATTATCCGATAGCGTTCGGATCGGTTTGCCTTTCGCTGCGATTTTTGACCATTGTGCCGGGACACGCCTTTTTCCCGTCCAGTTCGTCACGGAATGGTGATGGCGAAGAAGTGAAAAACAATTTCAGGACACTCTCAGGGAACTTTGCGATGACAATCAAACGCTCAACTCTCCGGAAATTCGCTCTTTCGACCTTCTTGCTCACACTGCCGTTGAATGCGGCCCTTGCCCAGGACACGGCGGTCGCCGATCGGCTGAAGGCGGCGCTTTCGGCCCAGGGCGTCGACATCTCCTGGACCGGCGTGACCGGCGACAACACCAGCATGGTGTTGCAGGGCGTGTCGGTAAAGCCGGCGGCGGAAAAGGAACCCCTCACCATCGGTGACGTCAAACTCGAAGGCATTACCGCGGCGAACGGTGGCTTTGACATCGCCACCGTTTCGACATCGGCGTTCGAACACAGCAAGGACGGCGTCACCCTCAATCTAAGCCCCTTCGTCATCCATGACATGGCGGTTCCCGCCGACGGCGCGACCGGCCCGCTCGGCTCGCTGATGATGTACAAGTCCGCCGAACTTTCGAACATGACGGTCAAGGTCGCCGACAAGACCGCCTTCTCGATGGACGGGCTCGCCATCCAGATCACACCGCCGGCCGACGGCAAGGCGATGGAATTCACCGGCACCACGGAAAAGTTCCACGCGGATCTGACGCTGGTCGATGACCCCAAGTCGAAAGAAGTGATCGACGCGCTTGGCTACCAGAACATCTCGGGCAATTTCGAGATGGCTGGCACCTGGCAGCCAACCGACGGCAAGATGGAACTGTCGAAATACGACATCTCCGTTGAGAATGCCGGCACGCTCGGCATGACCTTCAACCTCGGCGGCTACACACTGGACTTCATCAAGTCACTGCAGGAGATGCAGAAGAAGATGGCGGCACAGCCCCAAGGCGCCGACAATTCCGCGCAAGGCATGGCCATGCTCGGCCTCTTGCAGCAGCTTTCGTTCAACAGCGCCTCGATCCGTTTCGACGACGATTCGCTGACCGGCAAGGTGCTGGACTATGTCGGCAAGCAGCAAGGCATGTCGGCCAAGGACGTCGCCAACCAGGCCAAGGCGATCGTGCCGTTCGGCATGGCGCAGCTCAACAATCCGGAACTGACGGCGCAGGTTACGGCAGCCGTCAGCAAATATCTCGACGACCCCAAGAGCCTCGAAATCTCGGCCGAACCGCCGGCATCGGTGCCGTTCGCGCTGATCATGGCGGGCGCGATGTCCAACCCTCTCGACCTGCCGAAGACGCTCGGCGTGGCCGTCAAGGCCAACGAAGACTGATCGAATTGGCTGCCTTCTCCTCATCACTATACGGGGAGAAGGTGCCGGCAGGCGGATGAGGGCAGCGCCGACGCTTGCGGATATGAATTCCAGTCTGAAACGATTGCCTGTCAGAAGGCCTCAGCTGCTACGACCGCTCGCAAATCGCCAGCATCCGCGCTGCCCCTTATTGTCCTGCCGGACATTTCTCCCCGTGTAGTGACGAGGAGAAAGGGCAGTTGCAACGCTGCCGTCAGTCCTTCTTCACCGCCGCGACACGCAGAGCCAGTTCGCGAAGCTGCTGCGGCGTGGCCTCCGAGGGCGCGTTCATCAACAGGTCATAGGCCTGCTGGTTCATCGGGAACATGGTGATCTCGCGCAGGTTCTTGGCGCCAACCAGCAGCATGACGACGCGGTCGACGCCGGCGGCCATGCCGCCATGCGGAGGCGCGCCGTACTGGAAGGCGCGGTAAAGGCCGCCGAAGCGCTCTTCCACCGTGGCACGGTCGAGCCCGACGGTCTCGAACGCCTTGACCATGGTTTCGGGCAGATGGTTGCGGATGCCACCGCTAGCGATCTCAAAGCCATTGCAAACCATGTCGTACTGGAAAGCCTTGATGCCGAGCAGATCCTCGCCGTTCAGCGCATCGATGCCACCCTGCGGCATCGAAAACGGATTGTGGGCGAAGTCGATCTTCTTCTCGTCCTCGTTCCATTCGAAGAACGGGAAATCGACGATCCAGCACAATTCGAAGCGCTCGCGATCGACGAGGTTCAACTCCTCGCCGGCGCGGGTGCGTGCCGCTCCGGCAAAGGAAACGAACTTCTTCGGATCGCCGGCGACGAAGAAGGCGGCATCGCCATCGGCAAGGCCGAGTTGCTGCCGGATCGCCTCGGTGCGCTCCTCGCCGATGTTCTTGGCGAGCGGGCCGGCGCCTTCGAGCTTTTCGCCCTCCTTGCGCCAGAAGATGTAGCCCAGCCCCGGCTGGCTCTCGCCCTGCGCCCAGGAATTCATCCGGTCGCAGAAGGCGCGGCTGCCGCCGGTCTTTGCCGGAATGCCCCACACCTCGGCCTTCGGGTCGTTGGCGAGAATGTTGGCGAACACCTTGAAACCGGAATCGCGGAAGTGCTCGGAGACGGCCTGCATCTCGATCGGGTTGCGCAGGTCCGGCTTGTCGGAACCGTATTTGCGCATGGCGACATCATAGGGAATGCGCTGGAATTTTTGCGTCACCGGCTTGCCGTTGGCGAAGGTCTCGAAGACGCCCCGCATCACCGGCTCCATGGTCGACAGCACGTCATCCTGCTCGACGAAGCTCATTTCGAGATCGAGCTGGTAGAATTCACCGGGCAGGCGATCGGCGCGCGGGTCCTCGTCGCGGAAGCAGGGCGCGATCTGGAAATAGCGGTCGAAGCCCGACACCATGATCAACTGCTTGTACTGCTGCGGCGCCTGCGGCAGCGCATAGAACGTGCCGGGATGGATACGCGACGGCACCAGGAAGTCGCGCGCGCCTTCCGGCGAGGAGGCGGTGAGAATCGGCGTCGAGAATTCGGTGAAGCCGACATCGGTCATGCGCTTGCGCATCTCGGCGATGATCTTGGTCCTCGCCACGATGTTCCTGTGCAGGGTCTCGCGGCGCAGGTCGAGGAAACGGTACTTAAGCCTGATGTCCTCGGGATAATCCGGTTCGCCGAACACCGGCAGCGGCAGTTCCTTGGCGGCCGATAGCACTTCGATCTCGCGAGCGAAAATCTCGATCTCGCCGGTCGGCAGGTTGGCGTTGACGGTCTCGGGCAAGCGTGCCTTGACCTCGCCATCGACGCGGATGACCCATTCGCCGCGCAAGGTCTCGGCGACCTTGAAGGCAGGCGAATCGGGATCGGCGACGATCTGGGTCAGGCCGTAGTGGTCGCGCAAATCGATGAACAGCAGGCCGCCATGGTCGCGCACGCGATGCACCCAGCCCGACAGGCGAACGGAATTGCCCACATCGCTCTTTCTCAATTGGGCACAGGTATGGCTGCGGTAACGGTGCATGGTCATTGGTAAAGTCCGGGGTGCTGAGTTGTGGGCCAAGGCATCGCAGCCCGGCCCAAAAATTTGCGCGAAAAGCGCATGCGAGGCCGGATTTGTCAAGGCAAGCGGATACCGCTGGCCCAACGTCGCCCGTAGGCGATGGTCCATTAAGAGATCACCGCTACGTGATCGCCTTCTTCATGTCCTCCATCC
This sequence comes from Mesorhizobium sp. B2-3-5, assembly GCF_006442395.1. Classification (NCBI taxonomy): domain Bacteria; kingdom Pseudomonadati; phylum Pseudomonadota; class Alphaproteobacteria; order Hyphomicrobiales; family Phyllobacteriaceae; genus Mesorhizobium; species Mesorhizobium sp. B2-3-5. Next base: position 297,746 of record NZ_VFVX01000001.1, on the reverse strand, counting down.
GCCCGCTGATCCCACTCCTTGTCGCCGCAGGCATCCTGCTCGGCGGCAATGGCCTGCAAAGCACGCTGATCGCGCTGCGCGGTGCGCAGGAGGGGTTTTCGGCCGCGGACATCGGGCTGATGGGTACATTCTATTTCGCCGGCTTTTTGCTCGGTTGCCTTGCCATCACGCGCATCATGAAAGCGGTAGGGCATATCAGGGCGTTCTCGGCGCTGGCGGCGATCGCCTCGACTGGCACCTTGCTCATGGTGCTGGTGCTGGATCCGGTGATGTGGTGCGCGGTGCGCTTCGCCGGCGGCTTCTGCTTCGCCGGGTTGTTCACGATCGTCGAAAGCTGGCTCAATTCCGGCGTCACCAACAGGGACCGCGCCCGTGTGCTGGCGATCTACCGGATGGTCGATACCGGATCGGTGACATCAGCCCAGTTCCTGATTCCCTTCTTCGGTGCCGGCGGCTTCACCATCTTCGCCATCATGTCGATCATGATTACGCTGTCGCTGGTGCCGGTCTCGCTCGGCGACCGCTCCAACCCGACGCCGCCGGAGGAGGTCAAGCTTGATCTGGCGCGCGTCTGGCGCATTTCGCCATTGGGTTGCTTCGGCTGCATTGCAGTCGGCGTCACCAACAGCGCCTTTCGCACCTTGTCGCCGGTTTATGCCGAGCAGATCGGCATGTCGGTCGCCGATGTCGTCACCTTCGTCAGTGTCGGTATCTTTGGCGGCGCCGTCATCCAGTATCCGCTCGGCTACCTCTCCGACCGCTGGGACAGGCGCAGGGTCCTGTTGATGACGACCTGCTGCGCGATGTTTTCAGCGCTGGCGCTGGTGTTCATCGCCGGCAGCAATCCGCTGCTCAACTTCATCATCATCTTCATCTTCGGCTGTTTCGCCATGCCGCTCTATTCGCTGTCGGCGGCGCATTCCAATGACCGCGCCGGCAAGGGCGAGTTCGTACTGATCAACGCGGCGCTGATGCTGTTCTATTCCTTCGGCGTCATCGGCGGCCCTTTCGCCGCCTCCACGGCCATGCAGTATTTCGGGCCAAGCGCGCTTTTCGTGTTCAGCGCCATCGTCTATGCAATCTTCATCGCCGTCATCCTCTACCGCATGCAGGCCCGGTCCGGCGTCCCGGCGGGCAAACGCAGCCGCTTCACCGCGCTGTTGCGCACATCGACCGTTTTCGCCCGGCTGGCCAGAAGAAACGGCGATCCAGACAACGCAGAGGGGCCGTAACGCGTGCACCACGGCTTGACGAAAGCCTTCCCGGCTGAAATCTAGGAGACCCTACTCCTGCCAAAAGCGATTTGATGCACGTCATCACCACCCAGAAAGAACTCGAGACCGTTCTCGCCGCTTTCGAAAAGTCGAAATTCGTCACCGTCGACACCGAATTCATTCGCGAAACGACCTTCTGGCCAATCCTGTGCCTGATCCAGATGGCGGCCCCCGGCGTGACGGCGCTGATCGATCCGCTTTCGCCCGACATAGACCTCACCCCGTTCTTCAGGCTGATGGCCAACGAGGCGGTGGTCAAAGTCTTCCATGCCGCCCGGCAAGACATCGAGATCATCGTCCATCTCGGCGATCTGGTTCCGCATCCGGTGTTCGATACGCAGGTCGCGGCAATGGTCTGCGGCTTCGGCGACAGCGTTTCCTACGACCAGCTCGTGCAGCGCATTACCGGGGCGCGACTCGACAAGTCGTCGCGTTTCACCGACTGGCGCCACCGGCCGCTTTCCGACAAGCAGCTGGATTATGCGCTCGCCGACGTCACCCATCTGATCGAGGTCTATCAACACCTGAGCGCCGAACTGGCGCGGGAAAATCGCGCCCACTGGCTGAATGAGGAAATGGATGTCCTGACCTCGCGCGAGACCTACGATCCGCATCCCGAAGATGCCTGGAAGCGGCTGAAGATGCGGCTGCGCAAACCGCAGGAACTGGCGATCGTGCAGGCCGTGGCCGCATGGCGCGAGCGCGAGGCCAGGGAACGCGACGTGCCGCGCGGCCGCGTGCTCAAGGACGACGCGATCTACGAGGTGGCGCAGCAGGCGCCGCGCGATGCGGTCGCCCTTGCCAAGCTGCGTACGACGCCCAAGGGCTGGGAGCGTTCGTCGACGGCGACAGCCCTGCTTGGAGCCGTCAATACGGCGCTGGCCTTGCCCAAGGAGCAGATGCCGAAACTGCCGAAGAATTTTCAGCCGCCGGAGGGCTCAAGTGCCGCGGCGGAACTGTTGAAAGTGCTGCTCAGGATCGTTGCCGAAAAACAGGGCGTGGCCTCGAAAGTGCTGGCCTCCAGCGACGATATCGACCGCATCGCGGCCGAGGGGGACGCCGCCGACGTGCCGGCCCTGCAGGGGTGGCGACGGGCCGTATTCGGGGAACAGGCGCTGCAGCTTGTGCGCGGCGAGATCGGCATCAAGTTCGACAAGCGCAAGATCGCGGTGTTCGATCTGTAGGCGCCTGCCGGCGCGGCTCAAACCACTTGCAGCAAGTGCAGGGCGAACCAGATCCACCCCAGCAAAAGAACCACCGCCCCGAGGACGAAAGACCGGTTGCGCAGGCGCAGACTGTTGCTGGTCAGATGGATCCAGGCGTGGACATAGCGTGTCAGGACGAAAATCCACATCAGCGCCAGCGTAAGATAGTTGACGCCATTGGTCAGGTGCAGCGCCAGGCACAGCACATAGAACAGCACCGGCAATTCGAGTTGGTTGATGAGATTGCTGGCAACGGTGACGCTGGAGACCGGTTCGGTCGAGCGCGCCTTGTATTGGCCGGCCTTGGCTTCGCCCGACTTGACGGCAAAATATCTGCGCCGGCCGAGGACTGCGTAAACGATATAGATCAGCAGCACGTGCGCAAGCATCGGCCAGAAGATCGCCGTCTGGTTCATGAAATGGCCCCTGCCCTGTTCGGCATCAATTCTGGCGTCATCAATCCTGGCGTCTCTGGCCCGCCACCCAGAAAACGGCAATCGCGATAAACGGGACGGCGAGAAGCGCGAATTTAGTGACGATCAGCGCGGAGGCGAAGGCCAGCGAATCCGGGTTGGCGTACAGGAAGTCAGACAAAAGCCGCGCCACAGCGACGTTCTGGGCATAGTCGGCGATCGTGTAGGGCAGCACAAGGACCAGCGCGAAAATCGACTGCACCTGCCCCGACAGTACGCGGAAATTCTTCAGGCGACGACCGGTCGCCAGGATCAGGCTGACCAGCGTCAGCGACAGCAATGCCGGGAACAAGAGGTCGAAGGTCAGATAGTGCCAGACCAGAATGGTCTCGCCACCGCGCCGGCCGAGCGTGGTCAGCCAGGCCATGCCTTCGTCGGGCGTAAAACCGAAATAACGCATGTCGAGCGAAGGCAGGCCGCCGCTCAACTGGCGGAAATAGAAGAACTCGAGCACCGTCATGACGATGAAAACCGCCGCCGACAGGAAACAAAGCGCGGCAGCGTGACGTGACAGTCGCAGGACCGCCTCCGTCAGGCTTCGCCCGAAACCGTCGGAATCAGGCTCCGCCGGGATAGTTCGGGCTTTCGCGGGTAATCGTGACGTCATGGGCGTGGCTTTCACGAAGTCCGGCGTTGGATATGCGCACAAAAGTGGCGCGTTCGCGGAAATCGGCAAGATCGCGACCGCCTACATAACCCATAGCGGCTTTCAGGCCGCCTGCAAGCTGGTGCAGCACGCCAGACACAGGTCCTTTGTAGGGAACCTGCCCTTCAATGCCTTCCGGCACCAGTTTCAGCGTATCGCGCACCTCGGCCTGGAAGTAGCGGTCGGCGGAGCCGCGCGCCATTGCGCCGACAGAACCCATGCCGCGATAGGCCTTGAAGGAGCGGCCCTGGTGCAGATAGACCTCGCCTGGGCTTTCGTCGGTTCCGGCCAGCAGCGAGCCGATCATGGCGGCGCTGGCGCCGGCCGCGAGCGCCTTCGCGAGATCACCGGAATATTTGATGCCGCCGTCGGCAATAACCGAGGCACCCGATTTGTGCGCCGTCTCGACCGCCGACATGATGGCCGAAAGCTGCGGCACGCCGACACCGGCAACGATGCGTGTGGTGCAGATCGAGCCCGGGCCGATGCCGACCTTGACGGCGTCGGCGCCAGCATCGATCAGCGCCTGCGTGCCTTCGGCGGTGGCGACATTGCCGGCCAGGATGCGAACCGAGTTGGAGAGTTTCTTGGCGCGCGTGACCGCATCCAGCACCCGCTGCGAGTGGCCATGCGCGGTATCGATCACCAGAAGGTCGACGCCGGCCTCGATGAGGCGCTCGGCGCGCTCGAAGCCATCGTCGCCGACGCTGGTGGCGGCCGCCGCGCGCAGGCGCCCCTGCGCGTCCTTGCTGGCATGCGGGTTGAGCTGCGACTTCTCGATATCCTTGACGGTGATCAGGCCGACGCAATTTCCTGACTTGTCGACCACGACGAGTTTCTCGATCCGGTGCTGGTGCAGAAGCCGCTTGGCTTCGTCCTGGTCGACATTCTCCTTGACCGTGATCAGATTCTCACGCGTCATCAATTCGTAGACCTTCTGCGCCGGATCGGAGGCAAAGCGCACGTCGCGATTGGTCAGGATGCCGACCAGGCGCCCGGTCTTGTGGCCGCCAGTGCCGCCATTCTCAACCACCGGAATGCCGGAGATCGAGTAGGTGCGCATCAGCGACAGCGCATCGGCGAGCGTGGCGTCGGGGCCGATGGTGACCGGGTTGACCACCATGCCGGACTCGAATTTCTTGACCTGCCGCACCTGTTCGGCCTGCTCCGCCGGCGAAAAATTGCGGTGGATGACGCCGATTCCGCCGGCCTGGGCCATGGCGATGGCCAGGCGCGCCTCGGTGACGGTGTCCATCGCCGCCGACAGGATCGGTACATTGAGGTCGATGTCGCCGGCGATGCGGGTGCGGATGTCGGTCTGGCCGGGCATGACCTCGGAATGGCCGGGCTGCAACAGCACGTCGTCAAAGGTCAGCGCCAGCGCGCCGGTGGACGTTTCGATGATCTTTGCCATGGCCAGCCCTTTGAATGCGGAAAAAGCGCTGGACCGGAATGGACAGCGCCGACTCTCATCTTCCCTTTCAGGATTGGCGCTGGCTGGTAACACGTCGCGGCGCCGATGAAAAGCCGATCGTTGCGGCGTTCCGCGTTCTAGTCGCCAGACTTCCCCGCCACAGCATCAAGCAATGCATGGCGCGGCGCTGCGAAAGGACTGATGGGGCATGCCAAAGCGAAAGTCCGCATCCCCTCGGTCGCACAAAAGTGACAGCAAATTAACACGACATCGGTGTCCAGCCGTGATAACCGCCCCCTATATCGGCATATCGGCTCGCCCCCGGCCGGAAAGAGAATTTGAAACGGGCACGCTCGTGAATCGCACCATCCCGCTCATCCTGGCGGTCGCACTTTTCATGGAAAACATGGATTCGACCGTGATCGCAACGTCACTGCCGGCGATCGCCGTCGACATCCATACCAGCCCGATCGCGCTCAAGCTGGCGCTGACCGCCTATCTGGTGTCGCTGGCGATCTTCATTCCGATCAGCGGCTGGATGGCCGACCGCTTCGGCGCCAAGAATATCTTCCGCGCCGCAATCGCGGTCTTCATCGCCGGTTCGGTCGCCTGCGCGTTCTCAGGTTCGCTGCCGGCGTTCGTTGTGTCGCGCTTCCTGCAAGGCATTGGCGGCGCCATGATGACGCCAGTCGGGCGCCTGGTTCTGGTGCGGGCGACGCCCAAGAGCGAACTGGTCGCCGCCATGTCGTGGCTGACCGTTCCCGCGCTGGTCGGCCCCCTGGTGGGCCCGCCGATCGGCGGCTTCATCACCACCTACTTCACGTGGCACTGGATCTTCCTGATCAACGTGCCGATCGGCCTGATCGGCATCTGGCTGGCCACGCGCTTCCTGCCCAAGACCGAATCCATGGAGACGCCGCCGCTCGACTTCATCGGCTTCGTGCTGAGCGGGCTGGCGGCTTCCGGGATCGTGTTCGGCCTGTCGGTCGTCAGCCTGCCCTACCTGCCGCCGTTGACCGGCTTCATCACCGTGGCCGTCGGGCTGGTGTCGGGCGCGCTTTACCTGATGCATGCGCGCCGCGCCGAAAATCCGTTGCTGGCGCTCGAACTGTTCCGCAACCAGGTGTTCCGTTCCTCCGTGCTCGGCGGCTCGCTGTTCCGCATCGGCATCGGGGCGGTGCCATTCCTGCTGCCGCTGATGTTCCAGATCGGCTTCGGGCTGACGCCGTTCCAGTCCGGCATGATCACTTTCGTCTCGGCGATCGGCGCCATCGGCATGAAATTCGTCACCGCGCTGATCTTCCGCGTCGCCGGCTTCCGCCGCGTTTTGATCGTGGGCTCGCTGGTCGCCGCCGGATCGATCGCCATCAACGGCCTGTTCACGCCCGACACGCCCTACCTGCTGATGCTGTCCGTGCTGCTGGTCGGCGGCTTCATCCGCTCGATGTTCTTCACCGGCGTCAATGCGCTGTCCTATGCCGAGGTTTCGGCCGAGGACACCAGCAAGGCGACGCCGATAACCGCCGTGTTCCAGCAACTGTCGATCGCGCTTGGCGTGGCGATGGCCGGCGGCATATTGGAAGTGTCGACGAGCGTCCATGGCGGACCGCTGACGCTGACGGATTTCCATACCGCCTTCTTCATCGTCGCCGCGATTTCGGCCGCCGCATCACTATCGTTCATGCGGCTGACGCCTGACGCCGGCAACGCCGTGTCGGGCCATGGGCGGCTGACGGCACCCAAAACGCTGGAACCGGCGAGGTCGCCGGGGGAGTGAGGCAGCCCTTCCTTCTCCCCTTGCTTGCGGGGAACGTGGATCGACGCGCAGCGCCGAGACGGTTGAGGGGTCTTCCAGCGGAATGAGACGTTGGTGTTCCTTGGAACACCCCTCATCCGTCGCCTTCGGCGCCACCTTCTCCCACAAGGGGAAAAGGAAGGGAGCGCCCCTTGAAATCCTTCGCCAGCAAATAGAGTTCGACCGACTCATCGCGCGAAGCCGGCGGTTTGACGTGGTGGACGGAGCGGAAATTCTTCTTGAGCATCGACAGCAGCTCGTTTTCTGCGCCGCCCTGAAAAGTCTTGGCGAGGAAATGTCCGCCCGGCTTCAGCACGGACAGCGCGAAATCGGCCGCCACCTCGCACAGATGCATGGTGCGGATGTGGTCGGTCCGCTTATGGCCGGTGGTCGGAGCCGCCATGTCGGACAGCACGACATCGGGATCGCCACCCAGCGCCTCGGCCAGCTTGCGTGGCGCATCCGCGTCCAGGAAATCCATCAAAAGCACCGGCGCTCCAGGCACGGCATCCATTTCCAGATAGTCTATGCCGACGACATGTGGATTTTCCGCCGTCGATTTCGTGCGTGCGGCCGCCACCTGGCACCAGCCGCCGGGGGCAGCACCCAGATCGATCACCTTCATGCCGGGCTTCAGGAGATGGTGCTTGTCGTCGATCTCGATCAGCTTGTAGGCCGCGCGCGAGCGATAGCCGTCAGCCTTCGACCTCTGCACATAGGGATCGTTGATGTGGCGCTGCAGCCAGCGGCGCGAGGACTCCTTCAGGCCGCTCTTCTTCTTGATACGCGTCTTCAGCACGCGAATGCCGGCCGTCCCTGGCTTTTCCGGTTTCTTGGTCATCGCTTGATTTCTTGTCCGAGCGTGATCATGCTCTGCCACGCCCATCATTGCGCCAGACGCCGTCATCGGCCATCAGTTCGCTCAATATGCCCTCGCGCAGGCCACGATCGGCGACACGCAGCCGCTCCGACGGCCAAACCGCGCGGATCGCCTCCAGTATGGCGCAGCCGGCCAGCACCAGATCGGCGCGATCGGCGCCAATGCAGGGATTGGCCACACGCTGCTGGAAATCCCAGCCGACCAGTCTCTCCACCATGCGGTCGACGCTGTCGCGGTCCATCCACAGCCCGTCGACCCGGCGGCGATCATAGCGTTCGAGATCGAGGTGGACGCCGGCGAGCGTCGTGACCGTGCCGGAGGTGCCCAGCAGATGGAAGTTCGGGCTGGCCTTGAGGTGGCTCAGCCGGTCGCGGCCATCGAAGGCGGCCAACCGGCCGGCAACGTCATCGACCATGGCCGTGAAGATTTCGCGTGTCACCGTGCGGCCGCCGAAACGTTCGGCCAGCGAGACGACGCCGACCGGCAGCGATGTCCAAGAGACGATATGGTTGGCGAGGCGCGGCGACCGGCGACCGGTGAGATCGATCAGCGCGATTTCGGAAGAGCCGCCGCCGATATCGAACAGGACGACGCCCTGCGTGTGGCGCTCGACCAGCGAGCCGCAGCCCGACACCGCCAGCCGCGCCTCGGTCTGGCGGTCGATGATCTCGAGCTTCACGCCGGCCTCGCGCTCGACGCGTTCCAGGAACTCGACGCCGTTTGCCGCCGAGCGGCAGGCTTCCGTGGCGATCAGCCTTGCCTTCCTGATCTTGCGGCTGCGCAATTTGTCGCCGCAGATCTTCAGCGCCTCGACGGCGCGGTCCATCGCCGGCTGGCTGAGCCGGCCATTGGCGGTGAGCCCTTCGCCCAGCCTGACGATGCGCGAGAAGGCATCGATGACGCGGAACTGGCCATGCCGTGTGGGAACGGCGACCAGCAGCCGGCAATTGTTGGTGCCGAGGTCGAGGGCCGCGAAGACGGGAAGCTCGTGCACCGGCGGCCGGCGGGTGCTCTGCTCCGGACGTAGCGTTGGAGCGACGAGTGAGATGACCGGAGCCGCCTGCTTCGGTTCCATGGCCGAGACAGCGGCCTTGCCTGGCATCGGCGATCGATTGTCCTGGGGGCGCGTTTCGTCGCGCGCAAAAACCTTGCGCCCGCGCCTTCGCTTGCGCCGCTTCTTGGGCTTGCCCTTCTGGTTGCGTGTCGCGTCGCCCGCCAGCCCGTCGGCGGAGCCAAGCTCCGTCGGGCGGCGTTGCTGCCAACCGGCTGTCCCCGAGCCAGATGGCCCTGGAGAAGCGCTGGACGCGCCCACCTCCGGCGCGCCTGCGCCGGTGTCGCGGTCTTCCACTGTCGTTCCTTCCGGCGCCGCGCGAACCGATGACGGACGCTGCAGGCGCTTTGGCATGTTTCAAGTTGCCGCCAGACTAACAGCGGTGCGCCCGATCACCAAGAGCCATGCGCCGAATTTTGCCGGCTGGGCTCCCAAGCCGCCTTCGCGCGTAATGTAGCCGCAAGGCTGGATTGATAGCATGAGACTGTCGGAGACGATCTCCCGGAAGAGCCGACGCCTCACCGCTTGCTGACCCCTTTGCACCGCCCTCGGTGAGGGCGGATATTGCAAGCGGCCGGCACGGTAAGCGTTCGCGGTTGAATAGCCGGCTTCAATGAGGCATTTCTGAAATGAACGGAAGAAGCAGGGCAACCGGCCTCCCATCTTCAAGAGAAAAGGAAGCGGACACGCAACGCATGGCAGTCAGGCAATGAACTGGAGACGCTATTTCTGGCCGGTCGTCGGCGGTGCCGCGGTGATCTTCTCGCTGCTGCTGCTCTGGCACGAACTGCGCGGCATCTCGATCGATGATGTCTGGGACGGGCTGGCCGCCATTCCAACCCGCGGCTGGGTGCTGGCGGCGCTCAGTTCCGTCATCGCCTATGCCTCGCTCGCCGGCTACGACCACATCGCGCTCCTGCATATCGGCAAGAGGGTGTCGTGGCTGTTCGTGACGTTGTGCTCCTTCACCACCTATGCGCTTTCGCACAATATCGGCGGTTCGGTGTTCTCCGGCGCCGTCATCCGCTACCGCGCCTATGGTACCAGAGGGCTGACCGGACAGGATGTCGGCGTGCTGGTGGCAATCTGCTGGATCACCTTCGTGCTGTCGACCATCCTGACGGCCGGCCTGGTGCTGGTGTTCGAGCCGCAGATTCTTGATCGGTTTTCCGGCATTGCCCATCATGGCCTGTCGGAAGCGGCCGGCATTGCGATGCTGCTGATCGTCGCCGCCTATATATTCGGCAGCTGGCTGCATCTGCGCCCGCTGAAGATCGCCAGGTTCCAGCTGCACTATCCGGCGCTGCCGATCGTCGCCAGGCAGTTGCTTATAGGCCCGATCGAATTGCTCGCCGCCGCCGCGATCATCTTCTTTGCCCTGCCCGAAGCCCATAATCCCGGCTATTTCGTCGTGCTCGGCGTCTTCCTCGTCTCCTTCTCGGTCGCCCAACTCTCGCACGCGCCAGGCGGGCTTGGCGTGTTCGAGGTGGTGTTCCTCGCAGGCCTGTCAGACATGGACCCGGTGGGCGTGCTGGCCGCACTCCTGGTGTTTCGGCTGTTCTACCTGATCATCCCGCTGATTCTGGGCCTCGGCGTGGTGCTGTTCTTCGAACGCTCGCAATTCAGCCGGACAGATAGCTGAGGCGCGGCCAGCGGGCTTCTCCCCCGGTTCACGGGAGAGGTTCCGGCAGGCGGTGAGGGGCGGCGCAAACTTGTGCATTTACCCTGGATTGAACCGCAAAGCAGGCTTGACTATTTTCCGCTGGCGGCTACAAGGCAGCGCTCAAGCGGCTCAGCCGCTCGGCCCGCGCGGTTCATGACCACGCCTGCTGGGGAATAGGTTAACGGTAGACCCACGGACTCTGACTCCGTTAGTCCTGGTTCGAATCCAGGTTCCCCAGCCAACAATGTTTTTCTCAATAAAAGCAAGCGCTTACCCCAAATAAGAAAATCGCAACCGGAACAGTTTTGCGGAGCATGAAACCGGACACATCGGTTTTTCAGTTCTCCTTAATGCGGGAATCTGCCACCATTTGGCACATGTGCACGATCGTCCTGGCTTCGGCAAAATGGCTTACCTTTTTCGGCTTAGCTTCCGCGACAGTCGCGGCCCTCTTGCTGGCGTTCAAAGGGAGCGTGCTATACGAATGGGTCCAATGGGCTGATTTTAACAACGTTTTCAAAACTTTAGATAAGCTATCTGCGAAGCATGAGCGTCTTTATGAGAGGACGAGAGTGTCCCCCATGCTGGCCGGCTCGGAAGTGGTTACAAGCGATTTGGCCTCTCGGTTGAGAGGTGGCCTCCTTGGGCTTGCTTTCTACAGATATTATTGGCTGCGGGCTCACGATCGGTTGCGTAGAGGCGTAGGCCTTCTTCCAAGGTCGATCGAATCGCCCAATAAGATAATTCGCTCGTCGCTGGTCGAGATGAGCCGGGGCGAGGTCAGTAAGGCGCTGAAAGAAACGATCGCAGGCACATCCCTATCGGAAGGCCGCTATTTAAAGTTCGCAGTTTGGACGTTTATCTTTGGATCTACTATGCAATTGATCGCAAGCATTCCATGGTGTTGAGCGTCGGCATTTGAATTCGGCCTATTAATGCTCTGTGTCGGTGTATACTCAGGGACCTTTTTCTTCTATTCGTTGCGCAGCGTGCTGTGCGGTTTCGTCATCTGCGTCCGGAAAATTGTCATGAACCCAATCCAGAGCGTCAATGTTCCAATCGTCCACTAGATCGCCGGCATAGTTCTGATGGTCGATCGATAGCCCGACGTTCCCCTGTCCAAGGAACTCCGCAACGATCTCATTCGATAGCGCTATGTCCATTCCATACCTCCCAGGGTTCGGTATTTTGAGTCGAGACGTGATTCTATTCCTGACATGTTGCAGGTGCACGCCCTACTTCGTAGTCTCAAACGTATGTGCAACCTCTACAACATCACCACCAGCCAGGACGCCATTCGCGAGTGGACGCGTGCCTTGCGCGACGTCATGGGCAACCTAGAGCCTTCGCTTGATGCCTATCCGAACACCCCTGCCCCTGTGGTGCGCAACGCGCCGGATGGCCAGCGTGAACTTGCTAGGCTGTTGTGGGGCATGCCAACTCCGGCAGAGCGAGTGAAGGGCAAAGCCGACTACGGCACCACCAATATCCGTAACCCGCAATATGCCCACTGGCAGCACTATGTTGGCGTCGAGAAACGTTGCGTGGTGCCGGTGACAAGCTTTGCTGAACCGTCGCCGACGCCGGGCGACAAAGATGCCGAAACGGGCATTCAACGGACCGCCTGGCCGGCGTCACCCACTCAGGCAACGACGCCGGCCAACTTCCTCAATCCACCACAAACTTTCCAATCGCTTCCCACAGCGACCAGGCGCGTTTAAGCACCCGCTCGACGTCGGGGATTAGTCTCATCGGTTTTCCTTTTTAGGACCTAAGCGACCCGTCACTGCCTGAGTTTAATGGCGCAGTGGTTCGGCTCAACCCATTCCAGGCGCAGCCATGGGATAGCCCGCAGATTGCGGGCTACGGATTTTCCTTTAAGTCAAATGATTTCTATCGAGAAATCTGGCGCGATCCCAATTGAATAGCGGCCACTGTTAGTCTAGGAGGGATGTAGGACGGGGTTTGCAAATTGAACGCGCCAGCAAAACTTGTTTCGCCGAAGCAGGAGCAGATTGGTGGTCTCTATCTGGCGCCGCTGGATGGTTTAAGATTCCTAGCTTTCTTGCTTGTTTTCTTCCATCACATGCCGCAATTTATGCATTCGCAAGTTCTAACGACGGCCCATAATTACGGCTGGGTCGGTGTTGAACTGTTCTTCACGATCTCATCGTTCTTATTTTTCCACTTGCTGAACGCCGAGTTTCTGAAGACGGGCAGCATCAGTGTTAGCCGGTTCTTTGCGCGCCGCTTCCTGCGTATCTATCCTTTGATGATCCTGTTCGCGATCGCCATGCTGGTACTTTATGGAAGCCCTGACGGGAACGGCTACTTTCGCCTGCTCGGGATAGCCCTATTTCTCGACAACGCCGTCACATGGTTCAAAGGCTACAACGGCTCGATTCCAAACACCGCACACCTGTGGACATTGTCATTCGAGTTTCAGATCTATCTGCTGATCCCATTCGTCTTCCTGGCCTACCGTCGCTATGGACGGACCGCGTTCCTTGTCGGGATGGGTGCCGTGTTCGCCTATAGTTTCCTGGCACGAATGGTTTCCTTCGGCCTTGGCGCGCAACACCCGATTGTGTGGGTAACGCCGTTCCTGCGGCCAGAATCTGTGCTTGCTGGCTTGGCGCTGTACATCGTACGCCCTCAATGGCATTGGGGGCTTTCCTTGGGCGGCACACTGATCGCCGCGACGTTGTTCCTCAGCCTCACTCCGCCTTGGGCTTCGTCCATGGGATCGGCTTTCAGCTATCCCCTCGGAGCGCTGATGTTTGCCGGGCTGGTCGATACAGGTCTTCGGACCCCAGTCTTCACATCTGCCCTTTCAAGCGCGCCCATGTGCTATCTAGGCGGCATTTCTTACGGTCTTTACGTCTATCATTTCCTGCTCATCCCCTACGCGATCGGCAGGGTTGCGACGATGCAGGGCGGTGCGAATGATCCGTCGCACAGCCCCGGTGACTATTGGCTCTCGTGGGCAGTTGCGCTGACGCTGACAGTCGTAGCCGCGACGGTCAGCTACTACGCCTTCGAGAAGCGGATAGCTCAATACAAGCGCCGCTTCGAAGCTGTTGAGGGCCGATCACCCTGAGGTCTGCGCCGCCTGCGCCTGGGCAAGCCGCTCCGCCTCTATCTCCGCTCTGCGCGCCTGCACATCGGGATCAATGCGCTGAATCTGGCCCAAGTTCGCAATCAAGGTAGCAGGCGCCGGGGCATGTAATCAACTTCCGCGATAGCTAAGCCCGCCTCCTGATTACCGCATCATGCCAGGAGGCACCTCTAACTCAGCCTTCTTGGCCGGCGTGATGGCTTCGATCTTCTGGAATAGAACCTCGACCTTGGTCGACAGGCCGTTCACATGGTCGCTGATGCCGTCGATCTTCGTTCCGAGCACTGAAGGTATTGGTCGACGCGCTGGTTTGTCTGTAGGAGACCCTGCTCAACTACATTCACCGGGTAGGGCAGATTGGCGAGCGGCTGGAGCTGCAACTGGATCTGATCGAAGTTTTTGTCGGTCGCGGCCGATCGGCTGATACGGTTCTGCTCCGCCACCTCGATACGCTTTCCAGCGACGAAAGCTTTGTCCCGCCATACCACGCCAATGAGATGCCGACGCCGAGAATGGCCGCGATCTGGGGCATGTTGACCCTCAGTCAGTTGATACTCACCTCGCGGTTTTGTTGCATGTCGTCACCTTCAGCCATATCGCCCCAATGCCCTTTCAACGCGCTGCTACGGCTTCCAGTGTGGCACCGGTTTCGAGCGACTTGGCAAGTCGGCGTAATCGATTGCAGACATGGGGAAGATCCTTCCCTTGTGAAAGAGGCGGCGGATGAGTCACGGCATAGTCGGCATTGTGCGGCTCCTTCTGTTGTCGGAGTTGATGCCGATAGTGCCGGTGATTTGCTGGAGCGCCTTATCGGCCAGAAAGAGCCCAAGACACGCCTTTCTGAGCGACAGAATCTGTGTCAATGTTGAGAAACATAATTTCCGGGGTGGAGGGAATTTGCCATGCAAACTCAGCCCATCGGTGCTGATCCGACTTTGTGGTTTGACGCCCTCAAATATGGGCCACTTGGCCTAGCCGGCTTGATGCTTGTCTTGGTAGTCTTTGCGCTGTCGGTCAGCACGCTTGAACCCGCTCGTGAGAGAACCCTGCGGCTTTTCCTCTACATTGGCTCATTCTGCTTCGTAGTTGCGTGTATTTTTGCGGCGTTGCCGACCTACACTGGCGCGTCACATTTGGTGTATTTTCGTGTTGAGCCATTGGACATGGGAGCCAGGCGGGTTCTTCCTCCTCCTGTCATTACAGTAAATGGTGGCGTTCTGGCCTATCCCGCCAGCTATGCGGTGAAGGCAGACGTTACGGCGATTGTCGACGTCAATGACGCAGTCGGTGCGGCCGAAGAGCGAGCCGCAACTATTGCACGGCAGCAATCAGTTCTTACTACCGCCTCTGACAGCACTCAAACGGCTTTGACCGCGCTTATTCAGGCGAACAATTTTGCATCTGACAACCAAGGCTGCCCGGGCGGTGCCCACGGAATAGGAATCCCACACGGCCCGGACATTGTTAGGTTGAACAATACAGCTATTGCCGCGCTCTCTGGCGCTCAGGAATCAATGAAAGCGTACATACAGAAATAGACGGGGGTCGCCCAAAAAGGATTCTCGAAGAGGAAGGAGACTTTATGCTTACGTTTACCAGAAAGGATGGGAAAAAATTCGCGATCGACGGAAAATCCGTTCTTCGGGTTAGGGCGGCTGTGTATGCAGACGAGAACCCTGGCGACACAGGTCTACCTGGTAACACCCGTATAGATGTCGATCACGACTACTACGCTATGGAAGCACTTGCAGACGTTGTCGCCGCTGTAAAGACTGAACTCACCACTCTTTTTGAATTCCATTCGCAAAGTGGCGTCCCAATTTGGATAAACGCCAAGCAAGCGACAGGCCCCTTGCCGGTCAGCCAGTCGGAGATAAAGGCCGGAATACACTCGCGGCTAACCGTGGGCAATTTTTCCCTGTTGGTTGGCAACACACATCAAGAGGTGCATGACGCTATCAGCGCAGCTGGCGGCAATGTTCAGCCTATTCCGACCGACGGCGCCAACCTGAAGCTCGATACCGCTACTGTTGGCGACCTTAAGAGCCATATCGAGGCTCAATACAATCTGCCTCGCGGTATGGTCAGGATTGTAAACTCAGAAGGCAAAGACACCTACGATAAAGACGTCGTAGCTCAACTTCTCAAGGGCCATGGCAACAGAGAAAAACGGTGAGCAGGCCTCTTCGGGGTGTGGGGGCCTCAACAAAAACCCGCCTCGTTTGGGGCGGGTTCTTGGCGCAAATCAGCACCATAGGAATATATGTCGCATATTGGCCGTCAACCGTCAAGAATTCACGGCCGTTTTCCCTCTAGGCATCATTCCATAGTGAACAGCCAGGAGATCCAGACCGACCTTCAGAAGCGTGATGATAGATTCAGTCTTGATCACGACCGCTTGGCCCACTGCTTCGGCGGCCATGGTCTGCGTCGCATTGTTGAGCGTCGCGGCCAGCGCGGCAATAGCAGCCCACCTCAGAGGACGGCATGGCATCCTCCTGCAATGCCTTTATTAGCACATGCTTGAAAAACAGTCTCTACAGCAGGACATAAATCGATTTAAATTTAAGTAGAACATGCCTCTTTGGCTTAGGGATGCTCGAAGGCAAGCGGCGCGGTGGGGGCATCAAGCCGTTCGTCAATTCATTGACATGGCGTGCACTGCCGGAAACGTCGGCAACAGTTGTGGAAAGACCAACACCGCCGCGCCGTAAAGCAGCAAAGCGGTGCCCGATAGCTTTGCTATCCTCTCTCCTGCCGGGAAGGTCTTTTCCGCGAAGATCAGCAAGGTGAGCACAGCCATCGCGGCAATATTCATGATCCCGAGAGGAAAAAGGGCAAGAAACAAGAGCCAGCAGCAGCCCAGGCAAAAGAGCCCATGCTCCCAGCCCATGCGCACCGCGCCCCAACGTCCATTGCGCCACGAGGTGAGGATGAAACTCATTGGAGTACGGCATTTGGCCAGGCAGAGATCCTTCAGCGGCGAGAGTTGATAGGCGCCGGCAATGATCAGCAGCACGCCGCCGATGCGGGAGGCCATCGCCGCGGACATTCCTGTATGCGTGGCGATCTTCTCCGCGCCCGCCGCGCCGGCAAAGACAAGCACGCCCGCCGCGCCCCAGACAAACATGTAGCCCCCCACGAACAGCCAGGTTGAGACGAAGGTCTCACCGCGCCCCCGCCGACCGGCCTGGACCTGGTGAAACGTCAGGATCATGGGGGCCGCTGTCGGGAACATCATGGCGATCATCATGACGATCCAGACTGCAAGGAACAGCGGCGCATTCATGCCCATGGTGGGCGTGTTCATTTCCATTGGCATGTCCATGCCAGTCTGCTGCCAGATGAGCATGGCCCAAGCCGCGGCCGCGATAGTGATCAACAGCGCGACAATGATGTTTCGCTGCAGCGTCAGCGATGGAGTTCCCGCATTGGCCATGGGCAAGCCCCGTTCCGATATGCGAGCGCGGCCTATTGCTGGCCGGACCAGTTGATCGGAGCGTAATGCCCGTTTCGGCGGGAATTGTCCCAGCGCATGCCGTGGTCGCCGAACGTGCTGCCCTGCACGCCCATCGCCATACCGAGCCAGTCGGGGTTGACGGGATGGCCGGTCGCGGCCCACATCTCGCCGTCCTCGCGCATTGTCGGCAGTGGTTCGACCGCAATCTGCATGACACCCGGGATTTCCACCGACCGCTTCTTGCCGTCGATCTGATACCTGATCGGCACCTTCCTCACTCCCAGGTTCGTGCCGATCAGAGGCGCGAGCATAGCCAACGGGCCGCCGGCGGCCCCGGTGAAGATCGCGCCCAGCGCCTCCATCTGCCCTTCATCGGCCCGTTCGTCGATATAGGCGGCAGCCGTCCAATTGCCGTCCGCCATCGGACCCGGAGTGTGGGCAATCATCGCAACGTTGAGGCCATCCAATCGAGCCTCACCGTAGTTGCCCGTATCGATATGGAAGGCCATGGCGACGTCGCAAACGCCTCGCGTCGGCCTTGATGTCAGCTGCGCGTTGGGCGACATCAGGCAGGGACATACGACGTCGCAGCTACAATTCTCGAAATAATTTCCAGACAATTGCCAACCGGTTGCCATTGGCTCCTCCCCATCGTGAGGCGCGTCGGCGTATCGCCGCTTTCTTGGCAGGTGGCGCCGCTTCACCTCCATTGGCGAGCGGCAAACAGGCCAACACAGCGAACGAGCGGCGCGCTAGACCAGTCGATTCAGGCTACATCGTTGCCCGGAACTGTCAAGCTGCAACCGCCACCAGCCCCGAGCGCGTGCTTGATCAAGTTTGTCCCATCGCGTGTCCTGATGTCCCAATCTCGTTCAAAAGCACGCGCAATTCGAAGTGCCAGAAAGAAAGTTCGAAAAGCTTCCAAGAAGCCTGGCCATGCTTTCTTTTCGTGGCAGATTGCAATATCCAGCGTGCGGTATTCGTCGCCAGTGCGATAGCGTTCAGGGTTCGAGCGCGGTACACTGAACAAGGTGGTGCGCCTCGCACCCTGCCCTGTAAGGCAGCCGGCTGATTCTATTCGCGCGCCGGCGCTCTTACAAAACCATGATCGGTATTTTCTCTGTCCCGTTCGATTGAGTTCAAGCGATCTTCCCGCCATTTTTCCAATCGCTTATCGTTTTCCTGAAGCAATTTGCGATTGGCCTGTTCGATCGCATCCTGGGACTTCCTTTCAGGGTTCATTCCAGCCATTGTCGCCTCCTAGCTTCCGGCTAGAGGATAACACACATCTGGGGGGATGGTTCGGTGGGAGCGGCAATTAAGCAAATTAAATTCCCGGAAATTTTCATAGGGTTCGTTGCGCCGATGGGTGCAGAGATGACGCAATCGTTGATGGACTTTCGAAGTCACTTTGAACGTCGCGGTTATCATGTTGTCGAAGTCAAGGCGACCGATGTCTTTTCGGTTTTCCAGAAGTACGTAGAGCCCAACAAACCGCTTCGAAAGACGCCGCTTTATGACCGATACGAAACCCATATCTCATATGGAGACCAATTACGGGAACGCTTTTCGGATAATGCTTTTTTAGCATCGGCAACTGTCATGCGCGTGATCAAAAAGCGCCTTCGGCTTCCGCATCGAGAGGGCGTGGAGGAATTCAGCAAGGTTGCCTATCTGCTTCATCAGTTCAAACGAAAGGAAGAAATCGATCTGTTGCGGTCGGTCTATGGCGATCTTTTCTACCAGGTCTCCATCTACTCTCGTAGAGGCGCCCGCGTAGATTATCTGTCCAGGCGCTTCGCCAGCGACGATAATACGGCGGGCCCTCATCGGTTCCGAGATAAAGCGGAGGCGTTGACCCAAGCCGACGAACACGAGTTGGGGCATGCCCACGGCCAGCGAGTCTCCAAGATTTTCCACGATGCAGATTTCATAATCAATAATGACGCCGAGCAATCTGTTCAAAAGCAGATTGATCGATTTTGTGAACTGCTTTTTGGTTCGAATTCCATCTCACCCACGCGGATAGAATATGGAATGTTTTTGGCCAAGGCAGCCGCGCTCCGAACGCTTGACCTATCGCGCCAGGTTGGAGCAGCCGTCTTTTCGCCCACTGGCGAAATCCTTGCGTTAGGGTCCAACGAGGTTCCCAAGGCCACAGGCGGCACTTATTGGCACGATGAGGATCATGATGACCGCGAGTACGTGAGGGAACACGACTCGAATGATCAACGAAAGAAGGAGATTTTGTCAGAGCTGGTCAAAATCATTGATCCTGAGCGCAGCGTGAACGACGTGCTTGAAAACGCCAAGGTTCTTGATTCGCAATTTATGGATGCCTTGGAATACGGCCGCATCATTCATGCCGAGATGTCGGCCATCGCCGATGCTGCTCGGTTGGGTCATGCAGTAAGAGATGGAGTCTTATATTGTACAACTTTTCCGTGTCACATGTGCGCGAAACACATAGTAGCGGCTGGTATCAGCAAGGTGATCTTTCTGGAGCCATATCCGAAGAGCCTTGCCTCCGATCTTCACTCCGATTCATTACAAGTCGAAAGCAGTGACCGCGGACGATACCAGGGCTATCCGGCAGTGCAATTTCAACACTTTTATGGGGTATCTCCTCGGCGATATCGCGAGCTTTTCGAGCGCTCAAAGCGCAAAAGAAGGGACGGTAAATTCGAACCCTACAAAGACGGAGTTGCGGCGCCAGTCTGTGATGTAAAATTTCCATTTTACACTCAACTGGAGAATTTCGTCGTCGACGCTATGCTTCAAGCTTTCAAGTCGGTGACTGACAAGTCTGCCCTACTTGAAGAGGCGTCGAACACCTAATGCGGGTCGATACGATTGTGACCCAGCTGACTATTCTGATCGCCTGAGACCCCATGGACCGCTTCAACCTCGGCACCTACCGCCGCCGCATCTTCACCCGCTCCGCCGAAACCCAGCGCTGGTTCGATATCGGGCTGAACTGGTGCTACGGCTTCAATCATGAGGAAGGCATCAAGTGTTTCGAGAAGGGGCTGGAGACGGATCCGGACTGCGCTTTTGTTCATTGGGGCATCGCCTATGCCGCCGGGCCTTTCTATAATCTGACCTGGAAGGAGCATGGCGAGGCCGAGGCGAACATTGCGACGAAGCGTTGCTTCGAGCATGTCCAGTTGGCGCGCGCCAATGCGGCTGCCGCCAGCGAGGTCGAACGGCGGTTGATCGAGGCACTGGCCTGTCGCTTCCAGAAGCCGCAGCGGGTGAGCCCGCGGGAATTCGAACAGTGGGATGATGCCTATGCCGCCGCGATGCGGCGGGTCTACCGGGATTTTCCCGACGACCATGATGTGATGGCGCTGCTGGTCGAGGCGCTGATGATGCGCACCGTCCGGCGCCTGTGGAACCTCAAGACCGGCGCGCCGGCGCCGAATTCCGATGTCGTCGAGGCGCTGGAGGTCTGCGAGCGGTCAATCCGGCTCGCCGACGAAGCCGGGGCAACCCAGCATCCGGCGATCCTGCACCTGCACATCCATCTCCTGGAAATGTCCACCATGCCGGAACGCGGCATGCGCTCGGCCGCCCTGCTCGGCGAAATGTGCCCCGATGCGGGGCACATGAACCACATGCCGGGGCATATCTATGTGCTGTGCGGCGAATACGAAAAGGCGAAGTTCGCCAGCGAAAAAGCGGTCCGCGCCAACGATCTCTACCTCGCCTATGCCGATGAGCCGACCTACTACCTGCTCGGCTGCTGCCACGACCTCCATCTGATGATGTTCACCTGCATGTTCCTTGGCCAGTACAGGCCGGCGCTGTGGGCCGCCGACAAGGTGCGCAGCCTGGTAACGCGCGATGTGGTGAGCCTGCCGGAGCGGCCAAAGCTCACCCAGACGGTGGAAGGTTATCATGCGATGAAATCGCATGTGCAGGTGCGCTTCGGCCGCTGGCGGGAGATCGTCGACGAGCCGATGACCGCGGAGCCCGGCCTCTACGTGCTCACGGCGGCCATGCAGCATTATGCCAAGGGTGTCGCGCATGCGACGTTGAGGAACTTCGCTGAAGCTGAGCGTGAGCGCGACCGGTTCCGCCAGCATGTGGCGGGCATTCCAGCCGAGCGGCGTTTCCTCAGCAACCCGACCCGCGCTTCGCTCGCCGTGGGCGCTGCCTTGCTTGACGGCGAACTTTGCTATCACCAGGGCCGGCATGAGGAGGCTTATCGCCATTTGCGGCAAGCGGTCGAGCTCGACGACAATCTCTCCTACACCGAGCCATGGGCGTGGATGCACCCGCCGCGCCATGCGCTGGCGGCACTGCTTCTCGACCAGGGCCACGCCGAGGAGGCCGAACAGGTCTATCGCGACGATCTGGGCCTGAGCGGCAAGGTGCAGCGCTGCGCCCAGCACCCGGACAATGTCTGGGCGCTGCACGGTCTGGTGGAGTGCCAGAAACGGCGCGGCGAGAGCGACGAGCTGCCGGCACTGCAGGCAAAGCTCGCCACAGCGATGGCCAAGGCCGACTTGCCGATCAGTTCGTCATGCCTATGCCGGACGAGCGTGCAATCAGCGGCAAGCTGCTGTCATTGAGGCTACCGTGTGCGCCTCGCCGCGCAGTTGCTTCACCCTGCCGATCAGGCCAGGCTCACTGACCTGCTTTCCTCAATTAGCGCAGAGCAGTCTATCTCATCATGAAGTTGGGCGTGTGGATCAGGCGTGAGCCAGGAAGCGTATGACCGAAGCCGCTTGAGCCTGGCTGTTTTCTCGAGCCGCGCTTGGCGCTCATCGTCGGCTGGTTGGCTACAAGGCGGCCTTTTGTTCCTCTCGGCAGGATACAGCATTCTCGACTCTCCTCGGTCGGAGTCCATAAAGGGCCGCTCAATGAGGGTGTCGGCCCATTGGCGGAATAGGGCCACCTTTTTGCTCCGGGTCCCCGCTCCCCACCTGGGCTGGATACCACCACAGACGCGGACGAGAGTCGCCATCCGTTTTGATGAGGCTGCCGCAGGTTGCTGCCATTAAAGATGCCGGGAGGCGGCCGCCGCCGGCCTTGCCCTTATCTCAGCCACTTCTCATAGTCGGCCACCAGCAGATGCAGGGGGGCGACGTCCTCTTCGATGTTGGAGAAGCGGCCGATCGGCTCGCGGAAGACATTATCGGTGAGATCGTCGTTGACGGTGGAGACCTCGCCGATCAGCACGTCCTTGCCTTCGGCCCAGAAGGCGTGCCAGACGCCCGGCAGCAGCGTGACGCTCTGGCCCGGGTCGAGCTTCAGCAGTCCGCCCGCCGGAAGCCGGTGGATGGTTCCGTCGACGGGCACCGATACTTCGGCCTTGGGGTCGATGCCACCGTCACGATCGTGCATGAACAGTTCCAGCACCAGCTTGCCGCCGCCACGGTTGATGATGTCCTCGGCCTTGATGTTGTGACGGTGCATGGGAGACAGCTGGTCCTTGCGCGAGATCATGATCTTCTCGGCATAGAGCATGCCCATGCCCTTCTTCATGTCCTCGTAACGGCCGTTGCGCACTGTGAACAGGAACAGGCCGAGCTCCTTGAACTTCTCCTGGCCATAGTCGGTGATGTCCCAGCCCAGCCGCGAGGTGTGGATGGCGGAGGAATCTACTTGGCGCGCCTTCATTTCCTCCGGCGACCAGTAGGCGAAGGGCGGCATGATGTAGCCGAACGAGCGGATGAAAGCGTCGGCTTCGCGGATGATTTCGTTGATGGCGGAGCGTTTCATGATCGTGACCCTTTGGTGTCGACTTGTCTGGCATCGCATAGCCGAACGCGGGTTCGGTGTCGATCCACCCAGCCGCCTGCCCTGCCTTGCACCGTGAACGGATGGCCTATCGATCCGGCCGGCTGGCCGCGTGACATAGCGTGCTTTCAGGCTCATAACCCCTGTGAATTTTCATAGGGATAGCCGATGCCGACGATCCACGACCTCGATACGCCGTCGATCTTGGTCGACGCCGCACGCGCCGAAGCCAACATTGCCCGCGCGCAGGCCCACGCCGACAGGAACGGGCTGAAGCTCAGGCCGCACATCAAGACCCACAAGCTGCCCTATTGGGCAAAGAAGCAGGTGGCGGCGGGAGCCGTCGGCATCACCTGCCAGAAGATCGGCGAGGCCGAGGTGATGGCCGATGCCGGTCTCACCGACATTTTTCTCCCCTACAACATCCTCGGCCGCGCCAAGCTGGAACGGCTGAAGGCGCTGCACGGCCGCGTAACGCTATCGGTGACGGCGGACAGCACGGATACGTTGGGGGGGCTCGCGGCGACTTTCACCGATGCCGGCCACCCTCTGCCGGTTCTGGTCGAATGCGATACCGGCATGGGTCGCTGCGGCGTGCAGACGACCGATGAAGCGGTGGCACTTGCAAGGCTGATCGACAAGGCGAGCGGCCTCACCTTTGGCGGGTTGATGACCTATCCGGCCGCCGGCCGCGCGACGGAAGCCGAAGCCTGGCTTGCCGACGCCAAGCGGGCGCTGGCCGCTTCGGGTCTCGCCTGCGAGCGCGTCTCGAGCGGTGGCACGCCGGACATGTGGCGATCCGCCGACACATCCGTCGTCACCGAATACCGTCCTGGGACCTACATCTATCTCGACCGCTATCAGGTCGCCAAAGGCGTCGGCACCTTGGACGATTGCGCGCTCACGGTGCTGTCGACAGTGGTCAGCCACCCGACGCCAAGCCGCGCCATCCTCGATGCCGGCAGCAAGGCGCTGTCCAGCGACACGCTGGGTCTGCCTGACTTCGGCGAGTTGTTAAGCGTGCCGGGAGCGCGGGTGACGGGCCTCAGTGAGGAGCACGGCACCCTCACGTTGTCGGGTGAGGCCAAGCTCCGCATCGGCGAGCGCGTGCGGGTGGTGCCCGACCATTGCTGCGTCGTCACCAATCTTTTCAACGAGATCAACCTGATCGACGGCGAGAAGGTGCTCGACAGGCTGCCGGTGGCAGCACGCGGACTGATGGGATGAGGTGACGAGCGACCTGGCGGATCGCAAAATTCGTCATAACGCTGGCGCCGGGAGAGACTCGGCGTGCGTCAGTTGACCTGCCGCGCCGCCACTCGCCGCATGGCGATGATCCGGCGGCGGCGGATTTCGGTACGCATCGCCATCAGGTGCAGCGCGAAGAACAGCATGGTGAAGCCGAGTGCCATCGCCAGCAGCGGCCACAGCATCGAGGGATCGATGGTGGAACCGCCCATGCGGAACACCGAGGCCGGCTGGTGCAGCGTGTTCCACCAGTCGACCGAAAATTTGATGATCGGGATGTTGATGAAACCGACCAGCGTGATGATGGCGGCCGCCCAGGCGGCACGTCCGGCATCGTCGAGCGCACGCGTCAGCGCGATGATACCGAGATACATTAGGAACAGCACGAAGACCGACGTCAGGCGGGCGTCCCACACCCACCAGGTGCCCCACATCGGCTTGCCCCAGATCGAGCCGGTGATCAGCGCCAGCGCGGTGAAGACGGCGCCGATCGGTGCGGCCGATTTCAGCGCGACATCGGCCAGCGGATGGCGCCAGACCAGAGTGCCCAGCGCCGAAACCGCCATCAGCGTGTAGCACATCATGGCGAGCCAGGCGAAGGGCACATGGATGTACATGATGCGCACGGTGATGCCTTGCTGGAAATCTTCGGGCGCCGTGAAGCTCATATAGAGCCCGACGGCCAAGACAACTGCGGCGATCGCCGCCAGCCATGGCACAAGCCTATCTGCCAACGCGACGAACCGCGTCGGGTTGGCAAGATCGGTCCAGCCGCTCAGGCGTGAAGTGGTGTCACTCATGCCGCCTTACATAAACCGCCGCCGCGTTTGGGGCAATCGAGCGGCGGTGTCGCATATTGGCGCAAAGCGGCAGTTGGGGGCGGCGCTGCCCCACCCGGACCTTCGGTCCGACCTCCCCACAAGGGGGAGGTAAAAAGGGCTCAGGCGGCCTCGCCCTGCACGGAGCGGCTGAGGCGGCGGACTTCCTCATCGTTGAGCAGGCCGCCGGCGCGCAGCAGACTGGCGAAGCGGCCGTTGCGCAGCGACAGTTCGGCAAAGCCACCCATTTCAACCACCCTGCCCTTGTCCATGAACACGACCAGATCGGCGTCGCGAACGGTGGTCAGTCGATGGGCGATGATGAAGGTGGTGCGGTCGCGCCGCAACTCGTCGATAGCTTCCTTGACCCGGTCCTCGGTCTCGACGTCGAGCGCGCTGGTCGCCTCGTCGAGCACCAGGATCGGGGCATCCTTCAGCACGGCACGGGCAATGGCGATGCGCTGGCGCTCGCCACCCGAGAGCTGGCCGCCGCGCTCGCCGACCACCGTGTCATAGCCATTGCTCTTGGCCAGGATGAAGTCCTGGGCCGCGGCCGCGGCGGCGGCGGCGTGGATTTCGTCATTGGTGGCATCGGCGCGGCCGACGCGGATATTGTCCTCGATCGAGCGGTTGAGAAGCCCGGCATCCTGGAACACGGTGGCGATCGAATGGCGCAGCGACTTGCGGGTCACGGTGCGGGTATCGATGCCGTCGATCAGGATGCGGCCGCTGGATGGCGAGAAGACACGCTGCAAAAGGTTGATGAGCGTGGTCTTGCCCGCACCCGTCGGTCCGACGATGGCAACCGTCTGGCCAGCCTGAACCTCGAAGGACACATCACTGATGCCCTGCCCCGAATTGGCGAATTCAAAGCTCACATCCTCGAAACGGACATGGCCGGTGACGTTGGTGAGATCGCGCAGGCCATCCGGCTCGGCGGCATCGGCTGCCGAGTCCTCGAGCTTGTAGAAGTCCTCGAGTTTGGCGCGAGCCTCCGAGATCTGGTTGGCGAAAGCCGACATCTGGTCGAGCCGCGAGATCAGCAGCGTGGCGAAACCGGTAAAGGCGATGACATCGCCGACGCGCAGCTGGCCATGGGTGACCAGATAGGCGCCGATCAGAAGCACCACCATCATCGAGATTGTCGATGACAGTCGATTGAGCGCGTTCGCGATGGCCCACCAGTCGAGCACAGGGTTCTGCGCATCGAGCAGGTTCTTGACGTAACGGCGCAGCGTCTCGGCCTCTAGACCGAGACGGTTGTAGCTCTGGAGAACGGCGACGTTGCTCACGGAGTCCGTCACGTGAGCGAACACCTTGTGGTAGTGGCGCTCGACAGCGGCCTGACCCTCCTTGGTGCGCTTCATCACCAGGCGCCCTATGCCGACATAGAGCATGCCGAGCGCAAGCAGCACCCCCGACATGCGCACATCCATGCTGATGGCGGTCGGAACCAGCAGGACGAGGGCAACAGCCGTGGACAAATGCTGGCGCATGAATTCGAGCCAAAGGCTGAACAGCGTCTCGACGGCACGCAGCAGCGTGTGCAGGGCGTTCGAAGTGCCGCGCTGGTGATGCCAGGCGAGCGGCATGGTGATAACACGCTCGAACGACTCGCACAGAACCTGGCTGCGCCGGGCGTGGGCAAAGCGGTCCGCGCCGCGTGCCACCAGAACGAAGGCGATCACGTTGAAGGCGCCCAAGGCGGCCCACAGGGCAAGCGTGGAGAATACCGAGCCATGCGCGGAGATTGCGTCAATCACCCGGCCAAACAGGATTGGCTCGAGGATGGCGACAGCGGCAAGGGCCACGTTGGCCGAACAAATCAGCGCGACACGCTTCTTGTCGGCGGCCAGATACCCCAGCGCTCTCCAATAGATCTGCAGAAGTGACACTTCAGCTACTCCGCCAACTCTCTATTGTGCCCAATATCAATATTGTGCACTGCACCATTTCCTGACACGTAACGGTTGATGCGTCGCAAAACAATGCTCGTCTATCGCTTCCGTTCCCATATAGCGAACAAAAGATGACGACGGTACGAAATCTGACGTGATCACCTAACGGTTTGAGATAAAAGGTGAAATGTCAGCCTTGCGGCAAAATCATGGCAGTATCCGAGCACTGCCACATTTTTAAGCACCACAGGCCTGCGCAGTCGGATCCGGGCGTGTTTGACGGACACCGTCACAGATCGGGCGCAAGTAAACAGGAGTCGGTTTCGCGCGCCCAGGAGGACGCGCGATCTTTTGATCCAAACTGTTGATATTATGCCGGTATCTTGACGATGACGTCGATTTTACCACCAGCTTTGGGCTCGAAGGACGCCGACTTTGTTTTTGAACCATCGACTTCAAGCGAGATCGTCTTGGTCTTTTTGTCGCGAACGACATGAACCTTGATCTCGGCGCCCAGCATGTTGAGCGAGGCTTCATAGCCATCCCAATGGCTGGGCAGTTTGGGCCGGAACGTGATCTGCTTTCCGCGCCGCTCGATGCCGAGGATGCCTTCGACCGCGGCGCGGTATAGCCAGCCCGCCGAGCCTGTGTACCACGTCCAGCCGCCACGCCCGCCCTTGTTACCGACTGCACTGCCGTCTCCGGCATAGATATCGGCCGCGACCACATAAGGTTCCACGCGGTAGTGCTCGGCCGAAGCCTCGTCGAACGCATGGTTGACCGGGTTCAGCATCGAGAAACAGCGATAGGCTTCGTCGGTCAGCCCCATCTCCGCGAGTGCGATGACGAACCAGGTGGCGGCGTGAGTGTACTGGCCGCCATTCTCACGCACGCCGGGCGGATAGCTCTTGATGTAGCCGGGATCCTTGTCCGTCTTCGAAAAAGGCGGCGTGAACAGTTTGACGATCTTGAGCTGGTCGTCGACGAGCAGGTTTGTCGCCTGCTGCATCGCCGTTGTCGATCGCGCCGGGTCGCCCTCGCCCGAAAGCACGCTCCAGGACTGGGCGATGGAGTCGATCTTGCACTCCTGCGACGTGCGGGAACCCAGCGGCGTGCCGTCATCGAAACTGCCGCGCCGGTACCATTCGCCGTCCCACGCCGTGCTTTCAAGAGCCCGCTTCAGGGCCTCGGCATGCTTGACCCAGGCCTGGGCGCGCTTGTTGTCGCCTTCGCTCTTGGCGACGGCGGCGAAGTCACCCAGCGTCTTCAGCAGGAACCAGCCGAGCCACACGCTCTCGCCCTTGCCGTGCTCGCCGACACGGTTCATGCCGTCGTTCCAGTCGCCGCCAAGGATCAGCGGCAGACCGGCGGGACTGCTGCGCTTGATGGCCAAGTCGAGCGCACGCGCGCAATGGTCGTAAAGCGACACCGTCCTCTTCGATATTTCCGGGGTGAAGAACGCGTCGTGCTCCCCCTCGCCCAGCGCCTGCCCGTCGATGAAAGGCAATTGCTCCTTCAGGATGCCGGCGTCGCCGGTCACCGAGAGATAGCGCGCCGTGGCGTGGGCCAGCCAGACCACGTCGTCGGAGATCATGGTGCGCACGCCGGCTCCGGTGCGCGGCAGCCACCAATGCTGCACGTCGCCTTCCGGGAACTGCCGCCGTGCGGCGTTGAGTATCTGGTCGCGTGCCAGCGTCGGATCATGCGCCAGCAGCGCCAGCGTGTCCTGCAACTGATCGCGGAAGCCAAAGGCGCCGCTTGCCTGATAAAAGGCCGAGCGGGCCCGGACGCGGCAGGCAAGGCTTTGATAGGGCAGCCAGTGATTGACCATGGCATCGAGCGCCTTATCCGGCGTCTCGACCTGGATGGTGTCGAGGAAGCCGCGCCACTCGCGCTCATTGTCGGCTAGGCGCTGATCGAAATCCTTGCCCCGGTGCTTCTGCACCAAGGCGCTCGCATGAGCCGAGGACTCGGCATCGCCGAGCAGCCAGAGCAGCGTGACGTCGCCGCCGGCCGGGATTTCGATGTCGCGGGCAATCGCCGCGCAAGGATCGTCTCCGGCTTCGACGCGGCCCGAGAGCGCCGCACCGCTCAGCACCGCCTGCGGCAGCTCGCTGGAACCATGCCGGCCGAGGAACTCCGAGCGGTCGGCCGTCACCGAGTGGACGCCGGCATCGGCGGCAAGGAAAGCCACCCGCTCGCTGAAATCGAGCCCGTAGGGATTTTGCGCCAGCAACGCGCCGGTCGCCCCGTCGCGGGACGGGACGATGGTTGCCGCGGTGCGGGACCGATGCCCGCCAAGCACCCATTCGGCATAGGCATAGACGCGCAGCCGCGCCGGCACCGAGCCGGAATTCTGGATGCGCAGCCGTGTGATCTTCACCGGATCGACCGGATCGACGACATGAGTCAGGTCCATCGACAAGGCCCCACGCTTGGCGCGGAAGGTCGAGAAACCCTGGCCGTGCCAGGCTTCGTAGGTCACCGAGGGATCGCGCACCACCGCGGCGAGTGGCGAGAACGCCCGGCCGCTGGCCTGATCATAGATGTAGATGCCCTCGCCCGGCCTGTTGGAAACCGGATCATTCGACCACGGCGTCAACTGGTAGTCGCGGCTGTTGCGGCTCCAGGTGAAGGCAGCCCCCTCGGCCGAAGTGTGGAAGCCGAAAGAAGCGTTGGAGACGACATTGATCCAGGGCTGCGGTGTGGTGCGCCGGCCAGGCAGCCGCACCACATAGTGCCGTCCGTCGCCGTCGAAACCGCCGAAACCATTCCACTGGCTGAGGCCGGAGCCATCGGCGCTGGCAACCGCCACGGCTTGCGAGGCATGTGCATGCGCGATCGGAGCCGTCGCTTGAATTTCGCGCGGAGCCAGCAATCCGGCGGGCACCAGTCCGTCGCGCGCCTGCAGGGCAGCCGCCTCGGCCCGCTCGATCTGATCGAAGATGGTGCCGTTGCGCGTATGCAGCACCACCCGGGCAACGGCGAGCAGCGTCTTGTAGGTGGTTTCTTCCATCAGATCCCGGCGCACCGCGAAAATGTGCTGTCTCGGCCCAAGCTCCTTGCCGCGCAAACGGCTGTTTTCGCACAGCGTCTCGACCGCACGCTGCAGATCCTGGACGTAAGACGAGGCCTGCTCGTTGACGACGACGAAGTCGATCATCATACCACGGGTGCGCATATATTCCTGGAAGCGCAGCGCCTGGGCAACGATCTCCAGGTCGGCCACGTCGCCGATCCTGACCAGGAAGATCGGGAAATCGCCCGAAATGCTGGTCGGCCACAGGCTTGACTGCTTGCCGAGGCCGGAGGCGATGGATTCAGCGGGCAGGCGCAGGAATGAATCCGGATAGATCAGATAACGCGCCAGTTTCTGCACGTTGGCGGCGTCGGTCAGGCTGAGGCCCATATGGCGGGTCTGTACCTGGCTGCGCGTCCAGGCGAGCATGGCCTGGCGTGCAAAGCTCTCCTGATGGTCGAGCCGGTTGATGGCCTCCACCAGTTCGGCGCGGTTGGCTCCGACCACGGTCCAGAAGGTCAGCGAGATCTTCTTGTTGGCGGGCACGCGCACCTGGCGGCGCAGCGAAGCGATGGGATCGAGCGTGAAGCCGGAATGGCCGCCGAGCCTGGCGCCTGGATCGAAGGCGGCTGCATCGACGATGGTGCGGCCTCGGCCGATGAAGGCGCGCCTGTCGGTCTCGGCCTCGGCATCGCGCGCCGGCCCGGACGGATCGGTGACGAAATGCACCAGGATGACATCGGGCTCACTGGTTTCACGCTTGCGGCGCGTGGCGAAGATCGCGCCATTGTTGGCGGCGATTTCCGTCTCCACGAACATCTTCGAGAAGGCCGGATGTGCGTTGTCGGAGGCCTCCGAACCCAGCACCAGCTCGGCAAAGGAGGTCACCTCGATATGACGGTCTGCGGGGCCCTCGTTGAAAAGTGTGACGCGCCGGCCTTCGCCATTGCCTTCGGAGATGACGATGCATTCAACCTCGGAGCGCAGCGTGCCGACCGTTTTGACGAAGCTCGCCTTGTCGTCGGAAAACAGGGTCTGCGTCCTTTCCTCGGTCGCACGCTTGGGCTCTGACGTCGCCGACCACCAATCGCCAGTGGCTGCATCACGCAAGAAGGTGTAGGAGCCAAGCCGATCCTCGACAGGGTCGGGTTGCCAGCGGGTGACGGAAAGATCGCCCCAGTGGCTGTAGCCGGAGCCGGTCGCGGTGACCATCACCGAATAGCGGCCGTTCGACATCACATTGGTGGAACGCAATGCCCGCAAGGGATCGAGCACGATGCGGGTGTCGGGGCTCTCGGTTTCGGTCTCGTCCTTGGCGCGCTCGTCCGCCTCGGTGCGCACGGTCGCCGTCGGGATATCGCGCGGCGCCCTCTCCTGCAGCAGCAGTTCAGCCGATTCGATCACCGGATCGCTGTGGAAGCGATCGCGCAGGCGACCTTCGAAGATGGCGTCGGCGACGGCGGCGATCGACATGCCGGAATG
This sequence comes from Mesorhizobium sp. B2-3-5, assembly GCF_006442395.1. Taxonomy (NCBI): domain Bacteria; kingdom Pseudomonadati; phylum Pseudomonadota; class Alphaproteobacteria; order Hyphomicrobiales; family Phyllobacteriaceae; genus Mesorhizobium; species Mesorhizobium sp. B2-3-5. The sequence goes on along the minus strand of NZ_VFVX01000001.1, from coordinate 266,554 downwards.
GTGGGCCATGTAATTCTGCACCACGGCATGGTTGGTGCCTTCCGGCACGCGCTGCGGCGTGAAGTCGACGGCATCATAGTAGCCATGGCGGCCAAGCGCCCCGATCTCGCGCAGACGCGCGAGATTCTGCACGGCTTCACGCGGGTTAAACTGCGCCGCCAGGATGGTGGCGTAAGGCGCGATCACCGTATTCTGCCCAAGACCGCGCTTCAGGCCAAGGCCGGGCACGCCGAAATTGGTGTACTGGTAGGTCAGTTCCCGGTCGCGGGCGTTGTAAGCCGCCTCCGAAATGCCCCACGGCACGTTCTTCTGACGGCCATACTGGATCTGGCGCTTGATGATCAGCTTGCTGGTCTGGTTCAGGATACTGCCTTGCGGCTCCTTCATCACCAGCGGCGGCATCAGATACTCGAACATCGAGCCCGACCAGGACATCAAAGCGCCCTGGAAGCCGATCTCGACGATCGGGCGGCCGAGCCGGAACCAGTGCTCGGTCGGCAGGTCGCCCTTGGCGATGGCGAACAGGCTGGTCAGCCGCGCCTCGGAGGCGAGAAGGTCGTAGCAGCTTTCGTCGAGCTGGTGTTCCTCGACCCGGTAACCGATCGACAGCAGCTTGCGCTCCGGCCGCATCAGGAAGGCGAACTCCATCTCGAAGGCGAAGCGGCGCGTGCGCTCGCGCAGGGTCAAGAGCTTGGCGCGCAGCGCTTCGACGGCGTTGTCGTCGCTGTGGGCGTCGTGGACATGCGCCTCGCACGTGGCTTCCAGCCTCGCCGCCCAATCGACGATGACGTCGCTCTGGGCCGATGCCGCCTCGGTGTGGATGGCGGTGGCCAGCTTGCGGATCTCGCCCGCCAGAACCGCCAGGTTGATGGTACGGATCGAGGCCATTTCCGGTTGCGCCTTGATCGTGTCGACGGCGCGCCGCATGCCATCCAGACGGTCAACGAGACGCTGGCGCAGAGGCCGCAGCTGGCGGCGATCGTCGGGCAACTCGTCCAGGCTTTCGCTGAGAATGGTCACCGTGTCGAGAATGCCTTCGAAATCGCCCTGGAGATGGACGGAAGGCGCTTCCGCCCACTCGGCACAGGCAGCCGCCACCGCCACGAGATGGCCGGCGAGATTGCCGCTGTCGACGGCCGAAATATAGAGCGGGTAGAGCGGCTTCAGCGTCGTGGTGTCGTACCAGTTGAAGAGATGGCCGCGGTTGCGCGGCATGCTCTCTATGGTCGTCATCGTCGCATCGATGCGGGTGATGGCATCGGACAGGCTGATCCAGCCGAAATCGCGCGCCGAGACGATCGATAGAAGATAGACGCCGATATTGGTCGGCGAGGTGCGCGGCGCCACGACCGGTGCCGGGCTTTCCTGGAAATTGTCCGGCGGCAGATTGTGATGCTCTGCCGTGACGAAGGTCTCGAAATAGTGCCAGGTGCGCCGCGCCACCGTGCGTAGCGCATGGATATCGGCCTGCGATATGCGCAGGCGATCCTCGGTTTCGGCCGAGCGGCTGATCCAGCTGGCGATCGCCGGCGAGCCGATCCAGAACAGGGCGAAGAAGAAGGCGACGAAGGCACCGGTGGAATCGGCCAGCACCGGAATGGCGAGACCGACGAAGCCGACGATCACGGCGCCATACATCATGCCATAGTAAGAGCCGACGTCGTTATCGCCGGCCTTGTGTGCCTGCGAGGCGGTGCGCCATTCTAGGAGGTTCTGGCGGCTGACGAACAGCCGGTAAAGCGTGCGCACGATGGCGTCGCCCATCATCCAGGCATTGTGCGCCATCAGCACGATTTTCAACGCCACCATGGCGGTGCCGAAGGCGACGTCGCGCGCGAGCGCGGAGAAATGGCCGCGCGGCGTCTGGTCGCCGCTCTTGGGCAGGATGGCGTTGACCACGTCGAAGGTCGGCGCCATGAACAGGCTGAGGATCAGCAAAGCCTGCCATTGCGCGGCCTGTGTGAAAGGCAGCAGCGTCCAGCCGGCGATCGCCGCCATCACCCAGAAGATCGGTGTCAGCGAACGGCGCAGATTGTCGACCATCTTCCAGCGCGACAGGGCCGGAACGCCCGAACGCGGATCGAGGATGAAGCCCAGCAGCTGCCAGTCGCCGCGTGCCCAGCGATGGTGGCGAGAGGCGTCGACCGAGTAGCGGGTCGGGTAGTCCTCGACCAGTTCGACGTCGGTGACCAGCGCGGCACGCGCCAGCGCGCCTTCGAGCAGATCATGGCTGAGGATGGTGTTTTCCTCGATGCGGCCCTGCAGGGCCGCCTCGAAGGCATCGACATGGTAGAGGCCCTTGCCGGTGAAGGACCCGTCGCCGAACACATCCTGATAGAGGTCCGAGACGGCGAAGACATACGGGTCGAGGCCGCGATTGGCCGAGAAGACGCGCTGGAAGAACGAAGCCTCGTCGCCACTGGTGAGCGAGGCCGTGATGCGTGGCTGCAGGATCGTATAGCCAGCGGTGACGACGCGCTTGGTCGCGTCGAAATGCGGGCGGTTGAGCGGATGGCAAAGCTTGCCGACAAGGCTCGATACGGCATCACGGGTGGTGCGCGTATCGGCATCCAGCGTCATCACATGGACGACTTTTTCCGGCAGCGGCACATCGAGCGGCAGGAATGTGGTGTCACTGTCGCCGCGCAGCAGCAGGTCGAGCTCGTGCAGCTTGCCACGCTTGCGCTCCCAGCCCATCCAGGACCCTTGAGCCGCATTGAAGAGCCGACGGCGATGCAGGATGTAGAAGCGCGGCGCGCCTTCCGAGGGATAGCGGGCGTTGAGACGGGCGATCTCGGCGCGGGCATATTCGAGGATTTCGGTGTCCGCCGCATCGATCTCGATCTTGCTGTCGGGCCAGTCCGACAGAAGCGCGAAATGGATCTCGTCCGCCAGATTGGCAAGGTAATGCACTTCGATGTTGCGGATGTTTTCCTCGACATCGTCGCGCGAGCCGATCAGCGACGGCACAACCACCAGCGTGCGCGCTTCTGGCGGCACGCCGTGCCTGTAGTCATAGCCGATCAGGCGTGTCGGCTTGAGGAACAATGAGACCACGGTGTTGAAGAAGGCGAGTGCGCCCTCGCTCGCCGGCACGGCGAATAGCGCCAGCATCAGCACGATCGACGGCACCGACAGGCCGAGATTGGCCAGCGCATTGCCCGAAAGCACGAGCAGCAGCACGGTCAGCGCGAAGACCGGCAGGACGATGCCAAGCCATCCGGTCTTGGCGAAGGTCCGCTTGACCGTCTGGCTGACGGTCGGCCGATAGCCGATCGCCCTTTCCAGCTCCAGCCGGCGCGGGCCAACGAGATAAAACCCGACATCGGTATGGGCGGATGCGACAGGGGCATCACTGCCTTCGCTACCGACCAACGTGGTCTCACCGACGGCATGACCGGCCAATTCTATCGCCTTTTCGGCGACGCGGTATTCCGACAGGCTCGAGCGGCGCGCCAATTCCTCGATCGCGGTCCGGTATTGGTCGCGCGAGAAGAAGTCGAGCGCGGCGAAATCGGTGCGCTCGCGCAGCACGGTATCGATGCGGCTGACGCCTTCGAACCACACCGTCCAGTCGACGTCGTTGATGAGGCGCAGGCCGCGGATGATGTTGCCGGTCGTCACATTGCCGCTGGACAGCGTGTGATGCTCGGAGATGATGATCTCCTCGGCATCGGAGCCGGTCTTCTCAAGCTCGCCTTCCAGCCATTCCAGGGCCTTGCCGGCGTTCTGCGATCCATCGCGCAAGCGGTAGAGAAGCTGGGTGGCAAAGGTGGTGTCCTGGGCGTGCATGCTGAAATTGGCCAGGATCGCCTGCCGGTCAGCGCTGTCGTCGGTCGCCAGCACCTTGTCGGCCACCTCGTTGGCGATCTGGCGCATCTGGCGGGTGCGATTGACCCTGACGGCCAGCCGGCGGAGATTTTCTATCAGCACGAAGCGCAGGAGCGACGGCAGCGCCCAGAGTTCACCGATCTTCAGCGGCTCGACCGACTGAAAACCCTGGACGATCGCCTTGAACATCGTCGCCGAGACGGAACTGTCCGAATGCGCCACATAGGTCCAGGCCAGCGCCAACGCGCGCGGCACGGTGCCGCCATCGGGCAGCTTCAGCGTCGGCAGCTGACGATAGAAGCGGCGCGGCAGGTCGCGCTTGACCTGGAAAATGGTCTCCTCGACCAGATAGTTGTTGTCGAGCAGCCATTGGGCGGCCGGAGTGATCGTCTCGCCCTTGGCCTGCGCCGCATTGGTCGAGCGATAGACTTCGAGGATCTTCTTGGCGCTGTCGCGGATGCGGGCCTGGAAATCGAATGGCATGAGGCCGAACAGGTCGGCGAGGTCCCCCTTTGCCAGGCTTTCGCCAAGCAGCCGGAGGCGTTCCTCCGGCAGGAATGTCGATCTTATCGGCTCTTCCGTAATGGCCGGGAAGCTCGCGCTTGTCTTCTCGATCTGGGCTGGGTTCGTCTGAATATTCATTGAAAATCCGTAAGCGGAGCACTCAGCGGCGTCACCGCCACGGCAATGGCCCTAAAACCGATTCAAATGCAATTGGTTGCATAATCCCACTTGCCGAAAGTTTGTTTCCGCACCACGACAGAGCGTCATCTCTCGACAAGATTCAAAGACGAGCGCCCCTCGCTCCCGTCGGCACTGATCGGCGGCGAGGATTCAGGCTTTTTCGTGATGCCGCCGACAGCTTACGCTATATTTCGCCGACATCGCGATCATGTTTGGAAACAGGCGGTAACCGTTAGCGCGAAGGTATCAGGGCGCAGCGGCTATCCGGACCACGAACAGCGTCGCATTCCGGGCGGGCTCGGCCCGCAGGACCGAAGCGTCCGGCCCGAGCAGCAGCGTGTCGAGAGGCCCGAGGCGAATTGGCCCGGCGTCGGGGAAAACGGCTTCGCCATCGTGACAAAGGATGAGGGTCGAACCGGCCCGGGTCGCGATTTCCACAGGCCGCGAAATCGCCAGGCGTTCGACCGAATGCAGCATGCGGCCGCGGCGAGTCATGACGTTGAGGTCTGCGATCGGGCCGGCGATCAAGGCGGCACGCGTGGGCAGGTCGGCTGGGAAGGAAAAAGGCGCGGAAGCCGGCGCCAGCCGTGTCGCCGGCTGGCCGGTGATATCAAGCGCGATCCCCTCGCCTTCCAGCACCGACAGCGTGCGGTCGACGCCGGCAAAACTGGAAAATGGCCCGCTGCTTTCGACGCGGGCCATCGACACGCGCCAGTCGAACTCGTCGAGCCCGGCGCCAGCGGGAGAGACGGCGATTTCCGTCGTCACCCCGCCGCCGTTCTTCCACGGCATCGACTTGTATTCGGCTGCCCGCAGGACGCGCATGACGTCAGCCTGTTATCCGAGAATGCCGGGCAGGTTGAGCTGGTGCTCCTTGGCGCATTCGATGGCGATCTCGTACCCGGCATCGGCATGGCGCATGACACCGGTCGCCGGGTCGTTCCACAGCACGCGCTCCAGCCGCTTTGCCGCCTCGGACGTGCCATCGGCGACGATGACCATGCCGGCATGCTGCGAGAAGCCCATGCCGACGCCGCCCCCATGATGCAGCGACACCCAGGTTGCGCCCGATGCCGTGTTGAGCAGCGCGTTGAGCAGCGGCCAGTCGGAGATGGCGTCGGACCCGTCTTTCATCGCCTCGGTCTCACGGTTCGGCGAGGCGACCGAGCCGGAATCGAGGTGGTCGCGGCCGATGACGACCGGGGCCTTGAGCTCGCCCTTGGCCACCATCTCGTTGAAGGCCAAACCGAGTCGGTGGCGATCGCCGAGGCCAACCCAGCAGATGCGCGCCGGCAACCCTTGAAAGGCGATGCGCTCGCGCGCCATGTCCAGCCAGTTGTGCAGATGGGTATTGCCGGGGGTCAGCTCGCGCACCTTGGCGTCGGTCTTGTAGATATCCTCCGGATCGCCGGAAAGGGCTGCCCAGCGGAATGGACCGATGCCGCGACAGAACAGCGGGCGAATATAGGCCGGCACAAAGCCGGGGAAGGCGAAGGCGTTCTCAAAACCTTCTTCCAGGGCCACCTGGCGTATGTTGTTGCCGTAGTCGAGCGTCGGCACGCCCGCATTCCAGAACGCCACCATCGCCTCGACATGTTCGCGCATCGAAGCGCGCGCCGCCTTCTCCACCGCCTTCGGATCGCTGACACGCTTCTCGCGCCACTCAGCCATGGTCCAGCCCTTCGGCAGATAGCCATTGATGGGGTCGTGAGCCGAAGTCTGGTCGGTGACCATATCGGGGCGGATGCCACGCCGGAACATCTCGGGTACGATCTCGGCGGCATTGCCGAGCAGGCCGACGGACTTCGCCTCGCCAGCCTTGGTCCAGCGTTCGATCATTTCCATCGCCTCGTCGAGCGTCTCGGCCTTCTCGTCGACATAGCGGGTGCGCAAGCGGAAATCGATCGAATCCGGGTTGCATTCGATCGCCAGGCAGCAGGCGCCGGCCATGACGGCCGCGAGCGGCTGGGCGCCGCCCATACCGCCGAGACCGCCGGTCAGGATCCATTTGCCCTTGAGGTCGCCGCCATAATGCTGGCGGCCGGCCTCGACGAAGGTCTCATAGGTGCCCTGCACGATGCCCTGCGTGCCGATGTATATCCAGGAGCCGGCCGTCATCTGGCCGTACATCATCAGGCCCTTCTTATCGAGCTCGTTGAATTTCTCCCAGGTTGCCCAGTGCGGCACCAGGTTGGAGTTGGCGATCAGCACGCGCGGCGCATCCGGATGGGTGCGGAACACACCGACCGGCTTGCCCGACTGCACCAGCAGCGTCTCGTCCTCGCCGAGCGTCTTCAGCGAAGCGACGATGCGGTCGAAATCGTTCCAGGTGCGCGCCGCCCGCCCGATGCCGCCATAGACGACCAGTTCGTTGGGGTTTTCGGCAACGTCGGGATCGAGGTTGTTCATAAGCATGCGCAGCGGCGCCTCGGTCGTCCAATACCGGGCATTGAGCTTGTCACCGCGTGGCGCGCGGACTTCGCGAATGTTGTGGCGAGGATTGGTCATCATTGTCCCTTTCGGATGGCGGCGCGTCAGCGACCGGCCCAGTCAATGGCGGTTTCGAGAATCTGCTTCAGCGTGGCGCGGATTGGAGCGGCATAAGTCGGATCGTAGGGAACCGGCCAATTCTCCGGCGAACCCTTCTCCGCCGGCTCGCGCATATAGCCGCGGTTGGCGAGTTCCATCTGTAGCGCGTGAACGCCGTTTTGCGGCTGGCCGAAGGTGCGCGTGATCGAGCCTCCCTTGAAGCGGCCATTGACCACCCAGCTCTCGCCAGTCGCCGCGAGGATGCCGGCTACCTTCTGCTGCAGCACCGGACCCGTGCTCTTGCCGTCATTGGTGCCAAGGTTGAATACCGGCAGCGTGCCTTCGAACAGGCGCGGCAGCACCGAGCGGATCGAATGGCAATCGTAGAGCACGATGTTTTCATGCATACCGCGCAGCCGGTCGATCTCGGCCTTAAGGGCGGCATGGTAGGGCTTGAAATAGGACTCGCGGCGCTGGTCGATCTCGGACGGGGTCGGCTCCTCGCCCATGCGATAGAGCGGATCGCCGTCGAACGTGTCGGTCGGGCAAAGCGTGGTGGTCGCCTGGCCTGGATAGAGCGAGGCGCCGGAAGGATCGCGGTTGACGTCGATGACAGTGCGCGAGATGGCGGTGTGCACGATGGTGGCGCCAAGGTCGGCCGCGAAATCATAGAGCTTGTCGATCCACCAGTCGCAGTCGCGCCGACCGAGCCAGGTCGAGACAAGCCGGCTCTCTATATCGGCAAGGTCGGTGCCAGTATGCGGGATCGACACCAGCAGCGGCGCCGTGCCTTGCCTGACGGTGAGCCAGGGGGTGGCAGCCATCACGCCGCTCCCGCGATCGACGGCAGCGCCACCGCGCCAGCGGCCTTGGCGGTCGCGCCGCTGCGCACCATGGCGATGGCTTTTTCCATGTCGGGGTGGAAGTGCCGGTCATTGTCCAGATGCGGCACTTCGGTCCGGACCAGCTTGCGCACGGCCTCCAGCGCATTGCTTGACGCCAGCGGCTGGTGGAAATCACAGCCTTGCGCGGCAGCCAGCAGTTCGATGCCGATCACCGCCGTGGCGTTCTCGACCATGCCGATCAGCCGGCGCGCGCCATGCGCGGCCATCGAAACGTGGTCCTCCTGATTGGCCGAGGTCGGGATCGAATCGACGCTGGCCGGATAGGCTTTCTGCTTGTTTTCCGAAACGAGAGCAGCCGCCGTCACCTGCGGGATCATGAAACCGGAATTCAGGCCGGGCTTCGGCGTCAAGAAGGCTGGCATGCCCGACAGCGCCGGGTCGACCAGCATGGCGATGCGGCGTTCCGAAAGCGAGCCGATCTCGCAGACGGCCAGCGCGATCATGTCGGCGGCAAAAGCCACCGGCTCGGCGTGGAAGTTGCCGCCGGAAAGCGCGGTGTCGTCCTCGGCGAAGATCAGCGGATTGTCGGTGACGCCATTGGCCTCGGTTTCTAATGTATCGGCGGCTTTGCGCAGCACATCGAGAGCGGCGCCCATCACCTGCGGCTGGCAACGCAGGCAGTATGGGTCCTGCACGCGCTCGTCGCCGACGCGGTGCGATTCACGGATGGCGCTGCCGGCCATCAGATTGCGCAGCGCCTCCGCCGTCTCGATCTGGCCACGGTGCTTTCTCAACAGATGAATGCGCGGATCGAAAGGCGCGTCGGAACCTTTGGCCGCGTCGGTCGACAGCGCCCCCGCAACCAGCGCCGACTGGTAGAGCACTTCGGCCTCGAACAGGCCGGCCAGCGCATAGGCCGTCGAAAACTGCGTGCCGTTGAGCAGCGCCAGCCCCTCCTTGGCGCCCAATGTGACCGGCTCCAACCCATGCGAGACGAAGGCGACCTTGGCCGGGAAGCGGCCATGCGGGGTAAAGCATTCGCCGACGCCAATCATCACCGCCGTCATATGCGACAGCGGGGCCAGATCGCCCGACGCGCCGACCGAGCCTTGCGCCGGCACAACCGGGATGACGTCGTTGGCGAGCATCGCTTCGAGCAGCTGAATGGTCTCGGGCCGCACGCCGGAGGCGCCCTGTGCCAGGCTGGCAAGCTTCAGCGCCATCATCAGGCGGGCAACGGCTACCGGCATCGGCTCGCCGACGCCGGCGGCGTGCGACAGCACGATGTTGCGCTGCAAGGTTTCGAGATCCCCGGCCGGGATGCGCACACTGGCCAGTTTGCCGAAGCCGGTGTTGATGCCGTAGACAGGTTCACCCTTGGCGACGATCCTGGCGACCGCTTCGGCACTCGCCTTGATTTTTGGACGGCAAGCATCGTCAAGTCTCGGCACGGCACCACGGTAAATGGCGCGCCAGTCGGCCAGCGTCGCATTGCCGGGCTCCAAGGTCAGTTCGTTCATTGTCCTCTCCAGATACGGGCATGCAGCGGATTGAAGCCCATGCGATAAACGAGTTCGGCGGGACGCTCGATGTCCCAGATCGCCAGGTCGGCGGATTTTCCCGCTTCCAGCGTGCCGGTCTGCTTCAACAGCCCCAGCGCGCGGGCGGCCTCGCGGGTAACGCCGGCAAGACATTCATCGACTGTCATGCCGAACAATGTCGCCGCCATGTTCATGGTCAGCAGCAGCGAGGTCAGTGGCGAAGTGCCGGGATTGTTGTCGGTGGCGACCGCCATCTTGACGCCATGCCGGCGGAACACGTCGATCGGCGGCTTCTTTGTCTCGCGAATGAAGTAGTAAGCGCCGGGCAGGATCGTCGCCACGGTCCCGGCCTTGGCCATGGCCATGGCGCCTGCTTCATCGGTGTATTCGAGATGATCCGCCGACAGCGCGCCATAGCGGGCGGCGAGTTCGGCGCCGTGCAGATTGGACAGCTGGTCGGCATGGAGCTTGACCGGCAGGCCCGCGGCCTTGGCGGCGTTGAAGACGCGCGCCATCTGTTCCGGCGAAAACGCTATGCCCTCGCAAAAGCCATCGACGGCGTCGGCCAGTCCTTCAGCGGCGACGGCAGGAAGAATCTCCCTGGCGACAAGATCGATAAAGGCGTCCTTGTCGCCTTTGGCTTCCGGCGGCAGCGCATGGGCGCCGAGGAAAGTCGTTCGGATCGTTGCCGGCCGCCGATCGCCCAGTTGGCGGGCGGCGCGCAGCGATTTCTGCTCGTTTTCAAGGTCAAGGCCGTAGCCCGACTTCACTTCAACGGTGGTTACGCCCTCGGCGATCAACGCGTCGAGGCGTGGCAGCGATTGGGCGACCAGTTCGCTCTCGCTGGCGGCCCGCAAGGATTTGACCGATGAGACGATGCCGCCGCCGGCCCTGGCGACCTCTTCATAGGTGGCGCCGGCCAGCCGCATCTCGAACTCGTTGGCGCGGTTGCCGGCATGGACCAGATGGGTGTGGCAGTCGATCAGGCCGGGCGTGATCCAGCGGTCCTCGCAGTCGACGGTTTCCCCCTCCGCGAACGCCGCCGGCATTTCAGCCTCGGCGCCCGCATAGACGATCAGCCCATCTCGCGCCGCTACCGCGCCCTTCTCGACGATGCCGAGCCCCGCCGCACTCTCGGCCATGGTCGCCAGGCGCGCATTGCGCCAAAGACGAAGTCCTCCTGCCCTGCTCTCTCCAGCCATCATCTTTTCCATTTGAAAGGATGGCGATTATGTATATACATATTAACTCGCACTGCAAGTGCTATTGTTATCGGCGAACCGGATTCGGAGACGAGCGTGACGACAATCTTCGCGGAACAGGTGCTCCTGCCGGGAGGCTGGCAGAATAATGTACGGATCGCCACGAGCGGAGGTCTGATTTCCGCGATCGATGCCGGCGTGGCCGCGCATGCCGACGACGAGCGTCATTCCATTGTGCTGCCCGGCATGCCCAATCTGCACAGCCACGCCTTCCAGCGCGGCATGGCCGGGCTTGCCGAACTTCGCGGCCCCTCCGCCGACAGTTTCTGGAGCTGGCGCGAGGTGATGTACCGTTTCGCGCTGTCGATGACACCGGATCAGGTCGAGGCGGTTGCCGCACAGCTCTATGTCGAGATGCTGGAGGCCGGCTTTTCCCGCGTCGGCGAATTTCACTATCTGCATCACGACCGCGATGGACAACCCTATGCCAACCTTGCCGAGATGGCGGAACGGATTGCTGCCGCGGCCAGCGAAACGGGCATCGGCCTGACGCTGCTGCCGGTGTTTTATGCGCATTCCTCCTTCGGCGGTGCCGCGCCGAATGAAGGCCAAAGGCGATTCATCAATGATGTGAATCGGTTCTCGCGGCTTGTTGAGAAAAGCCGCGAATCGGTTCGCGTGTTGAATCACGCTGTCGTCGGCGTCGCCCCGCACAGTCTGCGCGCCGCGACGCCGGAGGAACTGACAGAGGTCGCCGCTCTGGCGCCGAATGGGCCGATCCACATCCACGTCGCCGAACAGGTGAAGGAAGTCGAGGACTGCCTTGCCTGGGCCGGTGCGCGCCCGGTCGAATTTCTGCTTGGAGCTGCAGATGTCGACCAGCGCTGGTGCCTGATCCATGCCACCCACATGACCGACGCCGAGACCATCGGCATGGCCAAAAGCGGCGCCATCGCCGGCCTCTGCCCGATCACCGAGGCCAATCTTGGCGACGGCACTTTCGCCGCACCGCTGTTCAGGGAGCATGGCGGCCGCTTCGGCGTCGGCTCCGATTCCAACGTGCTGATCGGCCTGCCCGACGAATTGCGCCAGCTCGAATATTCGCAACGCCTCGCCCATCGCGCCCGCAATGTGCTTGCGGTGGCCGGGGGCTCGACCGGGCGCGCCTTGTTCGACGCCGCGCTTGACGGCGGCGGCACCGCGCTCGGTGCCGGTGCCTCGCAGATCGCCATCGGCGCAGCCGCCGACCTCGTCTCGCTCGAGGCCGACAACCCCTCGCTGGCCGGCAAGACCGGTGACGCGGTTCTCGACGCCTGGATCTTTGCCAATGGCAGCAAGGTCGACTGCGTCTGGGTGCATGGGCAGAAACAGGTGAGCGGCGGCAAGCATCTGAAGCGTGAAGCGGTTGGCGAGCGATTCCGCAACGTGATGACGGCACTTTCCGCGGGCTGATTCTAGATGAACATGGCCGAAACAACGGGGTTGGAGGACAGCGAGACAGTCTCGCTGCATCAGCGCATCCTTTCCGATATCCGCGAAAAGATTCTATCTGGCGCCTGGGCGCCCGGCCACCGTATCCCGTTCGAACATGAGCTGACGGCCGAATATAAATGCTCGCGCATGACGGTGAACAAGGCGCTGTCGCAACTCGCCAAAGCCGGTTTGATCGAACGCCGCCGCCGCTCGGGCAGTTTTGTCCGCCGGCCGCAGTCGCAGGCGGCCGTACTGGAACTCCACGACATCAGGATCGAAGTCGAAGCGCTCGGCCTGCCCTACCGCTACGAGCGGCTGGAGCGCCTGAAGCGGCGCAGCAATGCTGAAGACAGGGCGCTGCTCGGATCGTCCGCCGCAGGCTCGGTGCTATGGCTCGAAGGCCTGCATTTCGCGGGCGAGCGGCCGTTCGCGATCGAGCAGCGCCTGATCAATCTTTCGGCGGTTTTGGAAGCCGGGGACGAGGAGTTTCTGGAAATTGCCGCCGGACCTTGGCTGATCGGCCGCGTACCTTGGAGCGAGGCGGAGCATCGGATACGGGCCATGGCGGCCGACGAGGCTATCGCCGACGCGCTCGACATCGATCCCGGCGCGCCTTGCCTTGTGGTCGAGCGCCGCACCTGGAGCGCGGAGCACCCGGTCACCCATGTCCGATTTGTCTATCCTGCGGAAAGTCACACGCTGGTGGCAAGGTTTACGCCTTCGCAGGGATGAGGTGATCTCCCCCCTGGTGGGGGCCGGCAGGCCAGAGGGGGCGCCGTAGAGCGCGTACTTGGAATGTGCCTGCCGGGATAGAAGACGGAAAGGCTGGCGGGACAGCGCCCCCCTCTGCCTTGCCAGGCATCTCCCCCACAAGGAGGGAGATTGGCGACTTCATCGTCGGCTTAAATCGCCGCCGTGATAATGATCTCGACCAGATACTCCGGGCCTGCGAGCTTGGCTTCGCCAGTAGCGCGGGCGGGCGTGTGGCCCTGCGGCACCCACTTGTCCCATTCCGAATTCATCTCGGCGAAGGTGCCCATGTCGGCCAGCCAGATGATTGCCTGGACGATCTTGGTCTTGTCGCTACCAGCCTTGGCCAGCAATTCGTCGATGGTCGCCAGGATGTGGCGGGTCTGCGAGGCGACGTTGCCGCCGGGCTCGCCGACCTGGCCGGCCAGATAGACGGTGTTGCCGTGGATGACGATCTGGCTCATGCGCGGGCCAACATCGATGCGACGAATGCTCATGGGAAGTTCCTTCGTTTTGAGGGTCGTGCCTGTTTAGAGTCGCCATGGGCTTCGGGCAAGGCCGCCGGCGCCAAATCTCCTTGGACCAGGAGGGACCGGGTTCACGGCAAGTTGGGTCGTCGGCCGCAATTCCGCCCGACTGGCTTGTTGACTAATGTAATAACATCACATATCCAACGGCCGTACCCTAGCCGGAATTGGCTTCCCACGGAACAAGATGACCCAGACCAGCCTGACATTCCGTGACCTGACCCTGGGCTACAACAGCCATCCGGCGATCCATCATCTCGACGGTACGATCCGCAAGGGCTCGCTGACAGCCGTGGTCGGCGCCAATGGTTCCGGCAAGTCGACGCTGATGAAGGGTATTGTCGGCGTGCTGAAGCCGATGGCTGGCGCGGTCATTCGCGCGCCAGGTGTGCGGACCGCTTACCTGCCGCAGCAATCCGAACTCGACCGCTCCTTCCCGGCGCGGGTCGTCGATCTGGTTTCGCTGGGTCTCTGGCCGAAACGCGGCATGCTTGGCCGCTACACCGGGGAAGATCGTGATGCCGTCAGCCAGGCACTGATGGCGGTCGGCCTCGGGGGCTTCGAAAAGCGGCCGATCGACACACTGTCGGGCGGCCAGCTGCAGCGCACGCTGTTTGCCCGTGTGCTGTTGCAGGATGCCGACCTCATCCTGCTCGACGAACCGTTCAATGCCGTCGATGCCAAGACGGTGGGTGACCTGATCGCGCTGATCAAGTGCTGGCACGGCGAGGAACGCACCATCATGGTCGTCGTCCACGATCTGGAACTGGTGCGCCAGAATTTCCCTGAAACACTCCTGCTGGCTCGCCAGCCGGTCGCGTGGGGCGAAACCAGGGAAACGCTGAAACCGGAAAACCTGTTGCGCGCCCGCCGTTTTCACGAAGCCTGGGAGGAAAACGCGCCCTGGTGTGAACCGGGCGAGCACGCCCATGATCATGCCGATGGGCACGATCATCACGGTCACGATCACGACCACGACCACGACCATCATCACGGCGCCGGGCCGAGGGCTGCCTGATGGATTTTCTCTATGGCCTCTTCATCGCGCCCTTTGCCGATTTCGCCTTCATGCAGCGGGCGTTGTTCGGTTCGCTGATGCTGTCGCTCGGCGCCTGCCCGGTCGGCGTGTTCCTGATGCTGAGACGCATGAGCCTGTCCGGCGATGCCATGGCGCACGCGATCCTGCCGGGGGCCGCCGCCGGCTTCCTGCTCTATGGGCTGGAAATCCTGCCGATGACCATTGGCGGCCTGATCGCCGGCGTGATCGTGGCGCTTGGCGCCGGTGCCGTCTCGCGCTTCACCGTCCAGCGCGAGGACGCCTCGATGGCGGCCTTCTATCTGATCTCGCTCGCCATCGGCGTGCTGATGGTGTCGATCCGCGGCTCCAGCGTCGACCTCATGCATGTGCTGTTCGGCACGGTGCTGGCGCTCAACAACGAAGCGCTGATCCTTATAGGGGGCATCGTCGCGGTAACCCTGATCAGCCTCGCCGTCTTCTGGCGAGCGCTGGTCGCCGAATGCCTCGATCCGCTGTTTCTGCGTTCGGTCAGCCGCATGGGCAGCCCGGTGCATTTCATCTTCCTTGGCCTCGTCGTGCTCAACCTCGTGGGCGGCTTTCAGGCGCTTGGTACCTTGCTGTCCGTCGGATTGATGATGCTGCCTGCAGCGGCCGCCCGATTCTGGACGGTACGCGTCGAGCCGATGTGCGTGCTCGCCGTGCTGATCGGCTTCGCCTCCTGCATCGCCGGGCTGCTTTTGTCCTATCACGCGTCGCTGCCCTCAGGCCCGGCGATCATCCTTTCGGCCGGCGTCGTCTATTTTGCCTCGGTCCTGTTCGGCACGCGCGGCATTCTGCGCGCCCGCATCATTCATCACCGTCACAGAACAGCCTGATTCCCCGCCCCTAAAAGGAGACCCCGCTTATGCTGAAATCAATCCGTGTCGCCCTGGCGATGAGCGTTATAACATTAAGCGGCCTCGGCGCATCGTCGGCTTTCGCTACACCGTTGAAAGTCGTCGCCAGCTTCACGGTTATCGCCGATTTCGCCAAAAATGTCGGCGGCGACCGCGTCAACATCACCACGATCGTCGGACCGGATGGTGACGCCCATGTCTATGAGCCGAGCCCGGCCGACGCGGTCGCCATGGCCAAGGCCGATATCGTGCTGGTCAACGGGCTGCATTTCGAAGGTTTCCTGCAGCGGCTGGTCGATGCCAGCGCCACCAAGGCCTCGATCATCACCTTGACCAATGGCGTGACGCCGATCGACTTCAAGCCTGAGTTCGCCGACGCGGACGCGGCCGAGGGTGCCGGTACCGGAGGCGGCAAGACGGTCACCGATCCGCACGCCTTCCAGTCGATCGCCAACGCCAAGATCTATGTGAAGAACATCGCCGAGGCCTTCTGCGCCGCCGACTCCGATGGCTGTGTCAGCTACCAGACCAATGCCGCCGCCTACACCAAGAAGCTCGATGCGCTGGAGGGCGAGGTGAAGGAAGCGATCCAGTCGATCCCGCAAGCGAAGCGCGTCGTCATCACCTCGCACGACGCCTTCGGCTATTTCGAACATGAATACGGCCTGACCTTCCTTGCTCCGCAGGGCATCTCGACCGATTCCGAACCGTCGGCCGCCGATGTCGCCAAGCTGGTCGAGCAGGTCAAGCAGGACAAGGCCACGGCGATCTTCGTCGAGAACATCACCAACCCGCGCCTGATCGAACAGATTGCCAGCGAGACCGGCATCAAGGTGGGCGGCACGCTCTATTCGGACGCGCTGTCGCAGGCCGATGGCCCGGGCTCGACCTATATCGACATGATGCACAGCAACATCCGCCAGATCAAAGGTGCGATCCTCGGCAGCTGAGGAGCGCTGTTCTGAAAAGGCGGAGCCAGTCTCCGCCTTTTTCAGGCTTCGGTTTGTAATAAAATAACATAACGCATTAACTTGACCTTCGGGAACCAAACCATGAATCAAACGCCTGACCTCGGACGCCTTCCCGTCACCGTGCTTTCCGGTTTTCTCGGCGCCGGCAAGACCACGCTGCTCAATTACATCCTGTCGAACCGCGAAGGCCGCCGCGTCGCCGTCATCGTCAACGACATGAGCGAGATCAACATCGATGCCGAACTGGTGCGCGACGGCGCCGATCTGTCGCGGACCGACGAAAGGCTGGTGGAGATGTCGAATGGCTGCATTTGCTGCACGCTGCGCGACGACCTCTTGAAGGAGGTTCGCGCGCTGGCCGAGCAGGACCGTTTCGACTATCTCCTGATTGAATCCACCGGCATTTCCGAGCCCCTGCCCGTCGCCGCGACCTTCGATTTTCGTGACGAGCATGGCGACAGCCTGTCCGACGTGGCCCGCCTCGACACGATGGTGACGGTGGTCGACGCGCTCAACCTGCTCAAGGATTACTCCTCGTCCGATTTCCTCAAGCAACGGGGCCAGTCGCTCGGCGAGCAGGATGGCCGCGCGCTGGTCGACTTGCTGGTCGAGCAGATCGAGTTCGCCGACGTCGTGGTGCTGAACAAGATCGGCATGGCGAGCCCTTATCAGCGCGATATGGCGCGGTTGATCGTGCGCGCGCTCAATCCCGATGCCGAGATCGTCGAAGCTGATTTCGGCAAGGTGCCGCTCGACAAGGTGCTCGCCACCGGCCGCTTCGATTTCGACAAGGCGCAACAGAACCCACTTTGGTTCAAGGAACTCAACGGTTTCCGCGACCATGTTCCCGAGACGCAGGAATATGGCATCCGGTCGTTTGTCTACCGGACGCGGAAACCGTTCCAACCGGCGAGGTTCCAGGCCTTCATCGATCGCGCATGGCCGGGCGTGGTGCGTGCCAAGGGCTTCTTCTGGCTGGCGACACGGCCGCGCCATGTCGGCGAAATGAGCCAGGCGGGCGCGCTGGTGCGGACCGAAAAACGTGGCCTGTGGTGGGCCGCGATCCCGCAAGGCCGATGGCCCGACCATGCAGAGTGGCGCCAAAGCATGATCCCCTATCTCGACCCTGTCTGGGGCGATCGTCGCCAGGAGTTGGTCTTCATTGGCTGCGATCCGATGGATGAGGCGAAAATACGTGCCGAACTGGACAACTGCCTGGTCGACGCCGAAGACTTCCGGCCCGAACTGTGGCGCACTTTGCCCGATCCGTTCCCAGCCTGGGCGGCTTGAGTTGGATTCTTCGCCGGAAACATCTATCTGCGTCGAACGATTTATGTCGGCGCGGATTGCCGGCCACGTCGGGGAGTGGCAAGACTCCCCGACAAACCAGATTGCGAGGATGCTGCCATGGAATACCGCGAAATCAGCGAGGATTATTCGGTCTCTGGCCAGATCCAGCCCGAAGACGTCGCGGCCATCAAGGCCGCCGGCTTTAAGAGCGTCATCTGCAACCGGCCTGACGATGAGCAACCCGGCCAGCCTTCGGCGGACACGCTCAAGGCGGCGGTCGAAGGCGCCGGACTCGCCTTCCGCTACATACCGGTGATCAGCGGCCAGATCACCGCCGAGAATGTCGAGGATCAGGCCGAGGCGCTGGATGAGTTGGAAGGCCCGGTGTTCGCCTATTGCCGCTCCGGCGCCCGCTGCACCAATCTTTACGGGCTGATCCAGCAATCGAAAGGTTAGATCGGCAGCGCGCCGGTTTCCTTCAGCGTCTCCAGCACGATGGCCGTCTTCACGTGCTGCACGGATTCGTGCGGCAGGAGCACGCCATTGACGAATTCCGACAGCGACTTCAGGTCGGGCGTCACCACTTTCAAGATGTAATCCATCTCGCCAGTGAGCGCGTGCGCCTCCTGCACTTCCGGCAATCGCGCCACCAATTCGCCGAAGCGCCGGGCATTGTCGCGGTTGTGGGTGGCCAAGGTCACCGAAATGACGTTGACCAGCGAGAAGCCTAGCCTGTCGCGGTCGAGCACCGCCCGATAGCCCTTGATATAGCCATCTTCCTCGAGCCGCTGTCGGCGGCGCGAGCACTGCGATGCCGACAGGTTTACCCGCTCCGAGAGATCGTTGTTGGTCAGCCGCGCATCACCCTGCAAGAGCGCCATTATCTTGCGATCGAATTGATCAATGCGCGCCTCATCCATGGCTTTTCCTCTCATCATGCACGCTTCGCGCATGAGATGATCATTTCAAGCGTTCGAATGCAAGCACCATGCAGCCCATTTGCACTATAATCGCGTCACGTGTGGTCCAACGCGGCCACCTCACATTCACCTCACATTTTTGGAGGAAAGCCATGGGTCCCTTCCCGCACGACGCACCGCCCGCAAAAATCAGCAAGGACAACCCCGCAGGCACCGATGGTTTCGAGTTCGTCGAGTTCGCGCATCCCGAGCCGCAGAAGCTGGCCGAATTGTTCACCCGCATGGGCTATGTGGCAGTGGCCAAGCACCGCACGAAAGACATCACTGTCTGGCGCCAGGGCGACATCAATTATGTCGTCAATGCCGAGCCCGGCTCGCATGCGATGAAGTTCGTCGACAAGCATGGCCCTTGCGCCGCCTCGATGGCCTGGCGCGTGGTCGATGCCAGGCATGCTTTCGAGCATGCCGTCTCGAAGGGGGCGACGCCCTACGAAGGCGACGACAAGGCGCTCGACGTGCCAGCCATCGTCGGCATCGGCGGCTCCCTGCTCTATTTCATCGATGCCTATGGCAAGAAGGGCTCGGCCTATGACGCCGAGTTCGAATGGGTGGGCGAGCGCGACCCCAAGCCTGAAGGCGTCGGCTTCTATTTCCTCGACCACCTCACCCACAATGTCTATCGCGGCAACATGGACAAATGGTGGGACTTCTATCGCGACCTGTTCGGCTTCAAGCAGATCCATTTCTTCGATATCGACGGCAAGATCACCGGATTGGTTAGCCGCGCCATCACCTCGCCCTGTGGCAAGATCCGCATTCCGCTCAACGAATCCAAGGACGAGACCAGCCAGATCGCCGAGTATCTGAAGAAGTACAATGGCGAAGGCATCCAGCACATCGCCGTCGGCACCGACGAGATCTACGAGGCCACCGACAAGCTCGCCGCCAACGGCCTGAAATTCATGCCCGGTCCGCCCGACACCTATTACGAGATGTCGCATGAACGCGTTAACGGCCATGACGAGCCGATCGAGCGCATGAAGAAGCACGGCATCCTGATCGACGGCGAGGGCGTGGTCGATGGCGGCATGACCAAGATCCTGCTGCAGATTTTCTCGAAGACCGTGATCGGGCCGATCTTCTTCGAGTTCATCCAGCGCAAGGGCGACGAAGGCTTTGGCGAAGGCAATTTCCGCGCCCTGTTCGAGTCGATCGAGCAGGACCAGATCAAGCGCGGCGTGATCAAGATAGAGGCGGCAGAGTAGTTTTTCGGTTCCTCTTGCTTGCGGCCTGACCAGTTATGACCTAAATTCTGGTCATAAGAGGTTTGGCATGAACATTCCGATGGCGAAAGCGAAGGCTCAACTCTCCGAATTGGTGAAGCGTGCCCAGGCCGGTGAGGAGATCCATCTGACACGGCACGGGGAGATAGTCGCAACCTTGAGTGCTCCCGTCCGGGCTGGCGGGAGTAAAGGCTTGTTTGGAGCACTGAAAGGCAAAATTCGGATATCGGACGATTTTGATGAACTCGGTCCCGAATGGGACGAGTACATTAAATGAGCCGCAAATATCTGGTTGATACCCATATTCTGCTTTGGGTACTCAACGCGGATACACGTCTTTCCGATCGCCATCGCGACATCTTTCTTGCTGGTGAGGAGGTGATCGTCAGTGCCATCTCCGTGGCGGAAATCGCCATCAAGAAATCGCTTGGCAAGATCGCGCTCAATGGCGACGTCGTGGAGATCTTGCGATCGAACGGGATTCCAATTCTCAGCGTGAATGAATTACACGCAGCGAGACTGGAGCATCTGCCGCTTCATCATCGCGATCCCTTTGATCGTCTGCTCATCGCACAAGCTCAAATCGAGGGCCTGACATTGGTCTCCTCGGATCGTCATTTTTCAGCCTATGACGTCGCGATGGCCTGATCGATTCACAACCCCAGCCGCTCGACCTCTTTCTCCCTCAGCTTCGCATCGTAATCGAGCAGGAACTCGTCGAGCTGCGGCGGCGCGACTGAGGTTCCGGACAACATGGCGTGGACCTGGCCGCGATGATGGATGTCGTGCAGGAGGACATGGGCGAGGATCTCCCCAATCTTTTCCGGGATCATGCCGTCCTCGCGCCGGTCGGTGGCGACACGGCGGTCGAGATCGGCATCCAACAACCCGTCACAGAAAGCAATGAGCCTGCGATCGAAATCGGCCTGCGCCTTCGCTAATTCCACCGGGTCGTCGAACGGCACGAAATCGTCATAGGCCGCGGCCCCTACGCCGCCCTCTTCCAGGAAATCGAGATAGAGATGGTCGACCGCCAGTATGTGGTTGAGCGTCTCCTTGATCGACGGAAAGAAGCTGGTTCGTTGAGCCTCGAATTCGCCTGGCTGGAGTGACACTACGGCGCGATAGAGCCGGTCGTTCGACCAGAGATTATTACCGGCCATGCGGCGCAGGTGATTCAGAAGGTTCATCAATGAGCCTCGTAGCCTATCCCTCGTACTTCTCGACCTTCTGCTCGATCGCGCCGAAGATCGAATGCCCGGCCTTGTCCTTCATCTCGATGCGCACCGTGTCGCCAAAGCGCAGGAACGGCGTTTTCGGCTCACCGGTCTCGATTGTCTCGATCATGCGCAACTCTGCAATGCAGGAATAGCCGGCGCCGCCCGCCGAAACCGGCTTGCCCGGCCCGCCGTCGAGCTTGTTGGAGACGGTACCCGAGCCGATGATGGTGCCGGCCATCAGCGGCCTTGTCCGGGCGGCATGCACGATCAGCGCCGGAAAATCGAAGGTCATGTCAACGCCGGCATTGGCGCGGCCGAACGGCTTGCCGTTGAGATCGGCAAGCAGCGGCAGGCTGACCTTGCCGCCGTCCCAGGCGTCGCCCAGCTCATCGGGCGTCACCGCGACCGGAGAAAAGGCTGAGGACGGCTTCGACTGGAAGAAGCCAAACCCCTTGGCGAGTTCCGGCCCGGTGAGCGCGCGCAGCGTGACATCATTGACCAGCATGACCAGCCGGATGGCGGCACGCGCATCATCACGGCTGACGCCCATCGGTACATCGTCGACGACGACAGCCACTTCCGCTTCCATGTCGATGCCGAAGACTTCGTCGACCATACGGATCGGATCGCGCGGTGGAATGAAGGAATCGGACCCGCCTTGGTAGATCAGCGGGTCGGTCCAGAAGCTCGCCGGCATTTCCGCGCCGCGCGCTTTGCGCACCAGTTCGACATGGTTCACATAGGCCGATCCGTCAGCCCACTGATAGGCGCGCGGCAGCGGCGAATGCGCGTCGTGCTCGTGAAAGCGGGCCGGCGGCATTGCGTTGTTTTCCAGCGATTCCGCGATCGTCGCCAGATGCGGCGAAATCCTGCGCCAGTCGTCGAGTGCTGCCTGCAGCGTGCGCGCCAGGAACGAGGCGTCGGTGAAGCGCGTCAGGTCGCGCGAGACGACAATGAGTTTTCCGTCGCGCGTCCCGTCCTTCAGTGTGGCAAGCTTCATGCGATTTCCCCTCCTGGTACAGCTTTGCTGCTGCTTTGGTCTTTTGCCTTACGCATGATCCTTTCCGAAAACCGGTTCCCACTTTTCGGGATCATGCGAGTTCCACAACAAGGCCGTCGCGTGCGATCGTCAAGTCGCCGGCCCATGTTTTCCTGACAGCCGCGATCCAATCGGGCTCGTTGATCTCGGGATCGTCGGCGGGAATGAGATGATTGAGGACCAATCTCTTCACGCCGGCATCGCTGGCGATGCGCCCGGCGTCCCCGGCAAAACTGTGGCTGGCGAGCAGATGCTCTTTCAATCGCGCGCCATTGCCGGTTCTGGCAACCAGCCGATCGATGCCCCTTTCCAGCATGGCTTCATGGACGAGGATGTCGGCACCTGCGGCAACATCGACGAGCGGCGGAAAGAAGACCGTATCGGCGGAGAACACCACGCTTTTGGAGCCATGCTCGAAGCGCAGGGCAAAGCAGTCCGTCACCGGCGGATGATCGACGCGCAGCGCCGTCACCTTCAGGCCATTTTGCTGAACCACCTGGCCTTCGCCGAATTCCTCGACCGAAACCAGCTCGCGAATGTCCGGCCGCCCCTCGTCTGCAATACGGATCTCGATGTCGAATTCCATCGCCTGGCAGAAGCGCCGCCAGTAGTGACCGGTGCCGGGCGGACCGAACACGGCGACCGGCGTTGCCAGTCCCGCCGTCCAGGCGGTGTGCATCAGCGGCCCGAGTTCCAGCACATGGTCGGAATGCAGATGGGTAATGAAGATCAGGTCGAGCGCCTTAAGGTCGATGCCGGCATCGACCAGACCGCGCGTCACGCCAAGCCCGCAATCGACGACGATGGCGCGCCCAGCGATCTCAAGCAGCGACGAACTTGGCCACGGTCCGCCCGGCCGCAGCGCCGGACCGCCCTTGGAGCCCAGCAACACCAGCCGGTCGCTCATCGGACGCGCCTCAAGACCAATCGCCCTCCGGCGTGCCATTGAAACGCTTCTTCAGGTCTGCCCAGCAGTCGATGTAATTGTCCTGCCGGGTTTCCAGTTCGGCGCCGTAGCGGGTCAGCATCTGCGGAAAACGCGTCTCGAACATGAAGGCCATGGTGTTGTCGAGCTTGACCGGTTTCAGGTCCGCGCGCGAGGCCTTTTCGAAGCCAGGCGCATCCGGCCCATGGGCCAGCATCAGATTGTGCAGGCTGATGCCGCCGGGAACGAACCCTTCCTCCTTCGCATCGTACTGGCCGTGGATCAGGCCCATGAACTCGCTCATGATGTTGCGGTGATACCAGGGCGGACGGAACGTATCTTCCGCCACCAGCCAGCGGGGCGGGAAGATGACGAAGTCGATGTTGGCGGTGCCCTCCTCGCCGCTCGGCGCCGTCAGCACGGTGAAGATCGACGGATCGGGGTGGTCGAACAGGATCGCGCCGACGGGCGAAAACGTCGCCAGATCATATTTGTAGGGTGCGTAGTTGCCGTGCCAGGCGACAACGTCGAGCGGCGAATGGCCAAGTTCGGTGACGTGGAAGTTACCGCACCATTTCACGATCAGCCGGCATGGCGTTTCCTTCTCCTCGAACCAGGCGCAAGGCGTCTTGAAGTCGCGCGGATTGGCCAGGCAATTGGCGCCGATCGGGCCGCGGTCAGGCAAGGTCAGCTTGGCGCCATAGTTCTCGCAGACATAGCCGCGCACTTCGGCGTCCACCAGTTCGACCTTGAAAACCAGGCCGCGCGGCAGCACTGCGATCTCGCCGGATCTCAGTTCGATGACGCCCATTTCGGTGACGAAGCGCAGAGCGCCGACCTGCGGCACGATCAGCAACTCGCCGTCGGCATTGAAGAAATGATCATCGACCATCGAACGATTGGCGACATAGACATGGGCTGCCATGCCGGTCTGCCCGAGCACATCGCCGGCCGTGGTGATGGTACGCATGCCGGCGATGAAATCAGTCGGCTCCTTCGGCATCGGCACCGGGTTCCAGCGATATTGGCCAAGTGCCAGTTCATGATCACCGACATTAGGCGCACTCTTCCACAACAGATAGTTAGCCGGCTTGAACCGGCCAGTGTGTTTTACGCTTGGCCTGATGCGATAAAGCCAGGAACGCTCATTGGTGCCACGCGGCGCGGTGAAGGGCGATCCGGAAAGCTGCTCGGCATAGAGGCCGTAAGCCGGCCGCTGTGGCGAGTTCCGCCCCTGCGGCAGCGAGCCGGGCAGTGTCTCGGTTTCGAAGTCGTTGCCGAAACCCGGCATGTAGGAAAAGGCCATCCGATCCTCCCAGATCCCGGTCTTCAGCCCCGCCAACCGCGGCTCACCGGCAATGTTGACCAAACTGGTTTCATTTGTAACCATTGAAAATGTAACTATCAACGGCAAACGCCGTATCCGCGGTGCGCATCATGGAACCGGAAACCCTCGACCTCGAAAGCTTCCTGCCCTATCGGCTCTACCGGCTTGCCGATACGGTCAGCCGGGAATTCTCCCGCATCTACAAGGAGCGCCACGGCCTGACCCGGCCGGAATGGCGCACCCTTTCCGGGCTTGGCCAGCACGGCACGATGACGGCCACGGAGCTCGGCGAGCAGTCGGCCATGCACAAGACCAAGGTGTCGCGCGCGGTCGCCGAGCTCGAGCGACGGCGGTGGTTGACGCGTGTGCCGGACGAGAACGATCGCCGTGTCGAGCACCTGGCGCTGACCAAAGCGGGTCTCGTGGCCTATCGGGAGATGGTGCCGCTGGCGAAGGCGTTTGAAGGGGAGTTGCTGCAGAGGCTGAGTGCGGACGAGCGGGCAGCGATCGTGAGGGGCGTGGCAGCGCTGGAGGAGGCGTTGGGAGGAAAGTAAAGCTGAAAGGCTGGCGGGACAGCGCCCCCCTCTGTCCTGCCGTACATCTCCCCCACTTTGGGGGGAGATCAGCCGTCACGCTGGCTTTTGCCAATCACCAATGTTGCAGGAAAGAACTATGCGCTGGAACTGTCAATCTCCCTCCTTGTGGGGGAGATGTCCGGCAGGACAGAGGGGGGCGCGAAGGATCGCTGCGGAACGGCTTTTCGTTTGGGCCCCGCGGACTACCAATCCATCACCACCTTGCCCGAACTGCCGCTCCGCATCGCATCGAACCCGACCTGGAAATCGTCGATCCCGATGCGGTGGGTAATCAGACCCGAGACATCCAGCGGACCTTGCACCAGGGCGATCATCTTGTACCAGGTCTCGAACATTTCGCGGCCGTAGATGCCCTTCAGGTGCAGCATCTTGAAGATGACCTTGTTCCAGTCGATCTCGAAGCCGGTCGGCGCGATGCCCAGAATGGCGATCTTGCCGCCATTGTTCATGGTGTCGATCATGTCGCGGAAGGCGGGTGCGGCGCCGGACATTTCGAGACCGACGTCAAAACCCTCGGTCATGCCGAGCGCCGGCATGACGTCGCGCAGCTTTTCCTTCGAGGCATCGACGACGTGCTGGACGCCGAGCTTTTTCGCCAAGGCCAACCGCACCGGGTTGATGTCGGTGATGACGACTTTCCTGGCGCCGACGCATTGCGCCACCAGCGCGCCCATGATGCCGATCGGCCCGGCGCCGGTGACCAGCACATCCTCGCCGACCAGATCGAACGACAATGCGGTGTGGACGGCATTGCCGAGAGGATCGAAGATCGCCGCGACCTCGTCCGGCACGTCATCGGGGATCGGCACCACATTGTGCTGCGGGATCGCCAGATACTCGCCGAAAGCGCCCGGCCGGTTGACGCCAACGCCGAGCGTGTTGCGGCAGAGATGCCCTCGTCCGGCGCGACAGTTGCGGCAATGGCCGCAGACGATGTGCCCCTCGCCCGAAACGCGCTGGCCGACCTTGTATTCGGTGACCGCCGCGCCAAAATCAGCGACGGTGCCAACGAATTCATGGCCGGTCACCATCGGTACCGGCACCGTCTTCTCCGCCCACTGGTCCCAATTGTAGATGTGGACGTCGGTGCCGCAGATCGCGGTCTTCTTCACCTTGATCAGCACATCGTTGGGGCCGATCTCCGGCACCGGCACCTCTTCCATCCAGATGCCCGGCTCGGCCTTGGCCTTCACCAGCGCCTTCATCATGTTCGACATGCTTTTGTCCCTTGAATCTCTTGATCCGGAATCGTTTTTCGGTACCGGGCCGCTCAGGAAATCACGCCCAGTTCCTTGCCGACCGCGCCAAACGCCGCCACCGCGCGGTCAATATCCGCGGTGGAATGCGCCGCCGACATCTGGGTGCGGATGCGCGCCTGTCCCTTCGGCACCACCGGAAAGGAAAAGCCGATGACATAGATGCCGCGTTTCAGCATGCGCGCCGCCATCTCCTGCGCCAACGTCGCATCGCCCAGCATCACCGGTATGATCGGATGATCCGCTCCCGCCAAGGTGAAGCCGAGCTTGCCCATTTCGGACCTGAATCGCGCCGCATTGGCATATAGGCGCTCGCGCAAGGCATCACCATGGCGGATCAAGTCGAAGACCTTGATCGAGGCGCCTGCGATCGCCGGCATCAGCGTGTTGGAGAAGAGATAGGGCCGCGAGCGCTGGCGCAGCCAGTCAACCACCTGGCTTTTGCCCGACGTGTAGCCGCCGGACGCGCCGCCGAGCGCCTTGCCGAGCGTGCCGGTGATGATGTCGACCCTGCCCTCGACGCCGCAATGCTCGGCCGAGCCACGGCCGTTCCTGCCGACGAAGCCGACCGCATGGCTGTCGTCCACCATGACCATGGCGTCATATTTCTCGGCAAGATCGCAGACACCCTCGAGGTTGGCGATGATGCCATCCATCGAAAACACGCCGTCGGTGGCAATCAGCCGGAAACGGCAGTCCTTCGCCTCTTTCAATCGCGCTTCGAGATCGGCCATGTCGTTGTTGGCGTAGCGAAAGCGCTTGGCCTTCGACAACCTGACACCGTCGATGATCGAGGCGTGGTTCAGCGCATCCGAAATAACAGCGTCTTCCTCACCAAGCAGCGTCTCGAACAGGCCGCCATTGGCGTCGAAGCAGGAGCCATAGAGAATGGTGTCTTCCAGGCCCAGGAAAGATGAAATCGTCGCCTCGAGCTGCTTGTGCTCCTCCTGCGTGCCGCAAATGAAGCGCACCGACGCCATACCGTAGCCATAACGGTCGAGCGCCTGCTTGGCCGCCGTTCGCAAATCGGCGCTGTCGGCGAGGCCGAGATAGTTGTTGGCGCAGAAATTCAGCACTTTCTCGCCGCCGACCTCGATCTGCGCCGACTGCATCGAGGAAATCACCCGCTCGGACTTGTAGAGGCCGGCGGATTTCAGCCCTGCAAGCTCGCTGTCGATATGGGAGAGAAATGCTGCGGTCATGATCAGGCCTCGTTTGACGTGGGCAGACTGTCGTCCCCTCAGCGCAAAAAATCCATCGTAAAAGCGACCGGATCGGGTGGCCGGGCAGCATCGGCAAAGACGTCACGGGCAGCGCTCAAACGATCATGCGGGAACGTACGGGACGACGAATGTTCAAATGCGGGCCGGCCGCGCAAGAACCCGATAACCATTTCGCGATCTTTACCCCTTTGCCCCTTGCCGGCCGACCGTCGATTTCCAGTCCTGTTAACATTTACGGTTCAATGGTGCTCACACAGGAATCCGTTGGCGAGAGGCCGCCCCCGAAAATGTCGCAGCAGCCGGTGCAAACCGTTTCAGGCAAGCTCATACTGCTGATCAAGGCTGGCTATTGGCTGGCGCTGCTGATAATTGCCGCCATGGTGGCAGCCTCCTTCGTCCTGCTGCAGCAGACGATGGCCACACAGCAGCACAACCACACCTTGCTCGACATCGTCGGCACGCAGAAAACATTGTCGCAGCGTATCGTCTTTCTTGCCAGCGCAACGGGCGCCGCTTCTCGCGACAAGCAGCCAGCGCTGGTCAGCGCGCTCAAGCAAGCCACCGCGGAATTCGAGACGAACTACGATCTGCTGCTCAAGCAGACGGGCGCGAGGCCGGAATCACCGGCCAAGCTCAATGCGAAGTCGATCGAGAGCGTGCTGTTCGCCAAACCCTTCCATCTCGACTATTTCTCGGTTGGCTTGATCGCCAATGGCGACCGTCTGGTCTCCGCCTTCGAATCGCAACTCAACCATCCCGACAATGGCGGCTACAAAGGCGGCGCCGAACGCGTCAACCTCGACGCCTCGGTCGCCAATGCCACGCTGTCGGGCTATGCCGCGCTCGGACAGCGTATCAGCGCCGATGCCGACGAGCGCTCCGAAAAGCTGCTCGCCCTCCATCGCACGCTCTTCTTCGCCACCCTCGGCGTCATCCTGCTGGTGGCGCTGTTCATCTTCAGGCCGATGTCCAACGCGATCCTGCGCAAGACGCGTGAACTGGTCGATGCGCGCAACTCGATGGCCTTCATCGCGGTTCACGACGGTCTGACCGGCCTGCACAACCGCACCTTCCTGACCGACCATTTCGACACGCTGATCAAGGGCGCGCATCGCCGGCGCGAACGCCTGGCCGTAGTCCAGCTCGACCTCGACCGCTTCAAGCAGATCAACGATACGCTGGGCCACGCCGCCGGCGACTACGTCCTGGTGGTGACGGCGCAGCGCATGCGCGATTCCTGCCGGGCGTCGGATCTGTGCGCGCGGCTCGGCGGCGACGAATTCGTGATGATCCTCAATGGGGCCGGCAGCACCGAAGACATCAACATGCTGGCACGGCGCATCCTTGCGCACATCAACGAACCCATCATTTTCCAGGGCACCACCATTCTTCCTGGCGCTAGCGGCGGCATCGCCGTCTATCCGATCGATGCCGACAATGCCCAGGACCTGCTCGTCCATGCCGATCTGGCGCTCTACTCCGCCAAGAAGATGGGCGGCGGCAACTTCTCGTTCTTCTCGGAGGAACTGCGTCGCGAGCTCGACTACCGCAAGCAACTCGAGCATGACATCAAGGTCGCCATTTCGGAAAAGGCGTTCCAGGTTTATTTCCAGCCGCAGGTTTCCCTGACGAACGGCACCATCAGCGGCATCGAAGCCCTTGTGCGCTGGAACCATCCCAAGCGCGGCATGATCTCGCCGGGCGAATTCATTCCGGTCGCCGAGAAATGCGGCTTCATGCCGGAGATCGGTCGCATCGTGATCAGCAAGGCGATCAGCGAGGCAGCCGAATGGAACCGAGCCGGGATTGCCTTCGGCCGGCTTGCCGTCAATGTCTCTGGTACCGAGTTGCGCGAGCACGATTTCGATACGTTCCTGTTCGAGACACTGGAGAAGGCCGGATTGCCGCCACAGAAACTGTCGCTGGAAATCGTCGAGTCCGTCATCCTGGACGATGAGAAGACAGGCATCGCGGCCAAGCTTCGTCACATCAGGGCAGCCGGCGTCCATCTGGAGCTCGATGATTTCGGCACCGGCTATGCCTCGCTGAGCCACGTCAATCCCAACGAGATCGATCGGCTCAAGATCGATCGCCGCTTTGTCCAGAACATCCATGAGAACGGGGACAACTCCAAGATCGTGCGCGCGATCACAGAACTTGCCCGCGGCCTCGGCATTTCGATCGTCGCCGAGGGCGCCGAAACCGAGGCCGAGCTCGACTCGCTGATGGCGATCGGCTGCGACCAGGTGCAGGGCTATTCGATCGCCTTCCCCATGCCGAGCGACAAGGCGCTCGAATGGCTGACTGCCCGCATGCCGAGGAAGGCCAGGCTGACGGTGCTGCAAGGCAGCCTAGCGTAGGCAGAACCCGGCCCGCCTTGACTACGGAAGGGGTGGTTGCCGACATGCTCATGGCGAATGCCGTGCTGGGCCTGAAGCCCGCGGTGCATGCGCGCCGCTATGTCTTTGGTGCAATCGCTGGCTACGACGACTAAAGTGATGGATTGGCGGCGGGGAGCGGCGGAAGCATCTTCAGCGGATTCAGCATTGGCACTCCCAGAGGTGCAAAATGGCGCTCGTTGTCCGTCAATATCGTCAGCCCACGAACCTCAGCCGTCGCGGCGATCGCTATATCCTCGTATCCTGGCCGATGTGCCCTTGCACGATCGACAATGGCTCCGGCGGCATTTGCCGCGCGCAAATCAAAGGGAAGAATCCGCTCTCCATAAAGATACTCGATCGCCTGCCACCAATCGCGGAGCAAAGCGGCTTTCGTGGTCGCTCCTTCGCGCTCGGCCCTGGCTATTCCGGCTGAGATTTCGGATGCCGTGACAACGGACAGGAATAGATGTTCGCTGGCTTCTTCCAGCCACTTCGCCAACCCCATTCGATCGGCCTTCTTGGTCGGAGCGACCGCCGAGATGATGTTGGTGTCCAGCAGAAACATCATAAGCCGTTTTTACAACACTGCTTTGCGAAGCGGCTTGCGGGAACGAGGTGGAATATCGTCTGTATGGCCGGGGAAGGCCGCCAACAACTGCCCGAAGCTTGGTACCCGTGACAGCCTTTGGTAATCCTCAAACGACAAGATCACGGCCTGCTTGCGGCCGTGCCGCGTGATGACTGCGGGTTTTCCTGCGATGGCCTGATCAACCACTGCCGAAAGAGTGGCCTTTGCATCCTTCAATTGAATTTCGCGCATCGCAATGTCCTATATGACTAGTGTAGTCATATAACACGATCAACTCACCGAAACAATGCGGTCGTCACATCCCGCCGACATTGGCACGCAACAACGCCAGCATGTCCGCGAACTCCTTCAGCCGTTCATCGGACAATCCTGCGCGAAGCCGCTTGTCGAAGACGAGCGCTGCTTGCCTCAACGTCTCGAACAGCGCTTCACCCGCCTCTGTCAGTTCGACCAGATGAACCCGACGGTTGACCGGATCGCGGCGGCGGGTCAGCAGGCCCTGTGTCTCCATCGCGTTGAGATGATGGGTCAGTGTCGCCCCCTGAATGCCGATCATGCCGGCGAGTTCGCGCTGGTTGGCCTGCTTGCTCGACTTGACAGACAGCAGCGTCAGCCAGACCGGCAAGGTCCCGCCCGCTTCAACCAAAGCGGCA
This sequence comes from Mesorhizobium sp. B2-3-5, assembly GCF_006442395.1. NCBI lineage: Bacteria > Pseudomonadati > Pseudomonadota > Alphaproteobacteria > Hyphomicrobiales > Phyllobacteriaceae > Mesorhizobium > Mesorhizobium sp. B2-3-5. The sequence goes on along the minus strand of NZ_VFVX01000001.1, from coordinate 235,585 downwards.
TCGAAGGCTTGTGCGACAAGCTTAGCGGTGCGGCCGAGATTCATGCCGACAGGCGGGCGTTCAAAGGGTGTCATTGGCGGACACTAGAGCATGATGCCGAAAAGTGTGAAGCGTTTTCGGACGACGTCATGCCCTATCTCTTTGATCTAGAGGCGGATTCAGATTTCAGGCCTATCGACCTGAAATCATCCGGCTCTGGACGGTGTTTCCATGGATGGAACAGGTTCGCGATTATACATTGACATCTAACAGTTAGATATCTAATTATCAGGGCACAGCGAGAGAGGAGAGCCGGCATGCAATATGTCTATATCGTCGTCATCGGTCTTCACGTCATGGCCGGAGTGTTCTGGGCCGGCACCACCATCACGCTTGCCCGCGATCCCGAGATCAAGGCGGAGCGCTTCATCCAGCCGCAGATGGGCGCGGCCGGCATGGTTTTCCTGACCGGGGCGCTGCTGTGGTATTTTTTCCACGGCGCCTATTTCGGCTCGATGGAAATGGTGCTGGCGCTCGGCATCCTGGCCGCTTTCGCCGCCGCCGGCGTGCTCGGCGCCATGGTCAGAGCGCCCAGCAGGCAGCTTGCAGGCGCCAATGCGGAAATCGAAACGCGATTGCGCGCCAAAATGGCGATGGGCGAACGCATTGCCGCATGGCTGCTGGTGGTCACCGTGCTGTGCATGGCGATCGCCAGGATGGTCTGAACATAAGCAGCTCACAAAGATCGCACGTTGCCCGGCGATGAGCCAATGACGTGCGGGCGCGCGGCCAGGCCGGCCTACATGGGCTCTCGTATGCAGGTCCGACCGCGCGCCACCAATCGTTACGGCACCGCTTTCTCAGGTCAGCTTCTTCTTCGCCTGTTTCTCGAGCGCCTCCACGAAGACGGCAGCCTCCCATCCTGCATCCAGCGCGCGGTGGAAAAGCGCCTGCTGTGTTTCCGGCGCAAGGCCGCCGAGCGGCGGGTCGCGATCGAGATTGGTCGGGAAGGAATAGCCTTCCGCCGAAGCGGCTATGGCATTGTCAGCCGCTTGCCTGGAGAGGCAGCCATCGCCCAGCATGCGTTGCAGAACGGGATAAAGGGCCGCGCTCATGCGGGTCCGGTCCACGCTCTCCATGGCGCGGCCATAGGCCGACGACACCTGCAACAGGTTCGCCATGCGCTGGATATCAACGGACCGGTTGGTGCCGGCGGCATGGAACAGGGCCGGATTGAAGAAGGCCGCATCCCCCTTCTTCAGTGGCAACTGAACATGATGCTCGTTGAAATAGGCCTGAAACTCGGGCCGGCTCATCGCCAGATATCCGGGCAGGTAGGTCTGAGAATAGGGCAGGTAAAGCGTGGGGCCGCTTTCCACCGGCATGTCGCAATGCGCGATCGCGCCCTGCAGCGTCAGCACGGGCGAAATCCGATGGACATGCACCGGATAGCGCTCAATGACCGATGCGGTCTGGAAGCCGAGATGATAGTCCCGGTGCGCCGACTGCGATGCGCCGCCCGGCCTGACATTGTTCACCTGGGATGTAAGCTGATAGGCTGGCCCAAGCCACGCTTCCGATATCAGCGCGATGATGTCGTTGCCATAGTAGGCGGCAAAAGTCGCGGGATCGCGCAGGCAAAGCTTTTCAAGCGCATTCCACACCCGGTCGTTCGCGCCGGGCTTGGCAAAATGATCGCCACCGCCCGCTCCGGCCGCGCGCTCCTCCGCAATGATGGCGTTGAAGGCGTCCGTGGCGGCATCGATCGGCGCCACATCCTCGAAGGCTCCGCGGAACACGACCACACCCGGGCCCTCGGTCATCGCCTCGACCCACTCGGCCAGCAGCGCCTTGCGTCGGGCCGGATCGCCGGCGGCTGCGCGAACCGCCGCACCGTCATAGATCAGGACATTTTTCTGAGCCTCGGAGGCAAACGGATAGTCCGCGAGGTTCGTCGTCCTTTGCGTCGACGCGGCAAAGTCATCGATGCTGCACATATCGGCGGTAAGCCAGACGCGATCGGATCTGAGCTTGGCAAAGTTGTCGGCCTTCACGGCATCCTCCCTATGGTCTTGTTTCGATAGATGGCGCAAGTATAGCTTTGACTGAGAGGTGGCATACGGCTGAAACACCTCAAAAACACCTCAAGACTGACTGAGACGGCTGATGTCGCATCCATTCCTGGTGAAGGACATCGCCCAGCAGGCGGGCGTCAGCATCGCCACGGTCGACCGTGTCCTGCATGGACGCGGCGGCGTGCGTCAGCACACCGTCCGGCGCATCGAGCAGGCGATCCGCGAGCTAGAAACGCAACGCTCGCAACTCGGCTTGTCGGGCCGCAAATTCATTCTCGATCTTGTTATGGAAGCTCCGGTGCGCTTCACCGAGGCTGTGCGCGCGGCGCTGGAAGCCGAGATGCCGGGGCTCCGCCCGGCCGTCTTCCGGGCACGCCACCACCTTGTAGAAGTGCGTGCGGTGGCGAACACCGTCTCCTTGCTCGACGCGATTGCCCGTCGCGGCAGCAATGGTATTTTCCTCAAAGCGCCTGATGTCCCTGACGTAACCGCCGTGGTGGACCGGGTAGTCCGGTCAGGAATACCCGTCGTGACGCTGGTCACCGATCTGCCGAACAGCCGACGGCTGGCCTATGTCGGCGTCGACAACCGCGCCGCCGGCGAAACGGCTGCCTATCTAATCGGTGCATGGCTTGGCGGACGACGAGCCGATGTCCTCGTCACCTTGAGCAGCAACCGCTTCCGGGGCGAGGAGGAGCGCGAAATCGGCTTTCGCCGCGCCTTGCGCGAACACTTTCCCGACCTCGGGATCGTCGACGTCAGCGAAGGACACGGCATTGATCGGGCGACGGGCGAACTGGTCCGCGCCGCACTAACAAACAATCCCAACATCGCGGCCGTATATTCCATCGGCGGCGGAAACGCCTCGATCGTGCAGGCATTCGCCGAACTGAAACGGCCCTGCCGGGTGTTCATCGGTCATGATCTCGACGCCGACAATCTCGAATTGCTGCGAAGCCGACGCATCTCGGCCGTGTTGTATCACGATCTCCGGCAAGATATGCGCACGGCCTGCGTCCACATTATGCGGGCACAGGGCGCGCTGCCGAAATCGGTCGCGCCGGACGCGTCCAATATCCTGATCATCACGCCGTTCAACATGCCGATCTAAGCGCGTCGCGTCGAAATGGATTCATGCGACGCGCTTTAGATTCCTTGTTTTTATGCATGTCGTTCTCCAAAACCGAGGTCACTTTGGGCGGCATGCGTTAGGCGGGCCGCGGATCAGATCCGCAGGCCGAACCGGATCCCGTCATAAATTGCGGCATGGATGTTGCGCGAGGCGACGGCGTCGCCGATACGGAACAGCACAAAAGAACCTTGCGGATTGCGCTCAGGAAAGATGTCGCCGCCCTTGACCAGGCGCTCATAGTCGACCGCGCCGCCGTTCTTCGCTAGCGGTTTCAGCGAGAGATAAAGGTCATCGAGCGGCGCCGTTCCGTGCTCGACCACCACCTGGTCGACCCTGCGTTCCCCGCGCCATCCATCGGCAAAATCCGAAGCGAGTTCCGCGACCAGTTGATTGCCCTCGCGCCGCACTGAACGCAGGCGCGTGTTGATGGTGACTGTGACACCCCTTTCCTGGAAGGCGCGCATATACGGCACATGGTTCATGCCGCCCATTTCCGGCGCGAAGAAGCGTTCCGGCGAAACAAGTTCCAGCCTCGAGCCGCTGTTGGCGATCAGTTCGGCCGCGCCCATGCCCTGATGGCCGCCATTGTCGTCATAGAGCAGCACATTTTCGGCCGGCTTGACGCTGCCGGCCATGATGTCCCAGCTCGACGTCACGAGACTGTCGCCCGCCGTCAGCGGTGGGTTCTGGGGCAGGCCGCCGGTGGCGATAATGATTACATCTGGCGCCAGCGCCAGAACGTCGCCCTTCTCCGCCCAGGTATCGTAGCGGATTTCGACGCCGAGCCGGTCGAGTTCAGCCAGCCGCCAGTCGATGATGCCGATCAGCTCCTTGCGGCGCGGATTCTGCGTCGCCAGCCGCACCTGGCCGCCCGCTTGTGACGACGCCTCCAGGACCGTGACTTGATGGCCGCGCTCGGCCGCGACGCGCGCCGCCTCCAGCCCGCCGGCACCGGCGCCGACGACAACGACTCTCTTGCTCGGCCCGCCCGTCTTGACGATGATGTGGGGGATATCGGCCTCGCGGCCGGTCGCCGCATTGTGGACGCACAGCGCCTCGCCGCCCTCATAGATGCGATCGAGACAATAGGTGGCGCCCACACATGGGCGGATCTCATGTTCGCGGCCTTCCATCACCTTCCTGATGATGTGCGGATCGGCGATATGTGCTCGGGTCATGCCGACCATGTCGAGCTTGCCGGTGGCAATCGCGTGGCGCGCCGTGGCGACATCGGAAATGCGCGCCGCGTGGAAGGTGGGGAACTTTGTCGCCGCCCTCACCTCACCGGCGAAATCGAGATGCGGCGAAGACCGCATGCCGGTCACCGGGATGACCTTCGTCAAGGCGGCATCGGTCTCGATCGAGCCGCGGATGATGTTGAGGAAATCGACCTTGCCCGAACCGGCTAGCCGCCTGGCGATCTCGATGCCCTCCTCCTTGGATAGGCCTTTCTCGAAATCCTCGTCGGCGACCATGCGGATGCCGACGACGAATTTGTCGCCCACCGCCGCCCGTACCGCGTCCAGCACCATTTCGGTGAAGCGCAGCCGGTTGTCGAGCGAGCCGCCGAACTCATCGTCGCGATGGTTGGTGGCCGGCGACCAGAAACCATCCATAAGATGGCCATAGGACTCGAACTCTATGCCGTCGAGGCCCGCGGCCTGGCAGCGCTGGGCGGCGGACGCATAGTCGGCGACGATGCGCTCGATGTCCCAGTCCTCGATGGTCTTGGGGAAGGCACGGTGTGCGGGCTCGCGCACCGGCGAGGCCGAGAGCACCGGCAGCCAGTCGGCCTTGTTCCAGCCGGTGCGGCGGCCGAGATGGGTGATCTGGATCATCACCTTGCAGTCATGTTCGTGGCAGGCATCCGCGAGTTCGCTGAGCCACGGCACGATCCGGTCGTCATAGACATGCAAATTGCCGAAGGCGGCAGGGCTGTCGCGCGAGACGATGGCCGAGCCGGCGGTCATGGTCAGCGCCATGCCGCCCTTGGCCTTTTCGGCATGATAGAGCCGGTAGCGTTCTTTCGGCATGCCGTCCTCGGAATAGGCCGGCTCGTGGCTGGTCGACATCACCCGGTTCTTCAGCGTCAGATGTTTGAGCTGATAGGGTTGGAGAAGCGGATCGTTGCTGGTCATCGTCTTCCTGCCGTTTCAAATTGTGCTAATGAGCGCCCAAATGCGCCGCAGCCAAATGGATGCGGGGCTTTTTCGACCTTTGTTTCGTGTTCGTCGCCGTGGAATTTCCAGCGGCCAACACCAAGGAGCCACTCATGATCGATACCAAAACCCTCACCCAGCTCGGGGCGCATGTCGAGACGCCACAGAGCCCCGAACAAGCGGTCCTGGAGACCGTGCCGTTTACGCGCGGTGACGGACCGCCCGCCATCGTGCGCTTTACCTGCCCGGAATTCACCTCGCTGTGCCCGGTCACCGGGCAGCCGGATTTCGCCCATATCGTCATCGACTACGCGCCCGACGCGGCGCTGGTGGAATCGAAGTCGCTGAAGCTGTTCATGACCTCGTTTCGCAACCATGGCGCCTTCCATGAAGACTGCACCGTCATGATCGGCCGGCGCATCGTGGCGGCGACCAAGCCGCTGTGGCTGCGCATCGGCGGCTACTGGTTCCCGCGCGGCGGCATCCCGATCGACGTCTTCTGGCAAACCGGCGCTCCGCCGGAAGGCGCCTGGCTGCCGGAGACCGGCGTGGCCCCCTATCGCGGGCGCGGCTAGTTCGACCGTCATTCGCATTGATATTGGCTGAGCGCCCATTCGCCGGTCACCGACAAAAGGTCCGATATCTTCCATTCGCCGCCGACCTTCTTGAACTTCCATTCGAGGCGGTGCGGGTTGCCGGCCACGACGAAGGCGACGATGACCTTGGCCTGATCGCCATTGATCGCCTCGAGCGTCTTCAGGCTCTTGTCGATTTCGTCCTTGTCGTAATCGGCATTGTCGAGCGCCATGTTGGGGTCGAGGCACTCGCCCTGCCCGGATTTGCGCAACCCATCGCTCTTGTCGAGCACCGTTTTCGCCGGATCCACGAAGTGGCTGCGCTGCGACGGATCGATCTCCAGGCCGACCTGGTCGTAGAACGGCCTCACCACCGCCGTCGGCGACCCTGGCTGGATGGGAGCCGCAGGCCCGCCGGCAGTTGGTGGCGTTGCAGGCTCCACGGCTCCGCCGGGCGCATTCGCCGGCGGCGAACCGCTGTCGCCCGGCACGGTCCCGGCCGGCGCGTTTGCCGGCGGCGCGCCGAGCAGCCCCTGGGCAGCGGCGCCGTTCAAACCCGCCAACAGGCACATGGCCGACAGCGCCAGGATCGGACGACGGGCCATCGCATCACTCCTGATCTTGGCCCGTCATGCATTCGAGTTGGCTCAGCGTCCAGTCGCTGGTCCTGGAAGCGATGTCCGATACTTTCCACTTGCCATCGACCTTCCTCAGCGACCAATGCATTTCGCGCTGTGAATCGTCTCCTTCCGAAAAGAGGCTGAAGTTCGCCACCACCTGCGCCGTGTCGCCATCCACCGTCTCGGACAGTTTCAGGGTCTTTGAGATGGTCTTCTGGTCGAAATCCTGCGCATCCAGACCTGGGTCGAAGTCGATGCAGGCGACCTGGTCCGGATTCTTCTTGGTCGCCTGGTCGTTGAGATCGAACAGTTTCGTCACCGGCTCGGTGAAATGATCCCGGTATTGTGCGTCGGCCTCGAACTTGACCTGCGGAACATAGAAGAACTTCACAGCGTCGGACGCCGGACCAGCCCAAGCGGCGGCGGGTGCGGCAATCAACAGGATGGCAGCGAGCAGCAGTTTCATGGATTTCCCCGAATGTTTGGCTGCGGACGGCAATCAAATACCACGCATCGTGCATACCGGCTTTTTTGCGGCTCATGAAGCCTTCGGGCGGCTCGTCTGCTTGCGCGGACCACATCATTCGATCCTCAGTCTCCGAAAGTCGCGATCGGCTCGTTGAGTTGGGAGCGCTCAGGCTTGACGCCGAGCCCTGGCATCTGCGGGACGCGTATATGCCCGTTCTCGATCACGATCGGGTTTGCGGGATCGGTATGTCCTTCGATGTACTCCTGCGCGATCCAGGCTCCCTCGAAACGTCTCGGCTCGACGGTAGCGGCAAGGTGCACGCATGCCGCAGCGATGATATCCCCGCCCCAGGCGTCGTCGCAGCTGTGCGGAAGCGATCGTATCGCACAGAGATCGCGAACCGTGACCATCCTGGTGAGACCGCCAAGGCGCGTGACTTTCAGTCCGAAACCATCCGCGATGCCTGAACTAACCGCCCGCAGCACGGCATTCAAATCCTCGGTGTTCTCATCGAGATAGATCGGATGGGTAACGCGTCCTTTGAGACCAGCGACTTCCTCCATGGTGTTGCAGGGCTGTTCGAACACGAATGGAATTGCCTGGCAAAGCCGATCGATGTGCAGCGCCGCGGCAGCGGTCAGGCCACGATTGGCGTCGACGGCGATCCGGGCCTTGAAGCCGACCGCCTCCCATACTTTGTGCACCGTGGCGACGTCCTGTTCGAGATCCCGACCGCCGATCTTGACCTGAAGCCGTGGGTAGCCGGCCTTGACCTTGTCGAGGGCAATACGCGCGGTCTCGTCGGGAGCACCGACGATCGTCGAATAGTAAGACGGCACGCGATCGGTGAGCGCACCGCCAAGAAGTGTTGAAACCGGAACGCCCAACCGTTGGCCGGCGAGGTCGAGGAGAGCTATATCCAGGGCCGCCTTGGCATAGTTGTGACCGTTCAGCCGCTCGTCCATTCTTTTGGCGAGGCGGCGCATGGACGAAGTGTCCTCGCCGACGAGGCCAGGCGCGATTTCGGCAATTGCCGCCCTCGCGCCAAGCGCATGCTGAGGCTGATAAACAGGGCCGATCGGGCAAGTCTCACCCCAGCCCGACAGTCCATCCTCCGTGGTCACTTCAACCAGCGTGCTGTCCAAATTCCGCACGGTATCGCTGGCCATCCGGTAGGCACCGCCTGTGACGGGCAGAAGCACCTGATAGACTTTGATTGACTGGATACGCATTCAGACATTAGCCCCGTTCATGCTTGCCTGGTCTGGCGCCTTTCGCGATCGTCAAAGACCAAGCGCCACCTTGCGCCCGTCATGAATGGCAAATGCGGCCTGTCTGGAAGCGGTGCAATCGCCGATAGAGGTGTGCGCAATTCCGCGCTTTTCGAGCTCGATGGACAGGCCGTCCTGCGCCATGCTGGTGGCGGCGAAGACCAATGCGTCGGCCTCGACCTCTTGCTCGTTCCCGTCGAGCAGCGAAGCGACCCTCGCCACCCCGCCATCCCAGTGCACGATGGCGCTCTCGGTCACAAACTTGACCTTCAGCCCGGCGAGTGCCCGACGCAGCGGCGCATCCGCGGCCATCCGCTGGAGCTCCTTGCCAACCAGCGCGTCGGGTGTCACGATCGTCACATTGTGCCCGTCCTCGGCGAGTTTCCAGGCGGTGCCGCACCCTTTCCAGTTGCCGCCATCGTCCAGGACGATCACATTTTTTCCCGGCCTTGCCTCTCTGGCCATCACAGCTTCGGCAGAGAGAACCGGGCCGCCACCCGGAATCCCGTCCCACTGCGGCAGTGCCCGCTGGAAAGCGCTGTCTGGAGGCATGGAGCCGGTCGCGACAATGACGTGATCCGCGCCTTCGAGCTCGACATCGTCGGCTTCGACATACTGACTGTACCGAACGTCCACCTGAAGCTGGCTGAGCTGGCGCTGGTACCAGTCGATGAGGTCCAGGATCTGCGCCCGGCGCGGCTGCAGGCCGGCAAGTCGGAATTGGCCCCCGAGGCGATCCGATGCCTCGGCCAGCGTGACACGGTGGCCGCGCTCGGCTGCCACACGCGCCGCTTCGAGGCCGGCCGGGCCGCCGCCAACGACAAACACGTGTTTCGGCCGAACGGCTGCGGTGAAGCGGTCGCCGCCCCACTCCCACTCTCGCCCCGCCGACGGATTGATCACGCAGCTGATCCAATAGTCGCGGCTGCGTCGACCCCAGCACATCTGGTTGCAGGACAGGCACCCGCGGATGTCCTCGTGCCGTCCGGCGGCCGCCTTTGCGGCAAGATGCGGATCGGCGATCTGCCCGCGCACAATGGAGACAAGGTCAGCGCGGCCTTCACTCAGCACGCTCTCGGCGTTTTCAGGAGTACGGATGTGGCTCTCGGCGGTGATCAGCGCGTGGCTCACCGTCGATTTGAGCACCGCCGCAAGGTCAGCGCCGAGCTTTTCCGGATAGAGGAAGGTCGGCATGATCTTGTAGAAATCGAAGTAGGAACCGGTCCCGCAGGTGACGTAATCCATCAACGCGTCGCGGTCGTGCAGGTCGATGATCTCGGCCAGCGCCTCACGTTTCAGCGCGACTTCGACTTCCGGTTCGTCGTTGATTGCGAGACCGATGATGAAGTCATCGCCGCATTCCTTGCGAATGCGCGTCATCACCTCGCGGCTCATCCGGGTCCGGTTTTGAAGGCTGCCGCCCCATCGGTCATCCCTGCGGTTCGACCAGGGGGTCCAGAACTGGTCCAGCATCGAATGGTACGCGGCCCAGACCTCGACGCCGTCGAAGCCGGCGTCGCGGCAGCGGCGCGCAGCCTGTACGAAACCGTCGATCGTTTCTTCGATCTGGCGCTCGGACATCCGATGCGAACCGTCGGAGTCGTGATAACTCGGTAAGCCTGAAGGTGACCAGCCCGCATGGAACGAGTTATCCGCGTCCGCGTGTTGACCGACGTGGTAAAGCTGCTGGATGGCGATGGCGCCATTGCCGCGGATCGCCTCTGTCACCTTCCGAAAATGCGGAACGACGCTGTCGTCGGAGGGGCGAAAATTGCCGCGCGTCAGCACCGCGGCCTGATGTACAGGCATCGGCTCGACCACGATCATACCGGCTCCGCCGATCGCGCGTTCGGCGTAGTAGCCGACATGGCGTTCGGTCGGCAGCCCCTCTTCGGCCATATTGGCGGTATGCGCTCCAAACACGATCCGGTTGCGCAGCGTTTTGCCACGCAATTTTACCGGCTCGAAAAGACGCTTGAAGACCCGCTCAGACATGCGCTCACTCTCCTGCGACGCGCGGCCTGGTGCCGACGGCTCGCGCACGATGCTCCAGACGGGAAACGCCGGCACCTTGGAGGGTGCCGGCACAGCTTGTGGCCAAGCCTCGGGAATTACGTGTCCAGCCAGACGTTCTGGAGATCCATCTCGAAGGTCTGGTGAACGCCGTAGTTCTTCACCTTCTTGTTCATGTGGCTGTAGAGCTTCTGCCAGAAGGGCTGAATGATGACGCCGGAATCCTGCAGGATCTGCTCGACATCCTTCATCACCTCTTTGCGCTTGGCGACGTCGATCACCGAGAGCGCCTGCTTGAGCTTGGCATCGAACTCAGGGTTGGAGTACGCCGTCTCATTCCAGGCCTCACCGGTGCGATAGCCGAGCGCCAGCACCTGGACGCCGAGCGGACGCATGTACCAGATCGTCATGGAGTACGGGTATTTCGTCCAGTCGTTCCAGAAGGTCGAGCCGGGCAGCACCGTGCGCTTCACCTTGATGCCGGCATCACGCAATTGGCCGGCGATCGCGTCGCCCGTGGCCTTTTGCCAGTCGTCCTCAACGGTGATCAGTTCATGCTCGAAGTCAGCCTGCCCGGCTTCGGCCATCAGCTTTTTGGCGCCGGCGGCGTCGCGGGTCTTCTTGGGCAGCGGATAGTATTCCGGGTGGATCGGGCTGACATGGTGGTTCTCACCGACCGTGCCTCGCCCGTTATAGCCGAGCTCGAGCACGGCATTGTTGTCGACGGCCATCTGCAGCGCGTTGCGCACCTTTTGGTCGTCATACGGCTTGTGCGTGATGTTGGTTCTGGCAACCAGCGTGGTCGCCGTCGCGACCTCCGATTTTACCAATCCCATCTTGTCGAGGATGTCGATGAAATCGGAGGGCGTCTCGAAATTGAGGTCGATCTCGCCGGAGTCGAAGGCGTTCACCGAAGCGTTGAAGTCGGTGCCGTAGTCGATGAATTCGATACCGTCGAGCGGCGCCTCGCCGCCCCACCACTTGCCATTCTCGCGGCGCTTGACGACCGCCTTCGTGCCGACCGCGTAGGACACCAGCTCAAAAGGTCCAGTGCCGATCGGCTTCTTGATCGGATCGGCACCGTCGGCATCGAAATTGCGGTGGACCACAAGCGCCGGATAGTCGGTGAAGTTTGGAATGATCGCGATGTCGGGTTCGCTGAGCTTCAGCTTGACGGTGTTGTCGTCGACCTTGGTGATGGCGCCATCCCTGGCCTTGCCGGTTTTGGCATCGATCAGCGCGCCGACGCGTGCGGCCATGGAATTACCGGCAGCACCCTTCTCGCACCAGCGCGTCAGGTTGAAGACCACGTCATCGGCGTTGAAGGTATCGCCATTGTTCCAGGTCACGCCCTTGCGCAGATGCAGCGTGTATTCGGTGGCGTCGTCATTGATGTCCCAGCTTTCGAGCAGGACAGGTTCGAAGGTGAACTGCCTGGTATAGCGGACAAGCGGTTCCAGCCAACTGCGGGTGATGTTTGCCATTTCCACCCAGTCGTAAGTGCGCGGATCCTTCTGCGCCTTCACCGACATCGAGACATGCAGCGTTCCGCCCTTCTTCGGTTCCTCGGCCAAAGCCTGCCGGGGCACCGCAAGGCCGATCATGCAGTAGGCCACGGCCGTCGATGCGCCGAAGGCGCTCGCCAGCGCCAGGAACTCGCGCCGGTCCATACGACCCGCGCGCGTCTCTTCAGCCATCGCCTCGATAGCGGCTGGAACGCGATCACCATTGCTTCTGTAGAGTGTCATTTTTCTTCTCCCATTGGTTCCGTCGGGTCTTCGCCCGTTCCATCAACTAACGCTGTCCGGCAGTTTCTCCTCGCGCTGCGCGATCAAATCCGCGAGACCCTCGGCGATACCCTCATCGAGCTTCGGCTCCTCGTAGTCGGCCAGCATGTTGCGCGCTTTCTCACGGCCACGTGCGTCGTGGTCTTTTGCCCCTTCGGCATTCCATTGTTCGTACGAATTGAAGTCCATGATGCTGGGCATGAAGAAAGCCCGCTCGAAATGGTCAAGCGTGTGCTGGGTGCCGAGGAAATGCCCCTGCGGCCCCACCTCGCGGATCGCCGCCATCGCGTCCTTGAAGTCGTCGAAGGAGAGCCCGCCGGCATATTTGTACCAGCCGACGAGTTGCTCGCAGTCTGTGGCGAATTTCGAATAGCCGCAGGCGAGACCAGCCTCGAGCCATCCAGCCGAGTGCCAGATGTAGTTGGCGCCGGCAAGGATGGCGGCATGCATGAGCATGTTCGCCTCGTAGCCCGCCTGGGCATCGTTCAGCTTCGATCCGACATGGAAGCCGGACGTGCGCCACGGCAGCCGGTACTTCCGTGCCAGGGCTCCCATCAGATACATCATCTGCGCCGCCTCCGGCGTGCCGCCCATCGGAGCGCCGGTCTTCATGTCCACCGTCACCATGAACTGCCCGTATATTTGCGGCGAACCCGGACGCAGCAGCTGGGTGAACGCAACGCCAGCAAGCGCTTCCGCATTGACCTGCGCCACCGCGCCGACGGCGGAAGCCGAGGTCGAGGCGCCGCAAAGGGCGAAAGGCGCGAGAATCAGCGGCTGGTTGTGACGTGCATAGACCTTCATGGCGTCCAGCATGGTGGCGTCCCACACCAGCGGCGAGTTGCAGTTTGTGATCGATACCAGCACCGGGTTGTCGCGGACAAAGTCCTCGCCGAACACGATGCCGGCCATCGCCATCGTGTCTTCGGCGCGATCCTTTGACGTCACGATGCCCATGAACGGCTTGTCGGAGTGCTTCAGCGCCGAATGGATGATATGGAGGTGGCGCTTCGGCACCGGAATTTCCATCGGCTCGCAGATGATCGAGCTCGAAGAGTGCAGCGCCGGCGCCATGTAGGCGAGCTTGTGGAAGTTGTTGAGGTCGGCCAGCGTGCCGTAGCGCCTTACGTTGTCGAGGTCGCGCACATAGGGTGCGCCATACATCGGCACGAAGATCGAGTTGTTGCCGCCGACGCGCACCGTGCGCTCCGGATTGCGCGCATTGAGCGTGAACTCCGACGGGACCTTCGAGACGAGTTCCATCAGGAGGGCGCGGTCGATGCGGACGCGCGTCTCGGAAACCTCCGCTCCGGCCGCCTTCCACATGGCGATCGCCTCATCGTCGCGGAATTCGCATCCTATCTCTTCGAGGATGGAGAGCGACGCTTCGTGGATCAGCTCCACCGCCTCGTCCGGGACCATCTGATAGACGGGAATCTGCCGCACCAGGGTCGGAAAAGAGGCAATCGGCGCGCTGCGGAGCGCCTTGCGCCCGAGACGGCCGCCGCCACGGCGGTGTGTCGGTTCGGTCAATTCAGCGGCCGGTGCGTTCATGAGGTCTCCATCCCTTCGATCCCGGTCAACTTAGCGAGGTGAAATATTGCTGTGACGCTGGAAAATCCTGATCTCTTGTATAAGCTGCGCTTATGCGAAGCCTGCGCCACCTCTTGCCCTCCGCCGGCAGCCTGATCGTCTTCGAGGCTGCGGGCCGGTTGTCGAGTTTCACCGCCGCCGGGCGCGAGCTCGGCATGACCCAGGCTGCCGTTTCCTATGCGGTGCGCGGCCTGGAGGAACAGCTTGGCGCCCAGCTCTTCCAGCGCCGCCACCGCCAGGTCAGCCTGACCGAGGCCGGCGAGCGTTTTCATGCCGACGTCTCGCTCGGCCTTTCGCACATCCGCAAGTCGGCGGAGGACCTGCGCCTGCAGGCGACTGGCGGCCATGTGACGCTTGCCGCCTCGACGGCCTTCGGTTCGTTCTGGATGATGCCGCGCCTGCAGCGGTTTCGCGACGAATTGCCGGGCATTGACCTTCGCATCCAGACGGGCGACCGCGACCTCGACATCATCGCCGAAGGCATTCCGCTCGCCGTGCGTGGAGGCGTGCCACGCGACTGGCCAGACTACCATTCGCTATCGCTCTCCGACGAAGAGATTTTTCCGGTCGCGGGCCCCAGCTACCTCGCCAAATTCGGCCGGCCTGAGACCGTGGAGCAGTTGGCGACACATCGCCTTATCCACCTGGAGGAGCCCTATCGCGAGGCCCCGAACTGGGACGAATGGTTCCAGTCGGCCGGAGCCAGCCTGCGCAATGCCGAGCGTGGCTTGCGCATCAACGATTATGCGATCGTGATCCAGGCCGTGATGGAAGGACAAGGCATCGCGCTCGGCTGGCGCCACCTTGTCGAGCGGCTGCTGTCGACCGGGCTTCTGGTGCCGGTGACGGACCACGTGATGAAGACGGGCACGGCGTTCTACGTCATCTGGCCGAAGAACCGCGAGCTCAGCGACAATGCGCGCAAAGTAAGGGATTGGCTATTGGCGCAGGCGTGAGGATGCCGAACACCGCAACCCGGCAGCCGGATTGCGGTGCTTAAACTCTTTGTTTTGATGCATGTCGTTGCCCCTTAGCAGTTCAGACAGAACCGTCATTCTTCAGGCCAAGGACGTCGATCCTGTCAATGGTCGGCGGGCCGACGAACAGCGCTTCGGCATTGGCCATCAGCGCCTTGGCAATCTCGCCGGTGAGATGCGCCTGTCGCCCAGTCTCGTCATGGAAGGCATCGAAGACGCCAAAAACGCTTGGCGAGAGCTGCAAGGCAAACCAGATCGGTGTCTTGGCTTCCTGGTTGGCCATCTGCAATCCCACGCTCAGGAATGCGGCGACGTCCTTCTCCTTGCCGGGCTTGGCCTCAAAACGTGCGAACAAAGCGAGCTTGATCATCTGACTTCTCCAGTTGGTGTTTCGTGCGGCCGAGCTGGCCGTCGACAGCAGCGTCGCAGGAATGCCGCGAAAAACGTATTGGCAAAAATGACTTCTTTGATACCATTCTTGCCATGAACATTTCCGTGCTTGTTCTCGATGGTGCCTTTGATACTGGTCTCGCCACGGTGCTCGACGTTTTCGGCACCGCCAACGAATTGGCTGGCCTCCTGCCAGCGCCGCCCGCCCGCTTCAGCACGACCATTGTCGGTGTGAGGGACACGGTGCTTACCGGGCAAGGCTTGCAAGTGCCGGTGACTAGGTTCGGCAATGAGCCGGCGCCGGACTGGCTGCTCATTCCAGCACTCGGCCAGAAGATGCCTGAGCCGCTAGGGCAAGCGCTGCTCAGGCCGGATATCGCGGACGCGGTAGCAGCCTTGCGCGGTGCCGCCGAAACCGGCGCTCGCATTGGTGCGGCCTGTATCGGCACCTTTGTGCTGGCGGAGACTGGCCTGCTCGACCGGCGGCCATCAACCACGACATGGTGGCTGGCACCGATGTTCAGACAGCGCTACCCGCAAGTGCGGCTCGACGCGGCGCGCATGCTGGTCAATGACGGGCAGTTCGTCACCGCCGGGGCGGCACTCGGCCATATCGACCTCGCTCTGATGGTGGTCCGGCAGACGAGCCCGGAACTGGCGGCGCTGACGGCGAAATACCTGATCGTCGACAGCCGGCCGTTGCAATCAGCCTATGCCATCTCAGACCACCTCGCCCATTCGAACCCGCTGGTCGAGCGCTTCGAGCGCTGGGCGCGCGAGCATCTTGCGGTTGGCTTCAATCTCGATGAGGCAGCCGCAGCCCTTGGCGCCAGCAAGCGTACGCTGTCGCGGCGCGTCAACGACGTGCTCGGCAAGACACCGCTGTCCTATTTCCAGGATCTCCGTGTCGAGCAAGCGGTGCATCTCTTGAAGACGACGTCCGACAGCGTCGACCATATTGCTGCCAAGGTCGGCTACGGCGACGGGGTAACGCTGCGCAATCTGCTACGGCGACGGCTGCACAAGGGCGTGCGCGAAATCCGCGCCGCGAACTGATCCACCGTCCGCAAGATTCTGCCCTCTCGCATGAGTGCCGAATCCGCCTATAGTGGCGCCATGCCCATCCGCCAGCTTTCCGAAACGATGATCAATCAGATCGCCGCCGGCGAAGTCATCGAGCGTCCGGCGAGCGTGGTCAAAGAGCTGGTCGAGAATGCGCTCGATGCCGGCGCATCACGCGTCGAGGTCGTTACCGCCGGCGGCGGGCTGAACCTCATCCGCGTCACCGATGACGGCTCCGGTATCCCCGAACAAGAGCTTTCATTGGCAATCGCGCGTCACTGCACCTCCAAGCTCGCCGAGGACATTCATGACATCCGCTCGCTCGGCTTTCGCGGCGAAGCGCTGCCATCGATCGGCTCGGTGTCGCGGCTGTCGATCCGGTCGCGCACGGCTTTCGGGGACAGCGCCGCGGAAATCGGCATCGAGGGCGGCCGCGTCCTGCCCGTCAGGCCGGCGGCCGCCAATCGCGGCACGACGGTCGAGGTGCGCGACCTGTTTTTCGCGACGCCGGCAAGGCTCAAGTTCATGAAGGGCGAGCGTGCCGAAAGTTCGGCAACCAGCGACGTGATCAAGCGCATCGCCATCGCCTTCCCCGCCGTTCGGTTCACGCTGGCCGGTTCCGACCGCTCGACGCTGGAATTGCCGGCGGCCGACGACAGTCCGGAAGGCAGCCTGCGCCGCGTCGCCCAGGTGATGGGCGCCGACTTTCCCGACAATTCCATTGCCATCGACGCGATGCGCGAAGGCGTGCATCTGACCGGCCATGTCTCGATCCCGTCCTTCACCCGCGCCAACGCGCTGCAGCAATATGCCTATGTCAACGGCAGGCCGGTGCGCGACAAGCTGATTGCCGGCGCCATCCGCGGCGCTTTCGCCGATGTCCTGCCGCGCGACCGCCACGCGGTGACGGTGCTGTTTCTGTCGCTCGATCCGGCCATTGTCGACGTCAATGTGCACCCGGCCAAGGCCGATGTGCGCTTCCGGGATCCGGGCCTGGTGCGCGGCCTGATCGTCGGCGCCATTCGGCAGGCGCTGGCCGAGGCCGGTATCCGCTCAGCCACCACCGGCGCCGCGGGCATGATGGCGGCGTTCCGGCCAGGTGCCGCATCCTATGATCACGGCGGCCCGGCCAACGGCCATCGCAGCTACGAAGCGGCTTACCGAGCCTCCGGTCCGGCCGGCTTCGACCCCTCGCGCTCGCCGCAGCGGCCGCTCGACATGCAATTCGAAGGCTCGGGCTTTGAACGCGCCAGCGCAAGGCACGGCGGCTTTGGTGAACCCGACCAGGCGGCGTTCGATACCGGCACACCTGCAAGCGCCGATACACGCGCAGGGCAGAGCGAAGCGACAGAGACGCTGCTTGGCACGGTGCTCGGTGCGGCACGAGCCCAGGTGCATGAAAACTACATCGTTGCCCAGACCAGGGATTCACTCGTCATCGTCGACCAGCACGCCGCCCACGAGCGGCTGGTCTATGAAGCGCTGAAGCATGCCCTGCATTCGCGGCCGGTGCCCTCGCAGATCCTGCTTCTGCCGGAGATCATCGATCTGCCGGAGGAGGACGCCGAAAGGCTGGCCATGCACTCCGAAACGCTCGCCCGCTTCGGCCTCGGCATCGAGCGTTTTGGCCCGGGCGCCGTTGCCGTACGCGAAACGCCGTCGATGCTGGGCGAAACCAATGTTCAGCAACTGGTGCGCGACCTTGCCGACGAGATTGCCGACAACGACACGGTCGACACGCTCAAGGAACGCCTCGACAGAATAGCCGCGACCATGGCCTGTCACGGTTCGGTGCGCTCCGGCCGGCTGCTTAAGGCCGAGGAAATGAACGCGCTGCTGCGCCAGATGGAGGCGACGCCGGGTTCCGGCACCTGCAACCACGGCCGCCCGACCTATATCGAGCTCAAGCTGGCCGATATCGAGAGGCTGTTCGGGCGGCGGTGAGTTTGGCCGGTGGCGGCCGACGGCGGCCTGATGCCCTGCATCATTTCTTCTGTTGATATTTCCCGGTCGCGCGATTGAAGACGTAGTCCTCGGTATCGCCGGCGCCGCCGCCGCGAAAATTCACGGAAATGACGTCCTTGCCATGCTCCACCCACTTCTGGACGTTGTCATAGATGGGTGTCATCAGCATGCCGGCATTGCAGCCGTCGTCATCGAACGCGATCTCCTGGACGACCCTGCCGCTGCTCTTCTTGATGACCTGCATCTTCGCCATGCAAGTGCCTGAGTCGGTGTTCGTGTAAACACCGGCAAACCTGTCGGCGGCTGTCTCGGCCCAGAAGGGAATCTCGATTGTCCCGTCGAGCTTTGTGTCGCCGGTATCGTCCATACTGGATACTTTCTTGAGAGTGACGGGATAGCTATCCCCTTTGCTCCACGTGCCAGCGGCGCCGCTTTCAGCGATGTCGAGGGAAAACGGGCATCCGGCCGTGTCGATGGGAGTTTTTGATCCCATCACCAATATCCGGTCGAATTCCTCCTTGCCCGAGATTTCGCAGAGCGCGAGCTTGGTGCCGTTGAGCTTGCCGTAAACCGCGATGGGACTTTGCCTGGCGTCATAGAAGTAGCTTCCCTCGACAGTTATGCCGCTGCCAAACCCGTGATATGTCTGCAGCGAGACATGAACCGGCTGGGAGCCGATGGTGCCTTCGTAATTTTCGACGTGATACCAACCCGCGGTGGCTTTGCCGCTCATGAGCAGCACGCAAAGAATCGCGGATATGAATAGTCTGCCCACCTTGACCCCGCCGCGCTCCATGAAGGCGGCTCAGCATAGCCATCCGGCTGGCGGGTGTCTGCATCAACCAGTGATCGTGGCGGCTTGCGATCTTGAGTCCGCAAATGGCTCCAACTCTTTGTCTTACCTCTTCAAATTCACCACGATGACGCCTCCGAGCGCCAGCGCGCCCCCGAGAATGCCGAGCAGCGTCGGCACTTCGCTCAGCCAGAAGAAGCCGATCAGGGCGGACATCGGCGAGACGAGATAGAGAAAGTTCGAAGCACGCGCCGCCGGCAGACGCGACAGAGCCGTCGCCCAGGCCGCGTAGGCAATCAGGCTTGGCACGATGCCAAGGAAGATGACGGCGCCCAGCCCGGCCGTGTTGGCGACCGTCGCCTGCGAAAGAGCAGCGGGCAGGAAAGGCGACAGGCAGAGTGCGCCGAGCACCATGTTGGAGGCCGAGATGGTCAGCGGATGATGGTGCGCAAAAAGCGGCTTCTGGACGATGGTGTTGACGGACGAGCAGAGCGCGGAGCCTAGCACCAGCAGCGCGCCGGCGTTGAAGTGCAGGCCATGGCCGTCAGCCACGGCGATGATGCCGATGCCGGCGAAGGAAATGGCCGTGCCGACCCAGGCCATGCCGGAGAAACGCTCGCCCAGGAGCGCCATCGCCATGATGGCGGTGAAGATCGGGCTGACATTGATGATGAAGCCGGCCGCACCCGCGGAGACGGTGAGTTCGCCGAAATTGAGCATCGCCGTATAGAGCGCGACGAAGACGGCGCCGCCGAAGGCGAAGCGCCACAACTCGCCGATTCGGGGCAGCGCCGGGCGCTTGACGGCAAGGAAGATCGCCGCCGGCACCGCGGCGATGGCAAAGCGCAGCGCGCCAAGCTCCAGCGGCTGGAAGGCGGCAAGGCCGGCACGGATAGCCGGAAAGGCGGATGCCCAGCCGACCACCGTCAGCGCCACGGCGATGGCGGCAGTGGTGTCCATCCGCTGTGTCGAATTCAACGCGCCCGTCGTCGCACTCATCTCATAGCCTCATGCTCTTCCATCTTGGAAGCCACAAAACGCCTTTTCCCGTCCGTTGACAAACGACCAAATCGAGGATCACCTGTGAGTATGGATCACAGCTCAGAGGCGATGGTGCCGCTCGAAACCCTGCGTGCCTTCGATGCGGCGGCGCGGACCGGCAGTTTTTCGGCAGCCGCCGAAAGGCTCAACGTCACCCATGGCGCCGTCAGCCGGCAGATCGCCAAGCTCGAGGGCTGGCTGGGGCTGAAAGTTTTCGATCGCGGCGCGCGCGGCGTGACGCTGACAATCGAAGGCAACCGGT
The DNA here is from genome assembly GCF_006442395.1 of Mesorhizobium sp. B2-3-5. Lineage (NCBI taxonomy): Bacteria > Pseudomonadati > Pseudomonadota > Alphaproteobacteria > Hyphomicrobiales > Phyllobacteriaceae > Mesorhizobium > Mesorhizobium sp. B2-3-5. The sequence goes on along the minus strand of NZ_VFVX01000001.1, from coordinate 215,422 downwards.
TGCATCTGCGCACATCGGAAGCCTTCGCCCTGATATTGAGCCATTCGGACCGCTGGGTCGAGCCGCGGGGAACGGCGGTGGTGCGGTTGACCTCGATCCCCTCGGTCAGCGGGCTGTGGCTGATGCCGCGCATGGCGGCACTGGAGAACAATCCCACCAAGCTGCGCATCGTGCTCGATGTCGACATCCGCCAGACCGACCTTGCCGATGAAGGCATCGACCTGTCGATCCGCTGCGGCCGTGGCGGCATTCCAGGCCGCGTCTCGGTGAAACTTTTCGAGGAGCATGTCTTCCCCGTCGCCTCGCCGGAACTGGCACGTGAGATCGGTCACGGCGACCCGGCCCGGCTGCTCAAATTTCCACTGATCAACGATTCGGACGCCTCCGGCTGGCGTGCCTGGTTCGCCGCGCAAGGCATGGACTACCGGCCGCGCCCGCAGGACCGGCGTTTCGAGGATTACAATCTGGTGCTCGACGCCGCCGCCTATGGGCTCGGCATCGCGCTGGCGCGTCCGCCGCTGACCGGGCATCAGCTGGCGTCGGGCCGCATCACCGCGGTCGACGATCGCACCGCACTCAATCCGGTGTCCTACTGGCTCGACCGGCCGTTGGGACGGCCACGCACCGCAGCGGCCGACCTCGCCCGCCGTATCGCGCGGCAGGCCGGATTGGCGCCGGAAAAGATCGAAGCGTTCATCGAAGCGGAGCGATAGGCTTGGCCAGCTTTTCCTGAGCGCCAGCCGATTCGGGAGTTCAGCGAAGCAGCAGGATGAACCCGACGATCACGGTTCCCAGCAAAGCGGCCATTATCGAAACAAAGCCAATTTTCACCAGCAGCCGGTCAGGGTTCGGCGCCGCTCCATGGGATTGATTGGCAGGCTGTCGCCGGCCTGCCGGCGCATCCAGGGCGGCGTTGCGCGGGACAGGTCCCTGCGGCGGGATAAGCGACAGCAGTGACAAGCTTACAGCTCGGGCCGGAGTGTTGTCGTTGGCCGTTGCCGAAGGCGGCAAGAAGCCTCGCGGCTGCGACTCGGCTTCAGGCGCCGCTTTCCTTGCCACGACCGTTGTCAGCGCCGCTTCGTCCCTCGCGTCGAGTTGCGCCATATAGGCTTCGACGATGCCAGCCGAAGCAATCTGCTGCGACTTGGCGGCCGCCGGCGCCGCGGGCATCGCCAACAGCGCCGGTGCCGTCCGCTGCGCGAACAGGGAGGGCACCGGGGGCTGGACCAATTCCCGGACCAATGCCGTCCTGACCGGATCGGCCTTCGCCAAAGGCACGGGTTGCGGCGTCATCGCCTCCTTGAGCAGGGAAGCCAGGCGGGCGGTAGAAATATCCATCGTGCCCCCAACAAAAGCGCTTTTCCAGCATCTGGTAGCGGATCGGCATTGCCCGAGGCTTGTCGCAAGCTTGACCTGGACGGCGATTTGTGGCGATGAAATCTCCATGAACCTCGGCACCACCGCATGATGAACCGTTTCGAAGGCCCGGGCGGCAAGGAAGCCCGCATTCGCTACCTCGATGGCGATTTCCAGGTCACCAGTCCCGGCTCGTTTGTGCGCTGCGCGGTGACCGGGGAAAATATCCCCTTGGACGAACTGAAATACTGGAGCGTCGCAAGGCAGGAGCCTTACGTCAACGCCGCCGCCTCGCTGCGACGCGAAATCGAGGTGCATCCCGAGATGCGCAAGCGCGGCTAGGCTCTAAGCTTGCGCTGCCGCCAGGCATCGAGCGTTTCCTCGATGATGCGCTCGGGCACATGGTCGAGGTCGAACACCGTTTCGATTGCCAACACGTCGAGACGCCCGAGAAAGTCCTGCGAAGCGCCGTGGCGCAGCCGGGCGGCGTCCTTGGCCGTGGTGATGAGGCCGAGACCTTCGGCGTGCGCCGTCGTCGCCAGTTCGGCAAGTTCGTCCTCGGCGTAAAAATGATGATCCGGAAAGGGCCTGGAGAGGACCACCTCGCCGCCTGCCTCACGCACCGTGTCGAAGAATTTGTCGGGATGGCCGATACCGGCGAAGGCGAGGAACCGCTTACCGCCAAGGCCAGCCTTGCTGCTTGGCTCCGTGTGAGCCTCGAAGATCGGGCGGCCAGCGCGGGCCGCCTGGCGCACCACCCTGTCGGCCGCGGTGCCCTCCCCCATCTTCAACAGCCCACTGGTGAAGACCAACTGGTCGACGATGTTGGCCCGAAGCGGTCCGCCTGGAATGACGCGGCCATTGCCGATCCCATAGCGGGCATCGACCACTACTAGCGCATAGTCGATGTGGATGCGCGCGCTCTGAAAACCATCATCCATGATCAGGAAATCGCAGCCGTGCCTTTCCAGCAGCAACCGGGCGCCGGCCGCGCGGTTCGGCGTTACCGCGACGGGGGCGTGTTCGGCCAGGAGCAACGGCTCGTCACCGACATGCTTGGCGCTGTCGTGACTGGCATCGACGACATGCGGCTCGGCAAAGGAGCCGCCATGGCCGCGCGATAGGAAACCAGGCTTCAGATGCATGCGCTTGGCCTGTTCGGCGAGCGCGATGGCGACCGGCGTCTTGCCGGTGCCGCCGACGGTGAAATTGCCGATACACAGAACCGGCGCGTCGATCTTCTCGCGCCGGGCCCGCCGCATGCCGCGGCCGGCAACCAGCGCATAGACGGCCGACAGCGGCGACAGTGCCAGGACTTTCCAGTCCGGCTTTTCCCACCAGAATGGCGGTGCTTCGGAGGCCACGTTAACGCCCGTTCGCGCCCTTCAGGCGCGACTTGACAACCAGCGGCTGGATATAGGGTTCAAGCGATTTCAGCGTGCGCGCCAGCGCGCCGCGCATCTCATCGACGGTCGCCACTCCAGCGGCCATCATCTCGTGGCGTGCGACTTCATTGGTCAAAAGGAAGTTGACGGCACCAGCCAGCATGTCGCGATCGCGCACCAGCTTGGCGCCACCGCTGTCGATGAGGCGCTGGTAGGCTTCGCGAAAATTCTGCACATTGCGCCCGGCGAGAACCGCAGTGTCGAGCATGGCCGGCTCGAGCGGATTCTGGCCGCCCTCGGAGGTCAGCGAGCGGCCGACGAAGGCGATCTCGGTCAATCGGAGATAAAGCCCCATCTCGCCAATCGTATCGCCGAGAAGGATATCGATGTCGGGCCCGATACGGTCGCCCTTGCTGCGCCGCGCGACCTTCAGGCCCATGCCTGAAATCTGCGCGGCAAGCGCGTCGGCGCGATCGGGATGGCGCGGGACGACGATCGTCAGCAGACCTTGGTGGCGCTTGTGCAGCATCGCGTGGACTTCCGCCGCGACCACTTCCTCGCCGTCATGGGTCGAGATCGCCGCCCAGGTCGGGCGGCCGCCGATCTGCCGCTGCAACGAGGCCAGCGCCCGTCCGTCGGCCGGCGGGGGATTGGTATCGACCTTAAGGTTGCCCGACACCGTGACCGGCCGGGCGCCAAGCGCGCGAAAACGCTCGCCGTCGACATCGGATTGGGCAACGACATGGGCGAGATTCTCGAACAGCGCCTCGGCGATATTGGCCCGCTTCTTCCACGAGATGAACGAGCGGTCGGAAAGCCTGCCATTGACCAGCACCTGCGGAACGTGGCGCGCGCCAAGCTCGAGGATGGTCATCGGCCAGATCTCGGATTCGGCGATGATCGCCAGATCCGGCCGCCAGTGATCGAGGAACCGGCTGACCGCCGGCTTCAGATCGAGCGGCACATATTGATGGATGATGCGGTCGCCGAGCCGCTCGTCGGCAACCTGGGCCGATGTCACGGTGCCGGTCGTCAGCACGATGTTGACGCCATAGTCGAGAATGCTTTCGACCAGCGGCACGACGGCTATGGTCTCGCCGACGCTGGCGGCATGTATCCAGATAACAGGCCCTTCGGGGCGCGGGCGGCCGGCGACGCCATAGCGCTCGCGGCGGCGGTTGCGGTCCTCCTTGCCGCGCGAGGTGCGCCAGGCGACATAGGGTCCGATCAGCGGATAGGCGGCGGCACCCGCGAAACGGTATGCCGTCAGCATCGCACGCGCCCAGCGGCCGCTCATCGTGGACCGTCCACGAGGCGGTAGGCCTCGGCCGTCGCGGCATTGAGTGCGGTGGTGATTTCCTGGCGCTTGCGCTCCATTTCGGCGTCGTCGGCGTCCGCGGCCACAAAGATCGGCGCCCCGATGGTTACCGCGGAACGGCCGAATGGCAGGTTTATGGTGGTCTTGTCCCAGCTCTTCTTCAGTACCTTGCGGCGGCTGGTGGCGATGGCGACCGGCAGGAGCGGCCGGCCTGAGAGGCGAGCCAGGAGAACGATACCAAGCCCCGCGTCGCGCGGTGTACCGTGGGGAATGTCCGCGATCATGGCGACGTTCTTGCCGGCGGTGAGCGACTTTTTGAGGGCGATCAGTGCCTTGGCCCCACCCTTGTCGAGATGCCTGGCGTTGTCACGCCCGCCCGAACCGCGCACCGCCTCGATGCCGAATTTCTCCAGCATCAGCGCGTTGAGCTCGGCATCGGCGCTGCGCGACACCATGGCGACCAGCGGCTTGCGCTTGGGATAGTAGGCGGGCGTCAAAAGATGCTGGCCGTGCCACAAGGCGATGATGCCTGGTTCGAACTCGGCGTAGGCGCCTCCCGAAAAGCGCGCCGACCCGGCGACCAAGGGACTGGTCAGGCGAACCAGCCGCACGAACTGCGCGAGCAGGCTGGCAATGGCATTCTTGACGAATCGCGACTGCGCGAGCGGTTCGCGTATCTTGCGCCAGAAGGCCTTGGTCGTGCGGCTGCCGCCCCTGCCTGCGGGCGCGGCCTCGCCGGCTGGCTCTTTCGCCAGATCATGCTCCATCGAAATCAACCGACGACCTTGTTGTCGGGGTCCAGCAGACGGTGCAGATGAACGACGAAATAACGCATATGGGCATTGTCCACGCTGGCTTGCGCCTTGGCTTTCCACGCTGTGTGCGCGGATTGATAGTCCGGATAGATGCCGACGATGTCGAGCGCCTCGAGATCGCGGAACTCCGTGCCGCCAAGCTTCTTCAGTTCGCCGCCGAACACCAGATGCAAAAGCTGTTTCTTTCCGTCTTCCGCGGCCATGTCGGTCCTTCACATATTGTGAGTTTGCGACAGGTCTAGACCAAAGCCGATGACTTTGGAACCTTCGAAAATGCTTTCACGCATCCAGCCCGGCGATGACATCGACGAGCACCGCCAGCAAATCACCGCTGCCGGCGGCGAGCGCGCCGTGGCGGGTCACCTCGCCGGCGTAGAGCGGGGCGCGGCCATGCGGGTCGAGCAACTGGCCGCCCGCCTCGCGCAGGATAAGATCGGCGGCGGCGATATCCCAGTCATGCGCGTTCGGCTTGACGAAGGTGGCGTCGAGCGTGCCGTTGGCGATCATCGCCAGGCGGTAGGCAAGCGAAGGGCTGTAGGGCGCCCGTGTCAACCGCTTCTGCCAGCCGGAGGGCACCAGGTCGATCAACTGCTTCAACCCGGATATCTCGGCCTTATCCCCAAGCGTGCGCACCGCAATGCGCTTGCCGTTGCGGAATGCGCCCTGGCCGGGCAACGCCCAATAGATCTCGTTCATCGCCGGGCATTCGAGCACGCCGGCCAGCGTGCGTCCGTTTTCGACGACGGCAACGCTGACGCACCAGGTGCGCTGACCTTCCAGGAAGCCACGCGTGCCGTCGATCGGGTCGACGACGAAGGTGCGGCGCGCCGAAAGCCGCACCGGATCGTCGACCGTCTCTTCCGAAAGCCAGCCATAGTCCGGCCGCGCCGCCAGCAGCGTGCGGCGCAGATAGGCATCCGCCGCATGATCGGCTTCGCTGACCGGCGAAGTGCCGCCCTTCATCCAGACTTGCGGACTGTTGCCGAAATAACGCATGGCGATGAGGCCCGCCTCGCGGGCGGCATCGCGCAGCAGCGGCAGATCCCCGATAGCGCCAGAGGGGGCACCGGCAGTGGTCAGTTCATGCTCCGGCAAGGGTCATGCCTTCGATCAGGAGCGTTGGGGCGGCCGTGCCGAAATTGCGGTCGAGGTCGTTCGCCGGCACCATGTTCAGGAACATGGTCTTCAGGTTGGAGGCGATGGTGACTTCGGCGACCGGATAGGCCAGCGCGCCGTTCTCGATCCAGAAACCGGAGGCGCCGCGGCTGTATTCGCCGGTGACCATGTCGACGCCCTGCCCGAACACTTCGGTGACGTAGAAACCGGTCTTGAGCGACTTGATCAGATCCTCCGGTGAGCGCTCCCCCGGCTCGATGGCGAGATTGGTGGAGGATGGCGATACGGAAGAGCCGCTGCGCGATCCCCGCCCATTGGTGACGAGGCCAAGCTCTCGCGCCGCCGAGGTCGACAGGAACCAGTGGTTGAGCACGCCCTTTTCGACCATCAGAAGCTTCTCGCCCTCGACGCCTTCGCCATCGAACGGGCGCGAGGCCTGGCCACGCGGCCTGAGCGGCTCGTCGGTGACCGTGATCGCGGACGCGGCCACTTGCTTGCCCATCATGTCGCGCAGAAACGAGGTCTTGCGCGCGACGGAGGCGCCATTGATGGCGCCGGCAAGGTGGCCGGCAATGCCGCGCGCGACGCGCGGGTCGAACACCACATCGACCGGGCCGGTCGCCGCCTTTCGCGCGCCGATGCGGCGCACGGCGCGTTCGCCGGCCTTGCGGCCGATCTCTTCAGGCGCATCGAGATCGGCAAAATGCTGGCGCGAGGAGAATTCATAGTCGCGCTCCATGCCGGTGCCTTCGCCGGCGATGACGCTGGCAGAACGCGAAAACCGCGAGGCGACATAGTGGCCGAGAAAGCCGTGCGACGTGGCCAGCACCAGCCCGCCCAGCCCGGCGCTGGCATTGCTGCCTGACGAATTGGTCACGCCCCTGACCGCAAGCGCCGCCGCTTCCGCGGCAAGGGCGGCCTCCTTCAACTGATCGGCGGAGACTTCGGTGGCGTCGAACAGGTCTAGATCGCGCATTTGCTTCGCAAGCAACGCCGGATCGGCAAGGCCCTGATAGGGATCCTGCGGCGACACTTTCGCCATCGCCACGGCCCGCTCCGCGAGTGAAACCGGGTCGGATGCGGCGGTGGCCGAGACGCTGGCCACTCTCTGGCCGACGAAGACGCGCAGCGAGACGTCCTCGGCCTCCGATGATTCGGTGGCCTCGACCTTGCCGAGCCGAACCGACACGCCGGTGGAGCGGCCGCGCACGGCCACCGCGTCGGCGGCATCAGCGCCGGCCTTCTTGGCGGCCTCGACGAGCGCCGCGACGCGGTCGGTCAATTTTGCTGCGTCTGATGTATCGGCCATGACTGTGATCCTGCTGTCGGGGCCAGAGCCTGGCCGCTGCCCACCCATCTATTGTTCCGGTCCGGCTTGTGCAATGGCATAGGCTTCAATCAAAATGCAGGTTCGCGGTACCCATCGCGGCCCGAGTGACGCAAAATCAGCCGCCAGCCCGCACGGAGCATCTTCGATGACGCCTTTCCATCTCGCCTTTCCGGTCCGTGATCTCGATGAAACCCGCACTTTCTATGGCGAGGTGCTGGGCTGCGCGATCGGCCGTTCGTCGGCGACCTGGGTCGATTTCGACCTTTACGGCCACCAGATGTCGGCGCATCTGCGGCCCGCGCAAGCCGCCAGCGACGGCAAGGTAGACGGCATCACCGTGCCGATCCCGCATTTCGGTGCCGTGCTGTTGATGGACGACTGGCAGCGCCTGGCGACGCGGCTGGAAGCGCGCGACGACATCGACTGGCTGGAACGGCCGATGGTCCGCTTCAAGGGCGAGCCGGGCGAACAGGCGACGCTGTTCATCCGCGACCCTTCTGGCAACGCCCTGGAATTCAAGGGCTTTCGCTCACTGGAGCAGGTTTTCGCGCACTGAGGACGCGAAGGCTCGCAGCGGGCGCTGTCGTTCAGGACGCCGCGACCGGCGTCCAGATCACATCCTCGATCTTTTGCGCGCCCGTTGCCAGCATCACCAGCCGGTCGAAGCCGAGCGCGATGCCGCTGGCCTGCGGCATGATGGCAAGGGCAGCGAGAAAATCCTCGTCCAGCGGATAGCGCTCGCCATAGATGCGCTCTTTCTCATCCATCTCGATGATGAAGCGACGTCGCTGCTCGGCCGCGTCGGTAAGCTCGCCAAAACCGTTGGCGAGTTCGACACCGCAGCAATAGAGCTCGAAGCGCTCGGCGACGCGCGCATCCCTGGGGCTTGGCCGGGCAAGGGCCGCCTCGGCCAGCGGATATTCGCACAGGATGGTCGCCTGGCCGATGCCGAGATTGATCTCGATTTTTTCCACCATCACACGGCTGAACAGGTCGGCCCAGCTGTCGTCGGGCGCCGTGCGCATGCCGGCCTTGGTCAGGGCGGCGTACAGCGCGTCGCGGTCGGTGCCGCCATCGGCGGCGACCGTGGCCAGCAGATCGATGCCGGCATGGCGCATGAAGGCATCCGCCACCGTCAGCCGTTCCGGATCGGCAAACGGATCGCAATCGCGGCCACGGAAGGAAAAGAGCGTAGCCCCTGCCCTGGTCGCGGCCAGCGCCAGCAGCTCAGCGCAATCGCGCATCAGGCTCTCATAGGGCTCGCCCACCCGGTACCATTCGAGCATGGTGAATTCGGGATGGTGCAAAGGGCCGCGTTCGCGGTTGCGGTAGACCGGACCCAGGCTGAAAATCCTGGCCTCACCGGCGGCGAGCAGCTTCTTGCAGGCGAATTCCGGCGAGGTATGGAGATAAAGCGGCGAGCGCGCGCCATCCGGCCCGATCGCTTCCGTGGCGAAAGCGGCCAGATGCGCCTCGTTGCCGGGCGAGACCTGCAGGGCCGCCGTTTCCACTTCGACGAAATCGTTGCGGGTGAACCAGTCGCGCAGGGCGGCCGTGAGGCCGCTTCGCAGCATCAGGCGGGGGCGGCGGTCAGCATGGACATGCGGCGTCCACCAGGGCGAAGCGGCGGTCATGGGCGGATTGAACGCATGCCGATTCGCCTGGGGGGCTGGCGGTTCGCGCCAAGATGCGCTAGGGCCCCATCCAGCGCCGCACAAGCCGGCAAACGCCAGTCAACTCTCGCAGGATTTAAAACCGTGGTGAAAGTCATCGCCAGTTCGCTCCGCAAAGGCAATGTCGTCGACAAGGACGGCAAGCTTTATGTGATCCTCTTTGCCGAAAACATCCACCCAGGCAAGGGCACCCCGGTCACGCAGCTCGACATGCGCCGTATCGGCGACGGGGTGAAGGTTTCCGAGCGCTACCGCACCACCGAACAGGTCGAGCGCGCCTATGTCGAGGAACGCGAGCACACGTTCCTCTACGCCGACGGCGAAGGCTATCATTTCATGAACCCGGAAACCTACGACCAGGTGGCGGTATCGGAAGCCGTGGTTGGCGACGCGGCACCCTACCTGCAGGAAGGCATGCCGGTGCAAGTTTCGCAGTTCAACGGCATCGCGATCGCGCTGGTGCTGCCGCAGCGCGCCACCTTTGAAGTCGTCGAAACCGAGCCGACGACCAAGGGCCAGACGGCATCGTCCTCCTACAAGCCTGCCTTGCTCTCCAATGGTGTGCGTACCACCGTGCCCCCGCACATCGCCCCCGGCACCCGCGTCGTGGTGATGACGGCGGACGGCTCGTATGTGGAGCGGGCGAAGGACTGAGGCCGGCTTGATTGGTTCAGCCGGCACTCCAGACCCGCGTGGCCACCATCGGCGGCTCGCTGCTATCGGATGGCATTGCCCGGATTTCGGATGCAGCGGCGCTGGGTGGGCTCTAGCCCTTGCCAGTCACGATCGATTGACGTTTGCCTTGCGGTCGTTTTTCAAAGACGACAACGCTGTCATAGACACAAATTGAATCCGTCGAATTGGTGAATGCGTTCGCCGGCAATGCGCCACGCGTATGATGCGCGTTGATCTCGTCGAGCTTTCTCTTGGCGAATTCCATGAAAGACCCAGGCTTACGGAGCCCGCCACCATAGTCGCCCCAATAGCTCGTATGCGTGTCCTCGACGAGGTAAACCCCGTACGGCTGCACGTGCTGGTAGAGATGCTCAAATGTCGCAAGCACGTGATCCATCATGTGACTGCCGTCGTCGATGACGACGTCTATGGGACCGTACTTGCTGACGACCTTGTCGAGGAGTTCGGTGTCATCCTGACTGCCGATGAAAACTTCAATGCCTTCTGACTCATGTGCCTTGCATGCAGGATCGATATCAAGGCCTACAATCCGAGCACCCTCACCGAAATAGGCTCGCCACATCTCAAGCGATCCTCCTTTGTAGACGCCCACTTCAACGATCACGGGGCTCCGGTTCCTGAACCTCTCGAAATGACGTTCATAAACGTCGAAATAATGCAGCCATTTGTACATTTCCTTGCCGCTGTTGTTCAAAAAATACTGGTGCAGGAACCCGCCGCCCATCAAAGTCTCCTCAATCTCGGTTTGTACCGGTGCTGGCCGCGTAGATTGCCCTCCTTTTCCGGCTAAATTGGCCTTGAGCCGCGCAATCGCTGGCTCCGATACGTTCGCGACAAGACAAAGCGCCTCCCCAAGGTTCGTCGCGATCTCGGGGGCGAGTTCCAGCGCCTTGCGGTACTGGACCGCAGCTTTTTCGCTCTCGCCGATGGCAAGATACGCATCGCCGATCGCCGCAAAATAGGCGGCATCTCGAACCGGATCGTGCCGGGCAAGAATAGCGGCGGACGCAAGAAGGCGCGACGCCGCAAGCTCGGCGGGTGCATGCGTGCTTGCCATCCGAAGGATGTCTGCCGCCGCTTGGTAATGCCCTGACTGAAATCGCCCCTTGGCCAACTCGACCAGCGCCGCGGCAGTCCGGTTCGTCGGCTCGCGCTCTTCTGGCGGCTTCAGATGCGCCCTGAAGCCAGCGGCGGTGGCTGGCGCGACCCTGAATGGGTTTGCAATTGTCGCTCGGGCAAGATGCGGCAGAAGCGATGGAGGCAGCGAACCTACGAATGCCGAGGGGGTGTGAAAGGTAAACTCGCCTGCCCCCCTCAGTGCATCCCTTTCTGCCTTCCAGACAATCCAGTTCTTGCGCTGCTGCTCGAGGCTTGCATTGGTGGACACGCCGCCATGCAGTTGGTGAAATGTGCCCTCTCCCAGAGTGAGGATGAGCTGTGCTTGCGGCAACTTCATCGCGCGTTCGAGCGTGTCGAGGTTGACGAGGCCGCCCCCCGGACAGCTGAAGCGCTCATCCATGCCATCGATCGCCTGCCAGCCCTCCCGGCTCATGAAGAGGACATTCGCTTCGTGTATCGGTGAGAACCACGGATCGACCGACGATTCATCCATCGTCCCGATCTCGAACAACCGATAGCCATCTTCCGGCCATTGGATCGATTGCAAAAGCGAATCCTCGATCGCCCTTGTGTAACCATTCGCAGGCGCATTGGCTTGGATATCGCTTCCAAGATACCAGCCAGGCGCGGCTACGACTGCCGTCGATGCCATGTCCAGGCCGATGCGCGCGAAATGCACCAAACCGGGCGTCACGATTCGCGCACCGTCGATCATCACGCCGATCTTGTCGCCCCTTGCAGCCATGATCCCGCGATTGACGGCAGCCGCAGGCGAGGGTGACGCGTCATCGATGCGCAGCAGGCGAAAGTTTGATCCATATTCCGCGATAAGGCTCTCGCTGACCGCAGGTGACGATCCGTTATCTACGACGATCACCTCGTAGTCGTCCGTCGTCACACCTTGCTGATAGGGCAATGCAAGCGAAAGCAGCGTTCGGGGCAGTTCTCGGGCGATGTTGTACGCGACAACAACGACCGACACGAGGTTCTGCTTCATCGCGCTTCCGTGGCTCAGTTGTCGACAATCGGCTTTTGCCACCAACCGCCTGTCCAGTCTATCTCATGCATCGGCGCAGTGATGTGGTTGCGTGCGCGATAATCCTCAACTGCCTTTCGGCATGGCAGATGCGCAAGGTCGTCGATGATCGCAAAGCCGCCGGGTGACAGCCTTGGATAAAGCGCTTCAAGGCTATCCGTCGTCGACTCATACATATCGCCGTCCAGTCGGATGAGGGCGAATGGGCCGGCTTTCAAGTCCGGCAAGGTGTCCCCGAACAAGCCTTTGACGAAGACCACCTGATCGTCCAAAAGGTCATAGGCAGCAAAGTTGGATTGAACCTGAGCCTGGTCAATCGCTAACTGGCGATATTCGTACAGCCTGTCTCCCTGGTCGGCTGGAAAATTTTCGGCGTCCGGCGGCGGCAGACCGTCGAATGAGTCGGCGACATAGACCTTCCTGTCCGTGATTGCGTTGGCGGCCAGCACGCCGCGCATGAGAATGCAGCAGCCACCGCGCCAAACACCGGTCTCGATGAAATCCCCAGGCACGTTCTCATCAATGGCTTGCTGGACGAGGTCACGCACGTTCGTCAAACGTCTCACACCCGCCATGGAATGAGCAATCGCCGGCCAATCGCGGCCCAGGAGGCGATCCTCGCGATTGAAGGGCGTCGTTTCCCCGACTTTCGCCGGATCAATCACCTGCGAGCCGGAGCCGTAGATTGTATTGGCAATGATCTTGATCAGGAGATCTGTATAGAGGCGGTTCACAATCGACCTTTCAGTGCATCACGTTTCCATATCGAAATATGCTGTTGCGGATATCCAGCCGAAGTGCAACGGAACGACCATCAATTCGCGACGTCGATCCAAAGCGCCGTGAAAGCAAGTCGCAATCAGTTGCCTAGGAAACCGTCCAATGCCAACCCTAGATGAAGCCATGGGCATGATCGAGAGGCTCGATATTGCCGCTTTCCAGGTCAAGACCGAGAGCACCCTCAGTGACCGCAAGAGTTTCCTGCGCGTGCAGAATTTCGCCCGGTCAGTGCTGGGCCATTATGTGTATCTGGAGGTTGGCTCACATCTCGGCGGCAGCTTGTTCCCGCACTTGATTGATCCGGCCTGCGAGGCAGCGATATCCGTCGATCCCCGCCCTCCGGCGCAGCCTGACGAGCGCTCCCAAGTCTTTCATTATCCAGAAAACTCAGCTGCCCGCATGATCGCCGGGCTGTCGGATTGGCTTCCCCCTGCTGCAATGGCCAAACTGACCACGATCGACAGCGACGTCTCCGATGTGCGTCCCGATGCGGTCGCCTTCAAAGCCACAGTTGCGCTGATCGACGGCGAGCATACGAACAGGGCCTGTTTCTCGGACTTTGTCGGCGTTTATTCACTTATGAAACCGGACTGCATTGTTTCCTTCCATGACGCCAACCTGATCGCGGACGCGATCGTCAACGCGGAACGTTTCCTCGATCATATCGGCATCACATACGAAACGGTGTTCCTTCCAGACACCGTGGCCGTTATGGGCCTGGGCGGGCTGGCATCAGCGGTCCGGGACCAGCTTCAACCTCACGCCTTGGATCGGGAGACTTATCTCGAGCGATCACGGCGGCAGCTATGGTCACACGTAGCCAAGGTGCATTATCCAAAAATCCACGCCGAAATAGAGCAGTTGCAGTCCGACAACTCAAAGCTGTCTGATGAGGTTGAATGCATGCGAAAGGCGAGCCTGGACGCGCAGACCCACCTCGCCGCCATAATGTCCAGCACGACCTGGCGCACATCTGCCCCAATTCGCATGGTCGTGGATCGCATCAAGCGTCGCCTCGCCCGATAAGGATCGGCCCGAAAACCTGACGATTACCCAGCCACCCGATTCCCGCGCTCGCTCTTGCCAGCCCGCGCGTCCACAACCCTCTCCACCTCCCGCTTCAATCGATCCTTGATGTCGGCCGTTTCGTTCATCAGGGCGTCGATCTTCAGGAAATCGAGGACGCGGTATTTTGACACTGCCGGGCGGACCAATATGTCGGGGCGGCACTGTTTCAGCTTGTTGGCGATGATCGACTGCATCATGAGTTGCGTGGCGCCGAACATCAAGTCGACGGAGGTCGGCTGTTTGCGGTCGGCTTCTTCCGGCGCGCCGACCACGTCGACGCCAATGATGATGTCGGCGTCGTCCTCGATCAGGTCGAACGGCACGGGATTGTATATGCCGCCGTCGATCAGCAGCCTGCCGTCGCGGGTCACCGGCCGAAAGACGGCGGGAATGGCGGCAGAGGCGGCAAGCGCGGAGTGCAGGTCACCATCGTCGAACACGGCGAGCTTGTGGCCGAAATAGTCCGTCGCCGTCACCTTCAGCGGGATCTTCAGCTCGGCGAAGGTTTCGGGAATGGCCTCGGGCAGGAAGGCCTTCAGGATGCGCTCGACATTGAACTGGCTGACCCGGATGCCGCCTTGCATAGCTTCCGCGATCGTGCCCGGCCGCGCGCGCCACATGCGGCTCGCCACTTCCGCACGCCGGCCGAGGATCGAGCGGGCATAGTCGTGGATGTCCTTGCCGGTCATACCCGATGCCATGCCGGCGCCCATGATGGCACCGATCGACGAACCCGCGATCGCCACCGGCCTGATGCCGAGTTCGTCCAGCGCCTCGATGACATGGATATGCGCCAGACCGCGCGCACCGCCGCCGCCGAACGCTATGCCGAAAGTCGGGCTCATCCCTTACCGGCCGCGGCCAGCGGAGGCCCGACCACCATGATGGTCGGCTCGGCCGAGAGCAGCTTCCGCGCCGCCGCCTTGACCTGATCCAGCGTCACCGCATTGATGTAGCCGGCGCGACGCTGCATGTAGTCGATGCCGAGATCGTCCAGTTGCAGCTCGACCAGCGTCGCGGCGATGGAGCTGGAGGAGTCCAGATTGTTGATGGCATAGGCGCCAATCAGATATTTCTTGGTCGCCGCAAGTTCGGCCTCGGTCGGGCCCTCCTCCGCCAGTCGCTTGACGACGTCGCGCACGATGCCGAGCGTCTCGGCCGCACGGTCGGAGCGCGTTCCGGTGCTGACGATCAGCGCATTGGCGTGGTCCTGGTTGACCAACGAAGAATTGACGCTGTAGGCCAGCCCACGCTTTTCACGCACCTCCTGGAACAGGCGCGAGGTGAAGGTGCCGCCGCCGAGGATTTCGTTCATCAGCACGGTGGGGAAGAAATCCGCCGCCTTGCGCTTCACGCCGGGCCAGGCGAGCTGGAGCGAGGTCTGCGGCAGGTCGTAATTGACCTCCACACGCTGCGCCAGCTTGGGCTCAATATCCGCGACAGGGGCAAGCGCCTGGTTCTGCGGCAGATCGCCGAACACCGTGTCCAGCTTCTTCTTCAGCGTTTCGGCATCGATGGCGCCGACCACGGCGACATGCAGGCCGCCGCGCGCGAACACCGCCTTGTGCAGGGCCTTGAGATCGTCCTGCGTGATGGCGGCAATGCTCTGTCTTGTGCCCTGGTCGGAGCGCGAATAGGGATGGTCGCCATAGATGGCGCGTGTCCAGCGGTTCTGCGCCACCGTGTCGGGGTCATTCTCGTTGGCGATGATGCCGGACAGGATTTGGGCGCGGATGCGGTCGATCGGTGCCTGATCGAAGCGCGGCTCGTTGACCGCCAGCCGCAACAGATCGAACACCTCGTCTCGCTGTTCAGCCAGCATGCGCATCGAACCATAGACACCGTCGCGGGTCTCTTCGAAACTCATCTCGGCGCCGGCATCGTCGAGCCTGATCTGGAAGGCTTCCGAGTCGAGAGAGCCGGCGCCTTCGTCGAACAGGCCGGTCATCAGGTTGGCCAGGCCTTCTTTCCCTGGCGGATCCTGCGTCGAGCCGCCGCCGAAGACGAAGCGGATGGCGACGACCGGCACGGAATAGTCCTCCACCAGCCAGGCAGTGACACCCTTCGAAGAGGTCACCGACTGGATCTCCATGGCGCGGGCGGCAAGCGCCGGCAAGATCAGGAAGAAGATGGAGAGGAAGAGGGTTGCCAGTGCGGCACGCGCCTTACCTTCTCCCCTTGTGGGATGGTGGTGCTGGCTCATCATCAATTCCCCGCCTGTTGCTGCGGCACGAGATAGCCGGTCGTCGAGCGAGCCAGCACCAGATAGCGCGCGGCGACGGCCTTGACTTCGTCCGCCGTGACCCTGCGGATGCGGTCCGGCCAGTGCTGGACATCCTGCACGTTGCCGCCGGTAGCCAGGGTCGAGCCATAGATGTTGGCCATGGAATCCTGCTTGTCGCGGGCAAAGATCATCGACCTGACATAGCGGTTCTTGGCCTTTTCGAGCTCATCCGATGTGACGCCGTCGCTCGCGATGCGCGCCACCTCGGCATCGACCGCGGCCTCGACATCGGCCAGCTTGGCGTCGCCGCGCGGCACGCCGTAGACGGTGAAATTGGTGTCGTCGAGCATGGTGCCCTGGAAATAGGCACCAGCGCTGGAAGCGATGCCTTGCTGGACCACCAGCGCCTGGTAGAGCCGGCTGCGGTTGCCGCCGCCGAGGATCTCGGCCAGCAGGTCGAGCGCTTCGCCCTCGCCCGGCTTGGCGGTGTGGTAGGACGGCACCACCCATTGCGTCGAAAAACTCGGTACGCTGACGCGGGCATCGGAGAGTGTGACGGTGCGCTTGGTGTTCTGTTCCGGCTCCACCGGGCGTACGCGCGGCGGCAGGTCCGGCCCGCGGGCCACCTTGCCATAGGTCTTCTCGGCGAGGGCCCTCACCGTGTCGGGTTCGACATCACCGGCCACGATCAGCACGGCGTTGTTGGGCCGGTAGTATTCGTTATAGAAGGCCACCGCGTCGGTGCGGTTCAACTGCTCCATCTCCTGCATCCAGCCGATGACCGGAATGCGATAGGGCTGGTTCTGCCACAGCGTGGCATCGACTTCCTCGTCGAGCACCGCCTGCGGATTGTTGTCGATGCGCGAGCGGCGCTCCTCGAGAATGACATCGCGCTCGGTCTTGATGACATCATCGGTCAGGACGAGGTTGCGCATGCGGTCCGCCTCGAAGCTCATCATCAACTCGAGCGCCGATGGCGCCACCGTCTCGTGGAAAGCGGTGTAATCGTAGGAGGTGAAAGCGTTGTTGGAGCCGCCAATGTCGGAGACGGCGCGGTCAAACTCGCCGGCCGCGTGATTGGTCGTCGCCTTGAACATCAGATGCTCGAAGAAATGGGCGATGCCGGATTTGCCCGGCGGCTCGTCGGCACTGCCGATCTTGTACCACACCATATGGGTGACGATCGGCGCGCGGTGGTCGGGAATGACGACCACCTCCATGCCGTTGTCGAGCAGGAAATCCGTCACCTTGAACTCGGCCGGCACCGTATTGGGCAATACCGGGCCGTCGGCCAGCACCGGGCCGGCCATGGTAAAGGCCAGCGATGTCGCCAGCAGCGCCATCCGCAGCCATTCAGCCCTTTGTGTCATCAATGGCTCCGGTTTCCTCGGCAAGACGATAGGCAAGGTGCTTGTGACAAGCAAAGTGAATTGTTGGCTATGTTGCCGGCAAAGGCGGCGGCAAAGAGGCCGCCGCTGGGCGCAGGCGTGTCACGCAGCCTCGATGAAGCGGATGACGGTCTCGCCGTAGTTGCGCTCATCAAGCACCGAAAAGCCGGGGCCGGGTTCAAATGGAACCGCCGCCGTCTCCTCAACCACGCACAGTGCACCGGGGCGCAGCCAGCCGCCGGCACTGGCCGACTGCAGGGCGCGCTCGCCGAGGCCCTTGCCATAGGGCGGATCGGCGAAGACGAGGCCGAACGGCGCCAGCGTGCCTGCCTCGCCAAGGGCGGCTGCGTCGCGGCGGAAGATCTTGGTGCGGCCGGTCAGGCCGAAGGCCTCGACATTGTCGCGGATCAAGCCACGGCCTTCGGCCGACTCCTCGATGAAGACTCCGTAGGACGCGCCGCGCGACAGTGCTTCCAGACCAAGCGCGCCGGTCCCGGCAAACAGATCGAGCACGCGTGCTCCGTCCAGTTGACCGGCGAAGCGATGCGCCAGCACGTTGAAGACGGCCTCGCGGGTGCGGTCGGTCGTCGGACGGATGGCGCTGCTGCGGGGCGTCGCCAGCGGACGCCCGCGAAACTCCCCGCCAACGATCCTCATCTTGTCCTGGGGCCCTTGGGACCGCCGCGCGGACGCTCACCGCCACCCGCGCCGCCTGGACGCTCGCCACGCGGCTTGCCGAACGGCTTTGCACCGACCGGTTTGCCGCCGGGCTTGCCATAGGCCGGCTTGAACGAGGCCTTGCGCGCCTTGGCGTCGGCGGCCTTGGCCGCTTCGGCCTCCGCCCTGCCCTTGCCGATCGGCCGGGCACCCGGCGCCATCCAGACATTGGCCTTGCGCTGGCCGGGCGGCTCGATCGGCCGCTGCTCGCGCTCGGATTTCTTGCCGCCGCCACGAGGCTTGTCCCCGAAGCCACCGCGCGGCTTATCGCCGAAGCCGCCGCGTTCGGGCCTCGGACCGCGTTCGCCAAAGCTCTTTTCCGATGAACTTCTGTCGGGACTTGTCGACAGTTTGCCGAGCGCCTCGTCGCGGCTGCCTTCCCGGCGCTTGCGGTTCTTGATCAACCCGCCCTCGCCGATCGGCCGGCGCTCGCCGTCACGCGTGAATTTCGGCCGCTCGGGCTCTGCTTCACGGGTCTCGGTGCGCCGCACCGGCTTGTTGGAAAACGGTTTTGCTATCTCGGCGTCGAAGTTCGCGCCGGATTCCTCCACCAACCGCTCGCCAAGCTGGTCGCGCAGCACCCGGCCCTTGATCTCCAGCACATGGCCCTCCGGAAGATCCTCGAGCTGGAAGGGCCCGTAGGAAATGCGGATCAGCCGCGTCACATCGAGGCCGAGCGCGCCGAGAATGTTCTTGACCTCACGGTTCTTGCCCTCGCGCAAGCCGATCGTCAGCCAGGCGTTGGAGCCCTGCTCGCGGTCGAGACTGGCCTCGATAGCGCCATAGAAGACACCGTCGACGGCAATGCCTTCGCGCAGGCCGGCCAGCGCGCTTTCCTCGACCTTGCCGTGGACGCGCACGCGGTAGCGGCGCAGCCAGCCGGTGGCCGGCAGTTCGAGCACGCGCGACAGACCGCCATCGTTGGTGAGCAGCAGCAAGCCCTCAGTGTTGATGTCGAGCCGGCCGATGGTCATCAGCCGCGGCAATTCGGCCGGCAGCACGTCGAAGACGGTCTTGCGGCCTTCGGGATCGCGGTTGGTGGTGACGACGCCGGCCGGCTTGTGAAACAGGAACAGACGCGTGCGTTCGATCGGCGGAATTTCCATGCCGTCGAGATGAATGATGTCGTCGGGCATGACATTGAAAGCCGGCGAAGCCAGCACCCGGCCATTGACCTTGACGCGGCCGGCAGCGATCAGGTCCTCGGCATCGCGGCGCGAGGCGAGACCGGCACGCGCCAGCCGCTTGGCGATGCGCTCGCCGGCTTCTTCCGTTGCTTCCGCCGGCCGCGGACGCGGCTTGAAACCGCCGCCCGATGCACCTTGGGACCGATCACTGAAATCACGCTTGGGTCTGTCGCTCCCGAAGTCGCGCTTGGGACGGTCACCGAAGTCACGCTTCGGACGATCTGCGAAGTCACGCTTGGGACGGTCGAAGCGCTTTTCGCCGCCCTCCGCCGAAGCAGCAACCGGACGATCACCGCGCGGGGCGTAGGGCTTACGCGGCCCCTCGCGCTTTTCATATGGCTTGCGCTCGCCTTCGGCCGCCATTGGGCGGTTGCCGCGTGGGGCGTAGGGCTTACGCGGCCCCTCGCGCTTCTCATACGGCTTGCGCTCGCCTTCGGGCGCCATCGGACGGTCGCCGCGAGGCGCATAGGGCTTGCGCGGGCCTTCGCGCTTCTCATAAGGCTTGCCCGCGGGGCGTGGCCCCTTACTGAATGGCTTGTCGCCGCCCTTGAAGTCGCGCTTCGGGCGCTCGCCCTCAGCGGCCATCGGCCGATCGCCACGCGGCGCATAGGGCTTCTTGGCACCGAACGATGGCTTGCCGCCCCTGTCGCGGCGCGGAGCCGCGGGTTTCTTGCCCGGGCCTTTTTGGCGCGGAGATTTCTTGTCGTTGTCGTCCATGTGGCCTTTGTCCGTTTGCGCTGCTACAGCGTGGCGCATCCTTTCGGGCGCGCAACGAACGCTGTAGCACTTTGATTTGGCGCATGATCATTTCTGAAAATCGAGTCCGATTTTCAGGTTGATGCGCTCAATAACAGGATCACCGCCGGGAGGCGAGGAGATAATGGGAATGGAAACCGCGTGAAGCGGCCGGATTTCATGGCCGTGGCGCTGCAGGAGGCCGAAGCGGCAGCCCTGCGCGGCGAAGTGCCGGTCGGCGCCGTCATTGCGAATGGCAGCACGATTGTGGCCAGTGCCGGCAACCGTACCCGCGAGCTTGCCGATCCAACGGCGCACGCCGAGATGCTGGTCATACGAGAAGCCTGCGGCAAACTCTCGAGCGAGCGCCTCACCGGCCACGATCTTTATGTGACACTCGAACCCTGCGCCATGTGCGCCGGTGCCATTTCCTTCGCCAGATTGCGCCGGCTTTATTTTGGCGCCGCCGACGAAAAGGGTGGCGCGGTGGTCAATGGCGTACGCTTCTTCGCCTCGCCGACCTGTCACCATACGCCCGATATCTATCCTGGCATGGGCGAAACCGAAGCGGGCCTGCTGCTAAAGGATTTCTTCAGGGAACGCCGCGACTGACGCAGGCGCTCTGCCCACCTCTGGTCAGCGCGGCCAGCAGTTACAGCGAGGGCAACCAGTCGAACCAGCCGCTCTTCTTGCCTTCCGCCTCTTTCTTCAGGCGGCGTTCCTTCTTGTACTCGTCCTCGCCGAGCTCACCCTGCGGGGCGGTGTCGGCCGCGACGCGATAAGCCACCGGCGGCTCGCTGAGATATTTGCGGGTGTTCGGATCGCCCTGCTTGCTCTCGGCAAGGCGGCGCTGGATCTCGGCGGCGCGGCCCTTGTCGGAATCAGCGGGCGTCCAGCGCGGCGGATGGCTCGAGCCAGACTCTTCCATCGCCTTTTTCACAGATGCGGGGTCCGTCTGCACGTCATCAACGATCTGCGACTGGTAAGACGGATCATCCTGATGAGCGGTGGCGTCGGCACGCAGACGTGCACGGCGCTGCTCGGGCGATTCGGGCCATTGAGCACTTGCCGTTTCGATACTGTCCTGCGGAGCCGGCAGCGCGCCCTTCTGGCCAGGCGCCGGCTTCACCAGTGTGGGACGCGGCTTGTAATCGATCTGGTCCTTGTGCTTCGGCGCAATGGAAAAGGCGCTCGATAGATCGCCGGCCAATTGTTCGCCGGCGGTCTTGTCGGTGCCGTAGGTCGGAGAGCCGACGCAGCCGGCCAGAGCAAGCCCGGATGCGAAAAGCGGCGCCAGCAGCGCAAGGCGCGCCTTATATCTCTCGGTCATGCCAAAAAGTCCCACTCTAGACAGCCTCTCGATCGTCACCGGCCCATGTCCGGTCCCCATCGTCTACGCACTTGCGACGGAAATCCGGCGACAATTTGTCTTCCGGAGTCTCGCGTGTTTACCTCAACCACTCGTTAAGGGCAACGCGCGGGCGGATTTGCATCGCCCGGCGTGGCATTTGTGCACCTTTTTGACTGCATGCATGTCGTTGTCCCAAACCGCTACACACTCTTGGGCGACATGCATCAGAGCCTACCGAGCGCTTTCAGCTCATGCAGCACTGCGGCGTCGCGCGCCGAGACGCCGGGAAAGGCAGGATCCTGCCCGACGTCGGCCGTGTAGCGCCAGGAACGCGCGCATTTGACAAGGCCGCGGTCCTGCGCCTTCTCGACGACCACGGCGACGCCCTTGACGTCATCGAGCGTGAAAGCGCCTTCCGACGCCTGGCCATGGGCAATCACGAGATCACTGGTGATCGCCATCTCGGCCATATCGACGTCCGATATCGCCGCCTCGAGCGCAGCGTCATTGATCGTCACGACAGGGACGGCCTCAAGCGAGGAGCCGATCACCTTCTGGGCACGCGCGATCTCGAGCGCTCCGGTGACGACGCGGCGCACCTGCCGCACCTTGCGCCATTTCTCCGCCAGCGCCTCATTCTTCCACTCCGTCGGAACTTCCGGGAACTGGTCGAGATGCACCGACACCGCATCGGGATGACGGTCGAGCCAAGCCTCTTCCATGGTGAAGGGCAGCATCGGCGCCAGCCATTTCACCAGGCAATCGAAGAGATGACGCACCACCTGCACCGAGGCCTGGCGCTTCACGCTCGACGGCGCCTCGCAGTAGAGCGCGTCCTTGCGGATGTCGAAATAGAAGGCCGACAGCTCTACCACCATAAAATCGAGCAGCGCGCGGGTGATACGCTTGAACTCGAAGGCGTCGTAGCCCTGACGCACCACCTCGTCGAGCTCGGCCAGCCGATGCAGCATCAGCCGTTCCAGCTCCGGCATCTCTTCCAGCGGCACGGTCTCGCCATCGTCATGGGCGAGCGTACCCAGCATCCAGCGAATAGTATTGCGCAGCTTGCGGTAGGCGTCGATGTTGGTCTGCAGCACGTTCTTGCCGAGCCGCTGGTCTTCCCAATAGTCCGTCGTCACCACCCAGAGCCGCAGGATGTCGGCGCCGGACTGTTTGATGACATCCTGCGGAACGACGGTGTTGCCGAGCGATTTCGACATCTTGCGGCCGTCCTCGTCCATGGTGAAGCCATGGGTGACGACAGTGTCGTAAGGCGCCCTGCCCCTTGTGCCGCAGCTTTCGAGCAGCGAGGAGTGGAACCAGCCGCGATGCTGGTCGGAGCCTTCGAGATAGACGTCGGCCGGCCATTTGAGATCAGGACGGTCCTCCAGCGTGAAGACGTGAGTCGAGCCCGAATCGAACCAGACGTCGAGGATGTCCATCACCTGCTTCCATTTGGAGGCGTCGTGATTGCCAAGGAAACGCTCCTTGGCGCCGGCGGCGAACCAGGCGTCGGCGCCCTCGTTCTCGAAGGCGTCCATGATGCGCTGGTTGACGGCGTCATCCCTGAGCACATTGCCGTCCGCGTCGGCGAAGACGGCGATCGGAACGCCCCAGGCACGCTGGCGCGAGAGCACCCAGTCCGGGCGTTCCTCGACCATGGCGCGGATGCGGTTCTGGCCGGCGGGCGGCACGAAGCGGGTGTCGTCGATGGCCTTCAGCGCGCGGCTGCGCAGCGTCGTGCCGTCGCCGAGATCCTTGTCCATGTAGACGAACCATTGCGGCGTGTTGCGGAAGATCACCGGCTTTTTCGAGCGCCAGGAATGCGGATAGCTGTGCTTCAGGCGGCCGCGCGCAAACAGCGCGTTGCGCTTGATCAGCTCGTCGATGACCGCCTGGTTGGCGTTGCCCTTTTTGCCATCGTCGTCGATGACGCGCGCGGGTCCGCCCTCGCGGTCGGGGCCGAAGCCCGGCGCATCCTTGGTGAAGAAGCCGGCATCATCGACAGTGAAGGGGATGACCGTGTCGATACCGCGCTGGCGAAGGTCCGGCGCCGCATCCATCCAGGCGTCAAAATCCTCACGCCCGTGGCCGGGCGCCGTGTGCACGAAGCCGGTGCCGGCATCGTCGGTGACATGGTCGCCGGCAACCAGCGGCACCTGGAATTCGTAGCCGCCGCCGAGACCCTTGAAGGGATGCGAAAGCACAAGACTTCCAAGCTGTTCGGCCGAAACGCCGTGAAGGCGATTCAGGGTGATCTTGGCCTTGGCCTGGCTTTCCTCGGCCAGCGCATCGGCAAAGATCAGCTTCTCCCCCGGCTGCGGCCCAAACGCGTTTTCGGCGGCCGTGACTTCGTAGAGGCCGTAGGCGACGCGCGGCGAATAGTTGACGGCACGATTGCCCGGGATGGTCCATGGCGTCGTCGTCCAGATGACGACATGGGCATCCAGCAGGTCCAGCGACCGCCCGCTCAGGTCGGGATCGAATTCGGCCGGCTGGCCGTCGACGACGCTGGCGACGACAAGATTGGCCACCGGAAATTTCACCCAGATCGTGTCGGACTCATAGTCCTGGTATTCGATCTCCGCCTCGGCAAGTGCCGTGCGCTCGACAACGCTCCACATCACCGGCTTGGAGCCGCGATAGAGCTGGCCCGACATGGCGAATTTCAGCAGCTCGCCGGCGATGCGCGCCTCGGCGTGGAAAGCCATGGTCGTATAGGGGTTCTTGAAATCACCGACGACGCCGAGCCGCTGGAATTCCGCACCCTGAACATTGATCCAGTGCGCGGCGAAATCCCGGCATTCCTTGCGGAACTCGTTGACCGGCACCTCGTCCTTGTTCTTGCCCTTGGCGCGATACTGCTCCTCGATCTTCCATTCGATCGGCAGGCCGTGGCAGTCCCAGCCCGGCACGTAGTTCGAGTCGTAGCCGCGCATCTGGAACGAGCGGGTGACGACGTCCTTGAGGATCTTGTTCAGCGCGTGGCCGATATGGATGTTGCCGTTGGCGTAGGGGGGGCCGTCATGCAGCACGTACTTCTCGCGGCCGGCAGAGCTGTCGCGCAGCTTGCGGTAGAGGTCCATATCCTGCCAGCGCTTGACCAGCACCGGCTCCTTTTCGGGCAAGCCGGCGCGCATCGGGAAATCCGTCCGCGGCAGGTAAAGCGTTTTGGAATAGTCGATCGCCGGGGTGTCCAGTGTTTCGTCAGTCATTGGTCTGCCATGTGCGTGCCGGGCCATGCGGCCTGCGGCGTTGATTTTACTTCTGCGCCTGTCGTTTTCCCAAAACGGGGCCACTTTTGGGCGAGATGCCTTGATGATCTGGAAAAGCGCGAGGGGTCGCGCGCAAAATTCCCGGCGGCTCCGACAGCCTTCAGGCCGCCAGGAACACCGGGCTGGTAATTCGTATCGTCGGCGCGTGAAGGCGCGAAAAGCTCGTCATTGCTGGGCTTTTAGCGGAGATAGGCGCAGGAATAAAGCGTCTCGTTCGATTCGCTTACATCTTGAAGTCGAAGCGATAGGTCGTCGACACGCCGACCATGAACTGGTTGCGGTCGCCGCGCTCCCTGACCAGGCTGGAATCGGCCGCCGGACCTTTCAAGCGCGAATATTCGCCGAACAGGCTGGCCGTCATCGGATCGGTCACCTTCCAGGTCACCGCGCCACCGAGGCCAACGGATTTAAGGCCGCCGCCAGGATTATATTGGCTCAGGCCCGAGGCCGCGGCTTCCTGCGCATTGACGCCATAATAGGCGTCGAAATAGTTCGCCGAGGCAAAGGACACGCGCGGCCCACCTGAAATTCTCACGGTTGGCGTCACATCATAGAAAGCATCGGCGGAGATATCGGCGACAAAGCCGTTATGGGCGCGGATGCCATGCCGCAATTCGGCGCGCGCGCGCATCCAGTCCGTTGGATAGAATTCGAAGAAGCCGCCGACTTCGCCGCCCCAGCGGACCGGATCGAGGCCTTTGAGCTCGTCGGCATCGCTATCATCGCGCGAGAACAGGAACTTGCCGGTCAGGCCGGCGCGAACGCCGCCATCATCGATAAGCGCCAGCGAAATATTGTCGTTACGCGACGTGAAGCGTGCCGCGGGACCCGCCTTGCCCAAAGAGATGATGGGCTGGGCGCTGAGCATGTATTTCTTGCCGCCCTCGAAATTCGGCGCGACCAAGCCGGTGGCGCCGACCGTCAGATACCAGTCGCCGGACAACCAGCCGAAAGCGCCGTCGCCGGCCCTGGCCGCGCCTGACGTCGCCAGCATGATGGTGGCCAAAGCTACCGAAATCTTCCCGACCGGACTCATGGACACTCCACTAACACGATACAACTGCCCTGCGGCGACAGCTTTGACGAGGCTTTGGTAAAATTTGATTTAAGGGCGAGACGTCCGGTCCGCATTGCCTGCACCATCGGCCCGCCACCGGTTGGCGGTGGACTGGCACCGAAGCTAACTTCGTCGCATACTGGCAGACCTCAACGGAGGTGGCGACATGACTTTGCACGGCAATACACTGAAGAACGCGATCGGCCAGACGCGAGACAAGTGGGGATGGTTTGTCGGTCTGGGCGTGGTGCTGCTGATCCTCGGCGGCATCGCCTTCGGGAATCTGTTCATCGCCACGGTGGCTTCTGTCTATGTCGTGGGATGGCTGATGCTGGTGGCCGGCATCATCGAGATCATGCATGCCTTCGGTGTGAAGACCTGGGGCCGCTTCTTCTATTGGCTGCTCAGCGGACTGCTTTATGCGGTGGCCGGATTTTTCGCTTTCGACAATCCGTTGCTGGCCTCCGCGGTGCTGACCTTCCTGCTGGCCGTTGCGCTTGTCGCTTCCGGCGCGCTGCGCGCCTGGGTCGGCTACAGCCACCGCCCGGAAAGCGGCTGGGGCTGGATCGTCGCGGCCGGCGTCATTAGCGTGCTTGCGGGCCTGATCATCGCCATGGGCTGGCCGGTCAACAGCCTGTGGGTACTCGGCATGTTCCTGGCAATCGACCTAGTCTTCCAGGGCTGGACCTTCATCGCGGTCGGCCTTGCACTGAAAAAGTAAGGTCTCGTTTGAGCAGTCCCTTCAAGCGAAGCCCGATGCCGAAAGACGGTGATCCCGGCCGGAAGCCGGCACCGGTTTTCGGGACCATGCCTTAAAACGCCACTGCCGCGTCCAGGCTGGACAGCGGCTTGACGCCGGCAAGCAGCGCGCGAGCCTCGGCTTCGTCCCGCCTCATCTGTACGACCAGTGCATCCAGCCCGTCGAATTTGATCTCGCTGCGCAGGAAGCCGAAGAACGACACCTGGCAGGTCTCGCCATAGAGATCGCCGGAAAAATCGAAGACAAAGGTTTCCAGGAGCGGTGCGCCATTGTCGTCGACGGTCGGGCGGCGGCCGAAGCTCGCGATGCCATCGTGCAGCGTGCCGTCGGCGCGGCGAAAGCGGACGGCATAGATACCTTCCTTGAGAGCGGCCTCCGCGGCAAGCCTCATATTCGCGGTCGGAAAGCCGAGCGTTCGCCCGAGCTGTTGGCCGCCCACGACCTCGCTTTCCACCGTGAAGCGATAGCCAAGCAGACTAGCGGCTTCGGCTACCTCGCCATCGCACAGCAAGCCCCGGATTCGGCTTGACGAAACCACCTCGGCACCCTCGTCTCGAAAGGCGTCGACGAGCGTGACGCCGAAACCATGGCGCTCGCCAGCCGCCATGAGATAGGCCGGCCCGCCCTGCCGGTCCTTGCCGAAATGAAAATCGAAACCGGTCACGGCGTGAGTGATGCCGAGCGTCCTCTCCAAGACGTCGGTGATGAAAGCTTCCGCCGACAGCGAGGCGAAATCCCGCGTGAAGGGCTGCTCGACGAGCGCGGCAAAGCCCAGCAACGACAGGAGGCGCGCCTTCATCGGCGGCGGCGTCAGCACGAACAGCGGCATGTTCGGCCTGAAAACCTTTCGGGGATGCGGCTCGAAGGTCAGCACCAAGGCCGGCACGCCGCGCCGCGTGGCCTCGGCCAACGCCCGTTCGAGCACCGCCTGATGGCCACGATGGACGCCGTCGAAATTGCCGATCGCGACGACACCACCACGCAGATCGGCGGGCAGCGGCGCCGTTGCTGAAAGATGCTGGAAAGCCACCATTGCCACCTACTGTAGTCTGGCTATGACGGACACCGGACGATAGCCGTGCCGTTCCAGGAAGAGCCCGAGCTTTGCCGGATCCGGCCGCAAGGCGTCGCCATAGTCGCGGGCGTGAATGCCGCCAGAGACATAGAGAACGTCGAAGCCATTGTCGGCCGCGCCCTTGACGTCGGTCATGATGCCATCGCCGATGGCCAACACCTGCGAACGCTCGACCGGCCGTCCGAGAACCTCGGCCACCTCCTTCATCGCGACGTCATAGATCGGCGCGTAGGGCTTTCCGGCGATCAGCGTGCGACCGCCGAGCTGGGCATAGTCGCGCGCCAGGGCGCCGGCGCACCAGATGATCCGTTCGCCGCGCTCCACCATGATATCGGGGTTGGCGCAGATGAACGGCAGGTTCCTGGCGCGCAATCGCCGCAACAGCTCCGTATAGTCCTCAGGCTTTTCGACTTCGTCGTCGAACAGCCCGGTGCACACGATGCCGGCGGCCTCGAATTCCTCGACCAGCTCGACATCCAGGCCATCATAGAGGGTCAAATCGCGGTCGGCGCCGATGTGGAAGACTTTGCGCGGGCCCTCCGCGATCAGGTCGCGGGTCACGTCGCCCGAGGTCACGACACGGTCGTAGGCCGACGGGGGAACGCCGATCACGCTCATCTGTGCCACGACATCGGCGCTGCGGCGGGGTGAATTGGTAATAAGCACAACCGGAACGCCGTCTGCCCTTGCCCTCGCCAGCGCCGCGGCGGCTGCCGGAAAATGCCATTCGCCGTTGTGGACGACGCCCCAGACATCGCAAAGAATCGCCGAATAGGCTTTCGACGCGTCTTCGAGCGAGCCGACGATTTCAGGCGAATCCGCCATGCCGTTTCCTTCAATGTGATTGTTGCAAGTGCCACGGCCGACGGTTCGCCGCAGCCGGTCCGAATTATCCGAACCGGCCCATGCTGTCACCAGCTTTCGCCTGCCTGTCGCTGGAGATCGACGCGAACCGCCGCCTGTCCGCCCGATCGGCGCCTTCGATTGACGGCGCTGGACGATGGGAACCGTGCTGACGGCGCTGGCGCTGAAGATGGCGACCGACGCGCAGCGCTGAAGGCGTCCTACATTGGCCGACGGATCGGCGGGATCTGCGCCGGCTCGACCACCTTGCGGTACAGATGCCAGGTAGCATGGCCCAGGATCGGCATCACGACGGCCAGCCCGGCAAACAGCGGGATAGAACCGATCACCAGCAGCACGGCGACCGTCAGACCCCACAGCGCCATCTGCAGCGGGTTCGCCATCACCGCGCGGGCCGATGTCTCGATTGCCGAGACGGCGCCGACATCACGGTCGAGCAACAGCGGGAAGGCGATCACGGTGGTGGCCAGCACGACCACGGCGAAGACAAACCCCACGGCATTGCCGGCGAGGATCAGCGTCCAGCCCTTGCTGGTCGTCAGAACGTCACGCAGGAAGGCGCCGACGGAAGCTGGTGGCTGGTCACCAAACTGGCTGGTGTAGATCGACTGTGCCGTGAATAGCCACAAAAGGAACAGGGCGAACAGCATGATGCCGATGGCGGCGATCGAGGGCAGCGCCGGGGAGCGACGGACATCGAGGGCATGCCACCAGCTGGTGTTCATGCCGAGCTCGCGGCGGCGGCTGATCTCGTAGAGCCCGATGGCGGCGAACGGGCCGACCAGCGCAAAGCCCGACATCAAGGGATAGACGAGCTGGATGGCATTGGAGCCCGACGACCACCGGGCGAGGATCAGGCCGACGATCGGGTAAATCAGGCACAGGAACACGTAGTGGGATGGTTTTGCCCAGAAATCTTCTGCGCCGAGCCGCAGCGCATCCCAGAGGTCGGACGTCCTGATGTGGCGCACCGTGGGCTGCACATGCATTCCGCGCGCGTCCGCCATGACATGAAAGCCGGCCATAACCTTCCTCCGTTTTTCTCGGGGGGCGGTCACCGCCTGGGATGGCCGCCCGTAGCTGCCACTTCAAGAACGCCGGCATCATAGCCGATCTTCCCGGGATTGTCGCCGCATGGACGGCATTTCGACTCTCCTCACGCGATTTTCATTGCCCGGCCCGGCAAAAGCCATGATCGCGACTATGTCAGGCAAGCATGACCGCTGAAAAAATCGAAATCCGTCAAGCAGGCCTGAACAGGCGCATGTGGCTCAAGGCAGCCGGCCTCGCGGCGTTGGCCGGGCTGGCCGCCTGCGGCACCGTTTCTGTGCCGACCGGTCAAGGTGCGGGGGTCTCCTCCTCCGCCACCGGCACGCTGGCCAGCCTGCGAGCCACCGCGGGACTGGGGCCGCTGGTTCCCGATGCACAGCTGGAACAAGCAGCACTCCAGCAGGCCGGCTACATGGCGTCGCGGGAGCGCATGAGCCATACCACAGGTTGGGGCAATGATTTCGCCTCGCGCATGAAGGACAACGGAGTGCGGGGTGCCGCGGCCGAGAACATCGCCGAGGGCCGCTTCGACCAGCAAAAACTGTTCGACATCTGGATGCATTCGCAGGGCCACCGGCGCAACATCCTCGACCCGGATTTCAGCCGCTTCGGGCTCGCCTATGTCCGCGACGGACGTGATCCTAATCTGCGCTATTGGGCGCTGGTTCTCGGCAGGTAGCGCTCCAATTTGGGCGTCGCCTTGAATTTCCCCATCAGATAGGGACCGGAGCGCACCGCCTCGTATTCGGCGCTTCGCCATCGGCAAGACAGGCGTCCAGCACCTTGATCTCGACGTCCCAGTTCGGATGGTGGAAGAACGTCATCCAGCTGATCAATGATGGAACATGCAGTCCGCCTGGACAGCGGGCTGGGACCAATCGACCCGGCGATCCTGGTCCATCCTAGTCCATATTGGCAGCAGGCAGACCGCCTGCCGCCGGGTCTAGTCCATATGCGCTGCAGGCGCGCCGCCGGCCGGACCGGCCGTCGGCTTGCGCAGCAGGAAGACAAAGGGGATGGCGAGCAGCGTCATCACCATCAGTATTTTGAAGTCGTTGACGTAGGAGATCATCATGGCCTGGAGATTGACCATGCGGTCCACCTCCGACAGCGCCATTGGATCGCCACCCGCCGCAGCCGGCGAGACTGCCCAGAGATTGGGGTTGAACGGGCTGATGAAGGCGGAAAGTTCGGCGTGATTGACCTGCGTGTTGCGCACCAGCAGCACGGTCACGACAGAGACGCCGATCGACGAGCCAAGATTGCGCACCAGGCTGAACAATGAGGTTGCATCGGTGCGGTAGCGTGCGTCGAGCGTGGCGAAGGCAACCGTCGACAGCGGCACGAACACCATTCCCATGCCCAGGCCCTGGATCACGCCGGAGCTGATGATCAGCCAGTTGTCCATCTGCGGCGTGAAGCTGGCCATGGTGTAGAGCGACTGCGCCGTCAGCAGAAAGCCGATGACGACGAGAATCCTGGCGTCGATCTTGCTCATGATGCGTCCGACGACGAGCATCGAAACCATCGTGCCGACGCCACGGGGGCCCATGACGATGCCGATGGTGACGGTCGGATAGCCGAAGATGGTGGACAGCATCGGCGGCAGCAGTGACATGGAAGCCAAAATCAGCACACCCATGACGAAGATGAACGCCAGCCCGGTCACGAAATTGCGGTCGAGGAAAATCTTCGGATCGATGAAGGGATGTTCCGATGTGACCGTGTGAATGATGAACACCCAGAAGCCGGTGATCGAAAGCCCCAGCTCGATCCAGATCTCGACCGAGGAAAACCAGTCGACCTCGCCACCGCGGTCGAGCAGCAGCTGCAGCGCGCCGACGCCGAGCGATATCATGGCAAAGCCGAAGAAATCGAAGCTGCGCACGCGCCGGGCAACGACCGGCAAATAGGCGGCCATGCCAAGGAAGGCGACGATGCCGACCGGCAGGTTGATGAAGAACACCCAGCGCCAGTTGAAGTTCTCGGTCAGCCAGCCGCCCAGCGTCGGGCCAAGGATCGGCCCCAGCATGATGCCGGCGCCCCAGATGGCCATTGCCTGGCCGTGACGTTCCTTGGGATTGATGTCGAGCAGGAAGGTCTGCGACAGCGGCACGATCGCGGCGCCGAACACCCCTTGCATCAGCCGGAAAAGCACCATGGTTTCCAGACTCCACGCCAGGCCGCACAGCATGGAGAAGATGGTGAAGCCGACCACCGCCGTCAGGAACAATTCCTTGCGGCCGAAGCGATCGGCAAGCCAGCCGGTGACCGGCGTCATGATGGCGGCGGCCACGATGTAGGAGGTCAGCACCCAGTTTATGTTGTCCGGGGAGGCGCCGAGATCGCCGGTCATCGTCGGCAGCGCGACATTGGCGATGGTCGTGTCGAGCGCCTGCATGATCGTCGCCAGCATGAGCGCTACCGTGATCAGGCCGCGGTGCGGCACTTCTTTGAAGGGTTCGGACGTGCTCATGCGCGGAACTTCCAGCAGGTAACAAAAACGTGTACACAGGGTTTCCGGGCGGCAAGGCCTTCCGTTGAGAGACCTTCATCACGGTGGGACGCGATTATCGATGTGGGGGTTACATCGACCGAAAGTCTCGAGTGAGCGGATGCCTGCCGCCCGGAAACATGAGAACCGACGGGGCCGAGTCGAAGATTTCAGATGTCGGCCGAACCACGACGCGGCTCGAACCAGGCACTGATCCTTCCCGCGCCGCCCATCGGACCAATCCTGCTATTCGCTTCCACCCGCCTGGTCCCCGCGGGCTTCCGCCGACTTATTGCGCGGGCTCGCCAGCCGTTGCGTGACCGAACATGGCCGGAAAACCGCGCGCAACGCCCGTATCGACGGTGACGGAGGCGCTCATGCCGGTACGCAGTGCCATCTTGGCGTCGGGGTCGGTCAGTTCCAGGCGCACGGGGATGCGCTGGGTAACCTTGACCCAGTTGCCGGTGGCATTTTGCGCGGGCAGCAGCGAGAATTCCGCACCGGTTCCAGCACCGATCGCCTTGACGGTCGCCTCGAAGGTCCTGCCCGGATAGGTGTCGACGACGATCTCGGCCTTCTGACCCGGCTTCATGTTGGTGAGCTGGGTTTCCTTGAAATTGGCATCGATCCAGGTGTCGCCGGTCTCGACCAGCGAAAACAGCGGCGTGCCGGAGCCGACAAACTGGCCGACCTTGAAGGACGAGGCCTGGGAGATGACGCCATCGGCGGGCGCTTTCACCGTAGTCTGCGCCAGGTCGTAGGCGGCTTTGTCGCGGGCGGCGAGCGCCGACATCACCGTCGGATGCTTGTCGGTTTCGATGTCCGGGTTGCCGCCGAGGGCGGCCTTGGCGCTGATGATGCCCTGCTGGGCAACGGCAAGCTGCTGCTTTGCCTTGTCGAGATCGTTCCTGGCCTGGTCGAGTGAAGACTTGGCGTTGATGCCTTTCTGGGCAAGATCGGCGGCACGGCCATACTGCGACTGGGCGTAGTCGACCTCGCTGCTGGCGGACTTCTCCTGCGCCATTGCCTGGCTGTAAGCGGCGCGCAACTGCTCGACATTGAGGCGCGCGGCAGCAACAGCCGCGTCAGCCTGGGCAAGCGCGATGCGGTAAGGCTCGGGGTCGATGGCGAACAGCAGATCGCCCTGCTTCACCATCTGATTGTCCGATATGGCGACCTGGACGATACGTCCCGCCGTATCTGAAGCAATCGATACCTTGGCCTGCTGCAGATTGGCGTTCTCCGTCTCCTGATAGCGTCCGCCGGTCACCCAGACATAGCCGCCGCCGATGACCAGGGCCGCCGGCAAGGCGAACATCAGAAAAAAACGGCCCATGCGGCGCTTCTTCGGCGCTGGCACTGGCTGCACGGGAGGAGCGACGGCAACAGGAGCAGCAGCCGGCTGGGCCGGTGCTTCCATCTCCACCTTGGGGGCGCTCTCGTCTATCTTGGCTACCGCGTTCATGCTGCTGCGCCTTCTGTATTCTTGACCTTTTCGTCCGACGATGAATCGCCATCCGCGAGATTTTGCGCCATCACATCGAGCGACCTGATCAGGACGCGACGGTCCTCCGGCGAAACGCCGACAAGCGATTCCTCATAGACCTCGCCGGCGAGGCTCTTGACCTCGGCATAGGCCGCGCTCGCCTTGGCGGTCGGGAAAATCATCCGCACTCGGCGGTCGGCGGCGGCGGCGCGGCGTTCGATCCAGCCGCCCTCCTCCATCCGGTCGACAAGGCGCGAGACGCTGATGGGCTCGATTTCGAGCAATTCCGCGAGCCGGGCCTGGGAGACCCCCGCCTCCTTGGCGACACGCACCATAAGGCGCCACTGCGCCGACGACAGGCCAAGCCCGCTGGCGCGCATCTCGAAGCGCTTGCGCAGCAGACGCTGTACGTCGTGGATTAAAAATCCCAATCTATCGATGCCATCAGAAACCATGAGCGATACTTATAATAAGCGTGCTTACTATTCAAGGTGCCAAATCGCAACGGAAGCCGGCAAAATGTGCAGGACAGCCATGCGACACGGTCATGGTTAGCAAGAAGTAAGCGTCGTGAGCTTTTTAGAAGGAACCTGAAAAAGCAGAACCGAACGTCCTCACAGGCGATTTCGAACGACCATCGTGACGACGAAGAACGCGCCGAGCGAACTGGTGATGATGCCGATCGGCAATTCCTGTGGCGGCAGAAGCGTGCGGGCCAGAAGATCGCTTGCCAGCAAAAGCACCGCCCCAAACAGCGCGCAGCTTGCGATCAGACGCAAATGCAAGGGGCCGGCCAGCGGCCGCGACAAATGCGGGATCATCAATCCGACAAAGCCGATGACGCCGGCGACCGAGACCAGGATTGCCGTCGAGAAGGCGGCGACGAGGAATGTCGCCCTGCGCATCCTTGCCACGGGCACACCAAGGCTTTCGGCGGCACTTTCACCAGCCAGGAAGGCGTCCAGCCTGCGATGGTTCCACAGCCCGTAAATCGCAATCGTGCCGGCCCCCAACGCGCCCAGCCACACATTGTCCCAGCGCGCCAGCCCAAGCCCGCCCATCGTCCAGAACAGCACCGAATGGGCCGCGCGCTGGTCTCCGGCAAAGACCAGGTAGTTGGTCAACGCCGTGAACATGAAGGAGACGGCAAGCCCGGCGAGGATCAAGCGTTCCGGGCCCTGCCCCCTTACCCGCGCGACCAGCAGCAGCACGATGCCCGCTGCCAGTATGCCGCCGGTGAAGGCCGCGATCGGCAAGGTCCAGATGCCGAAACTGTCACCAAAGACGGTGATGACGGAAACCGCGCCCGCGGCGGCCCCCGAAGACAGGCCGAACAGGAAGGGATCGGCGAGATCGTTACGCGTCACCGTCTGCAGCAACGCGCCGACCATGCCGAGGCCCGCGCCGACACAGACTGCCAGGATCGTGCGCGGCAGCCGCAGATCGACGACGATCTTGCCAACCGGGCCCGACACCTGATGTTCATTTAACCCAACGGCATGGCCAAGTGCGGCAATGACGTCGGTCAGCGGTATCAGCGTCGAACCATAGGCGATCGACAGCAGCACGAGAGCGACGGTCGCCACCGCGCCCGCCGCCATGGCCAGCGGGAATGCCTTGTGCCCTGAGAGCGCGCCGGATTTGTGCTTCAGGGCGAGATGCATCAGAACGCTTCCGGATGCATCGCCCTGGAGATCTTGCCGATCGCTTCGATGTTTGCCGGTCCGGGCGTGAGTTCGGCATAGCGCAGGGCCACGAAACGCTCGTTCTTGACCGCAT
Source organism: Mesorhizobium sp. B2-3-5 (assembly GCF_006442395.1). Taxonomy (NCBI): domain Bacteria; kingdom Pseudomonadati; phylum Pseudomonadota; class Alphaproteobacteria; order Hyphomicrobiales; family Phyllobacteriaceae; genus Mesorhizobium; species Mesorhizobium sp. B2-3-5. Next base: position 180,288 of record NZ_VFVX01000001.1, on the reverse strand, counting down.
CCGTCTCTTTCATCGCCGGATGGGCCTTGAGGAAGTCGAGGAGCTTCTTGTAGCCGCCACCGTCCTGGTAGTCGAGCAGGATGAGGAATTGCGGATTGCGCGACGCCACCGTTTCCCAGTCGGTGTTGCCCCAGCTTGTGTCCATGTCGGCCATGATGTTGTCGCCGCCGGCTGCCGTGATCATGGCGCTGGGGATGGCGAATTTTCCGGCGGTGAATGGCTTGTCCTCGCCGGAATCGTAGAGGAATACCCGTGTTCCCTTGCGATCGCCGACCTTGGCGGTGATGTCAGCGAGTTGGCTCTTCCAGCCGGCAACGAGCTTCTCCGCCTCGGCCTCCTTGCCGAAGATCTTGCCCAGTTTTTCGACATCGCCGTAGAGAAGGTCCATCGAGGCGGCGGGCCGGTTCTTGTCGAGATGGACGCAGCTTTCCGTCAGCACCAGCGTCTTGATGCCGTGTGGCGCGAGCGTGTCGGGCGTCACATCGCCGCCCGGCTTCATGCCATAGTACCAGCCGGCGAAGAAGAAATCAGGCTCGACCGCTACGAGATTTTCGAGCGTCGGGTATTTTGGCGCCAGTTCCGGAATTGAACCCTGCTCGGCCTTGAATTCGGGGCCCACCTTATACCATCCGGTGATGCCGGTCAGGCCGACGATCGACGGCTGCAGCTTCAGCGCGAAGGCCATCTCCGCCATGTTGAGATCGTGAATGACGGCGCGTTTGGGCGGCGCATCGAAGGTCAGCGGTTTGCCGCAACTGTCGACGGTGACCGGGAAGGCGAAAGCTGCCGAGGCCAGCAGCGAGAAGACGAGCGACAAGGCGAGGCGTTTCACGATTTTTGCTCCTTGGTTGAACTGTGTCGGATGAAAGTCGGTTTCGGTCAGGAAGGCGCGGCACGGTTCGGAACATCGAACACGGTCAGTTCGCGATCCTCGGTGGGATGGCGCAGGCGAAACACGTCGACGCCGAAAATCTCGCGGATCAGTTGTTGCGTCAGCGCTTCGCGGGGCGCCGCCAGCGCATGCAGCCGGGCCTCGTTCATCACCGCGACCCTGGTGGCGAAGGGCGCCACCAGGGCCAGATCGTGCAGCACCGCGATCACCGTCATGCCGAAGCCAGCAACGAGTTCGAGCAGTTCCGCGCGGGCGCGTGGGTCCAGATGGTTGGTCGGCTCGTCGAGAAACAACACTTTCGGTTCCTGGGCGATGGCGCGTGCGAGCTGAGCGCGTTGGCGCTCGCCGCCCGACAGCGAGCCAATGGTGCGTCCAAGCAGCGGCAGCAGGCCGGTCCGTCGCAGCGCGTCCACGACAATGTCGCGTTCCTCGCTCCTGTGCCTCAGGCCGGCATGCGGAACGCGGCCAAGCTCGACATAGTCGATCACCGCCAGCCGCGGATCCGGCTGGTCGGTCTGGCCGACGACGGCGATGTGCAGGGCCCGCTCGGCGGCCGATATCCTGTCGAGGCGGCGGCCGCCAAGCTTTACCTCTCCGGAACTTGGCCTGAGCATGCCCGACAACATGCGCAGCAGTGTGGTCTTGCCGGCACCGTTGGGACCGATGATGGCGAGGCGATCGCCGACAGCCATGGACAGGCTGACCGCATGGACCAGAGCCCGGCCATTCGCCACCGCGCCCAGATCGCGCGCTTCGAGAAGCGGCACTGTCATCGGCTGTCCTCCGAAGGCTTGCCCGGTCCGGGGATGCGGGCCAGCGTCTTGCCGGCCAGCCGCGGCGGACGTTGTCCGGCATTGCACCAGCCATCGGCGAGCGAGGCGTAGAGTCTGGCAAATCGCACGAGATCGCCGGCATCGGCTTCCGCATCGATGGACCCGAAGAGATAGGCTGCCTTGCCGGGCGCCTGGAAGGCCACCGCGAGCGGCCGTGCACAGCCCGCCATGCAAGCCACGCCCTCGACCATGAAACCCTGCGCTACAACTGGCTCGATGTGGGCCGAGAGCCGGGAGCGCAAATCGGCGCACAAAGCTTCGCCCGACCTGGTCCCTGTCGGGATGTCGCGGCAAAGCGTGCATACGACGATACGGTGAATACGATCGATGGCGGCGCCCAACTTTCCGTCTTTCTCGATTGGCGACGGAAGGATGTTGGCGGTCGGTCGACAGACCGACGTCCACGTCTCCTCCCGGCACACCCCGTCCGGTCAACTCTGTAATGGCAGGTCTCCTGGCTCGCGGGTCTCGGCGCAATCCTGCCTTCCCAGCCTTGCCGGCCAGTGGCATTTTGGATCTCGCTCACCGCTTACAGTTGCGGGGGCAGCCACGGCCTCGATCCGAGGCGGATCTCACCGTGTTCCCTTTTCACCCCTCGCCTTTCGACTCGGGGACCATCACCATTCCACCCTAGTTTTCCCCAGATTGCTTCGCAACGGATTTCTCGGTCGCCACGATCGGAGCCGAAGCCGCGTGCGACCACACACCCCTTTATGTAATAACATAACGTACTAGTGCATGAGGCCCAGCGCTGTCAAGCGATGGCTGTCAGCCATTGTCGAGCGGATTGCGCGGAGTGCGCAATTTCGATCAAATTGGCCGAGAGCGGAAAGCCAGATGATTTCAGGTCGACTCGACCTGAAATCTGAATCCGCCTCTAATCAAAGAGATAGAGCATGACGTCGTCTGAAAACCGCTTCACACTTTTCGGCATCACGCTCTGGCGGAAGATAACAAATCAAGATTCCAGTTCTGACCAACCAGATCCTTGCCGAAGGAATGGTGAGGTTCTTCCTCGATCAGTTTGAAGCCGGCGGCCTGGTAGATATGCCGGGCAGCGGCGAGAATGTCGTTTGTCCACAAGGTCAGCGTCTTGTATCCCCTGGCGCGGGCAAAGCCGATGCATTCCTCCACCAGTCGCTTGCCGATGCCGAGGCCACGCGCCGAATGTTCGACATAGAGCAGACGCAGCTTCGCCACCTGATCCGACTTGCGTACGACGAAGACCGAGCCGACGACCTCGCCTTCCCGCTCGGCGATCCAGCTGCGCTCCCATTTCGGATCGTAGGATTTCACGAACGCCGCGAGGATTTCGGCGACCAGCGCCTCGTAGGTTTCGTCCCAGCCATAGTCCTGGGCATAGAGCAGTCCTTGCCGGCGAGTGACCCAGCCGATGTCGCCGATCTGCAGCGGCCTCAACAGATAGGGGATCCTCGGCTCGGCATTTTCGCCGAGCAGACGCTGCACCGTCTGCATGGATTTGACCAGCCGGTCCTGCTCCGACGCGGGCAGTCGATCAAGCAGGGCCCGGACCTGATCGTGCGAATCCTTGTTCAGCGGTGCGAAGGCTTTCCTGCCCGCCTGCGTCAGCGCAATCGACGATTGCCGGGCGTCCGAAACCAGCGTCGACCTGGAGATGAGGTGAAGGCGCTCGAACTTTTTCAGCAAACGGCTGACATAGCCGGCGTCGAGACCGAGATCGCGTCCGAGGTCGGTCGCGGTCAGGCCGTCGCGATGCGCCAATTCGTAGAGCACACGCGCCTCGGTCAGGGAGAAGGCGCTTTTCAGCAACCCTTCGTCGAGCAGCCCGATCTGGCGGGTGTAGAAGCGGTTGAAAGCCCGCACCGCGTCGATTCGCTCCTTGTTGGGCGCATCATTGCCGGACTGATGGTGAACCGTCATGGACATCCCCTGTCTTCACAGGATCAATCATTTACTTGACTTAGTCAAGTATCTCCGACATGTTCACATCGTCGGCAACACCGGCCAACGATCCACAATCCTGCCGCCGGATAGCACCGCGATCGGCCCGAACTGCTGCAGCACTGCTTCGCTCTGCGTCGGCCGCAAGAACGCGTAGTCGCCTGGCCTGATGACCGTATCGGCAGGCAGGCCCATGAACTGCTGCAACCGATGGCAACAGGCGGGAGCGGCGATCCTGGCCGGTTGCTGGTCTATCTCGCCCGACGAATGAGGCCCTCGAAGCCGTCGGCCAGATCGGAGGCGCCGGCCGCGAACATCTTCACGAGGTTTTGGGGACGGCCGGGAGTCTTGTTGGCGTCGAGTAGGATGGCCCTGCCCTCGTGCAGGACGAAATCGAATTTCCCGTAGTCAAAGCCCAGCTCACGTCGCCGCTCGCGCATTTCGTCGGGAACAGGGACGGGTTCACGTCGAAACGTTTGCGATGCCTTGACCAGGCTGTTTGGCGAGACATAGCGGGTGCAGCGCTCCCGCTCTCCGCAAAACACCCAGAAGCGCACCGCGAAGCCGTCGGGTTCTGTTTCCGGAATGAACTTTTCCACCACCAGGTCATCGCATTCGAAGATGTCGTCCGGAACCTCGCCAAGAGAACCATAGACCTCATAAGGCCGCGCAGCCTGCAGATGCGGAAAAGGCGGCGGTTTGCCCGCGCGCTTCGATCGCCGGTTGAGGAGTATCTCCGGAATGCCCTGATTGTTGAGGTTGCTTTTGACAATGACCGGGCCCTGCCAGGCGTCCCCTTCGGTTATCAAGGCGCCGCTGATTAGCCGTTTGGATATATCGGCCGCGCCGACGTTGAGGCAAAATGGAAAACCCCGCGCATAGTCGACGTAATCGGCGGACGTTGTCGTCGCATCGACATGCAGAACCGCGATGTCGGCACCGTGTGTCTTTGACGGTCCCTGCTGAATCCGGACTGAATGGCCGCGGCTTTTTAGTTGCTCCAGGACATCGAAAAGCAAATAGGGGCTGCCCCTGCGCAACATGAGGTTGCGCTTGCCCAGGAACCGGTCATGTTCATGCGTTATGACGGTGACACGCGCCATGGCCATACCCTTGGCTTACACGCCCGCTTCTATTAAGCGGCTCTAATCAATCGACGCCAGACTTTCTTGGGCTCCAAGAGGTTTGAATGACCAATCATTGGGACAATTATCATCGGCATTGGAAGCTCCTGGATGCCCCGCTGCGGCCGACCCCGGAAACCGTCGGCATATTCGATCGCGAACTTGATCTAAAGGATGCCGATGTCCTCCTCCTCGGTGTGACCCCTGAACTGGCAGTCCTGGGCAGATCGATGGTCGCGATCGATCAATCGGCAAGCATGATTTCGGGCGTATGGGCCGGCGACAACGCCTCGCGAAAGGCGATGGCCGGCAACTGGCTCGACCTCCCCGCGGAACGGGCAAGTTTCGACGCGGTTATCGGTGACGGATGCCTGTCGGCGGTCGATTCCAAGGCGGCACGCGGTCTGCTGTTCGGTGAGATCGCAAGAGTGCTGAAGCCTGGCAGGCGTGCGGCGATCCGCGTTTTTGCGCGGCCGGAAACGGCGGATGACCTGCGCGGCGTCCACGCCCTGGTGTTGGCCGGCGGGGTCGAGAATTTCCACGCACTCAAATGGCGGATTGCGATGGCGTGCACGACGCACGACTGCGACAATACCGTCGATGTCCAGGCAATCCGCACGGCGTTCGACCGGTTGTTTCCGGATCGCGAGGCTCTTGCTGCCCAGACGGGATGGAGCATGGCGTCCATCAACACGATCGACGTCTATGCGGGCTCCGAAACGAGGTACAGTTTCGCGACGCTGGCCACGTTGGTGGATGAAGCGAGTGGCTGGTTCTACGAGGTGCGTATCGTGCCGAGCGGCAGCTATCCGCTGGCGGAACGTTGCCCGCTTCTGGTCTTCGGTTCGGCCAAGCTTCGGTAAGTTCACCATCATGATGGAAAGAGGCACTCCGCGCGCCTTGACTCTCGCCAACCAGCGGCCTATCTCAGCGCCACGTTAGCACTCGCCCTTGGTGAGTGCTAACTACAGGTCCGGCGCCGCCGGACTTTGTTGTTGTCCGGCTTCGCCGGATGGAGGAACTGTTTCTCACCGTTCTCATCGAGGAAGAAAAAATGGCAAAGTCGAAGTTCCGCCCGCTTCATGACCGCGTGGTCGTTCGCCGGGTCGAATCCGAATCCAAGACCGCCGGCGGGATCATCATCCCTGATACGGCGAAGGAAAAGCCGCAGGAAGGCGAGATCATCGCCGTCGGCTCCGGCGCCCGCGACGAAAGCGGCAAGCTCGTTCCGCTGGACGTCAAGGCTGGCGACCGCATCCTGTTCGGCAAGTGGTCGGGCACGGAAGTCAAGCTCAATGGCGAAGACCTTCTGATCATGAAGGAATCCGACATTATGGGCATCATCGGCTGATTATCGGCCTTCCCGTCAACTGAATCTTGAATCTTCGGGCTCGATCCGAGCCCCTGCCAGGAGTTAAACATGGCTGCCAAAGACGTAAAATTCTCCCGTGATGCCCGCGAGCGCATGCTGCGCGGTGTCAACATCCTCGCCGACGCGGTGAAGGTCACGCTCGGCCCCAAGGGCCGCAACGTCGTCATCGACAAGTCGTTCGGCGCCCCGCGCATCACCAAGGACGGCGTCACCGTCGCCAAGGAAATCGAGCTTGAGGACAAGTTCGAGAACATGGGCGCGCAGATGGTCCGCGAAGTTGCTTCGAAGACCAACGACATCGCCGGCGACGGCACCACGACCGCGACCGTTCTGGCTCAGTCGATCGTCCAGGAAGGCCACAAGGCGGTTGCCGCCGGCATGAACCCGATGGACCTGAAGCGCGGCATCGACCTCGCGGTCACCGAAGTCGTCACGGCGCTCGGCAAGGCCGCCAAGAAGATCAAGACCTCCGAGGAAGTTGCGCAGGTCGGCACGATCTCGGCCAATGGCGACGAGTCGGTCGGCAAGATGATCGCGGAAGCGATGCAGAAGGTCGGCAACGAAGGCGTCATCACGGTTGAGGAAGCCAAGACCGCCGAGACCGAGTTGGAAGTCGTCGAAGGCATGCAGTTCGACCGCGGCTACCTCTCGCCCTATTTCGTCACCAACGCCGACAAGATGGTTGCCGATCTCGAGGACGCCTACATCCTCCTCCACGAGAAGAAGCTTTCCAACCTCCAGGCCATGCTGCCGGTTCTCGAAGCCGTCGTGCAGACCTCGAAGCCGCTGCTCATCATCTCGGAAGATGTCGAAGGCGAGGCCCTGGCCACGCTGGTCGTCAACAAGCTGCGTGGTGGCCTGAAGATCGCCGCCGTCAAGGCGCCGGGCTTCGGTGATCGCCGCAAGGCCATGCTGGAAGACATCGCCATCCTCACCGGTGGCCAGGTCATCTCGGAAGACCTCGGCATCAAGCTCGAGAACGTCGGCCTCAACATGCTCGGCCGCGCCAAGAAGGTGTCGATCTCCAAGGAGAACACCACCATCGTCGACGGCGCCGGCAAGAAGGCCGAGATCCAGGGCCGCGTCGCCCAGATCAAGCAGCAGATCGAGGAGACCACCTCGGACTACGACAAGGAAAAGCTGCAGGAACGTCTGGCGAAGCTCGCCGGCGGCGTTGCCGTGATCCGCGTCGGCGGTGCGACGGAAGTGGAAGTCAAGGAAAAGAAGGACCGCGTTGACGACGCCCTGAACGCGACCCGCGCGGCCGTGGAAGAAGGCATCGTTGCCGGCGGTGGCGTTGCCCTGCTGCGCGCTTCGGCCAACATCAAGGCTGCCGGCGCCAATGCCGACCAGGCCGCTGGCATCAACATCGTGCGCCGCGCACTGCAGGCTCCGGCCCGCCAGATCGCTGCGAACGCCGGTGCGGAAGCATCGATCGTTGCCGGCAAGATCCTTGAGAACAAGGGCGCGACCTTCGGCTACAATGCCCAGACGGGCGAGTATGGCGACATGATCGCCATGGGCATCGTCGACCCGGTCAAGGTCGTACGCACGGCTCTGCAGGACGCAGCCTCGGTTGCCGGCCTGCTCGTCACCACCGAAGCCATGATCGCCGAAGCTCCGAAGAAGGACTCGGCTGGCGGCGGCGGCATGCCTGGCGGCATGGGCGGCGGCATGGGCGGCATGGGCGGCATGGATTTCTAATCCAGCCATCTCGCTTAATATGGAAGGGCGGCCGAGAGGCCGCCCTTTTCATTAGGAACTCGCGATAGCTTTTTCGGTGCGCCGATTGGCGGACCGACCGTTAGACAACAGCATCAGCGCGTTGCGCGACCTTGCCCGCAAGCACCGCCGATTCGACCAAAGCGGCGACCTCGTCTGCCACAATAGCCAGCGGCGCGCGGTCGCGCGTGGCGCGGGCAATCACCATCAGGCCTTCCAGCGACGACTCGACCAGCAGCGCCAGCGCCTGCGCGCGGCGCTCGGCCACCCCTGCCCGCACGAACGCCTCCCGCAGCAGCCCTATCCACTGCTCGAAGGCGGAGCGGCAGATTTCCGCCAAGTCCGGCACGTCGTTGGGCGCGTCGAGCACGACCGGCGCGATCGGACAGCCGAGCGAAAACTCATTCTCCTCCAGCATGCGGGCCACAGACTGGTAGATGTGATGGACGGCCACCGCCGGATCTTTTTCCGCTGCCAAGGCCGCCCCCAGCCGCTCGGTCACCTCGGCCACGCTGGCCCGCGTCACCTCGATAACCAGTTGATCCTTCCCGCCCGGGAAATGGAAGTAGAGCGAGCCGCGAGGCGCGGCACTGGCACTCAAGATGTCGTTCAGCGAGGTCCCGTGATAGCCACGCCGCCGCAAAAGCAGGGCCGTCGCCTGGATCATCCGGGTGCGTGTGTCAGTCGCCATGTCAACCTCTGTCAGGAGAGCGCATTATAGGCCTTGCCTCAAATATGACAATCGGTCTACATAATATGTAAATCGGTCTACATATTTTTAGAGGTATTGATGCGGAAGATTTCGAGCGGCTGATGCAAAAGGCCAAGATTGCCTGCTCGTCCCGCGGGCGCTGGCCGGCGTCGCCACCATCACGCTCAGGGCTGCCTAACCCCAACGACTGAATGGAAGGAGCAAATCAAATGACCACTGAAAACATCATCGACACTGCCGCTGCCTCGCGCTCCGATGCAACGGCGGAAATCATGCGGCGCTTCAACGACGTCTTCCAGCGTCACGACCCATCGGCGCTGAGCGAACTGGTCGACGAAGGCTGTGTGATCGAGAACACCACGCCAGCACCGGACGGCGCTCGCCACGCCGGCAAAGCAGCCTGCGTCGAACTGTGGTCGACGATCGCCACCGGACCCGGCACACGCTTCGACATTGAAGAGACGTTCGTGGCCGGCGACCGCGCGACGATCCGCTGGCGCTACTGGATGGTCGACGGCAACTCGCTGCGCGGCGTCAACCTGATGCGTGTCGCAAACGGGCGGATCGTCGAGGCGATGGGCTACGTGAAGGGATAGCGCCTCGCGCAATTCCCGGAAAAGTCCATGGCGGTTTTCCGTCCGGAGTTGCGCAGGAGCCAGTGCAGGGAGGGTATCTACGAAGCTGAACCGCCTTCCCCTGTGGCGCTAGCGGTCCGCCAGCGCCAGCTTGGCGCCGAGCATCACAAAGGCGCCGGCGAAGGTGCGACGCATCCAGGTCAGCACCATCGGCCGCGACACGACTTGGCTGCGGATCGAAGCGGCAAAGATGCCGTAGCCGACGAAAACCACGAAGGTCAGAAGCATGAAGACAAAGCTGAGTTCCAGCATCCTCGACAGCGCATTGGGCTCGGTGGTGCTGACGAATTGCGGCAGGAAGGCGAAGAAGAAGATCGACAGTTTCGGGTTGAGCACGTTGACGAGGATACCGGTGGCAATCACCTTGCCGGCCGAGCGCGGCGCGACATTCTCATCGACGCTGAGGCCACCCTTCTCCTTCAGCGTGTTCCAGGCCATGTAGAGCAGATAGGCGACGCCGAGATATTTCAGCGTCTCGAAGGCGATCGCGCTGGTGTGCAGCAGCGCTGCAAGGCCGGTGATGGCGGCGGCCATGTGCGGGATGATGCCGAGCGTGCAGCCGAAGGCGGCAATGATCGAGGCCCGCGCACCGCGCGAAAGCCCGGCACTCAGTGTGTAGAGAACGCCGGTACCGGGCGAAGCCACGACGATCAGCGACGTCAACAGGAATTCGATGCTCACGATTGATCCTCCGCAGCCCTGCACCGATGCAGCCTAGCCAGCAAGGTAGAACAGCACAAGCCGCCGGAAACGCGGCTATGACGTCGTCGGCAATCCGTACGCCCGGCGCGCCATCAGGCAGTCGTCGTCGCCGGGCATGCAGGCGCGACAGACATCCGGGCGGACGTCGTAAATGCCGCAAGCCGTCGCCTTGCCGACCTCGCCGGTCAGGGCCGAGCAGCGCACGCCCTCGCAACGCATGCCGGATTCGTTGGTCGCGACATATCTTGCCGGGATACGGTCGAGCTGCGCGTCATCCTCGGTGGAAAAGCGCGGCCATTCGGCCGAGTAGGAACAGCAAGCGCCACAGCTCTGGCAGTCGAAGGCGGGCGCCGCAAGGCCGCGCGGCGCAAGCACGACAAGGCTGCGATCGGCGTCCTGCGGCAAGGCGCTATTTTTTCCTACCCGCCTTGCGCGGTGGCGTCTCGACCGGTGACTTGAACAGGTCGGTCGCTGCCTCAACGGGCGCGGCCTTCGGCGCCGCGGCCGGCTTCACCGGCTTTGCAACGGCCGACGCTGCCGGCTGGTCCTTGGCGGAGAATTTTATGGCCATGTCAGTCCTCGTTGCCGGAGCGCGATGGCGCTCGCGGATTGCGCAAGCGGCCGATCAGCGCCGAAACCGCGGTGATGTTCATTTCCTCCGGCGACCAGATCGCCGTTGCCTCGATGTGATGCGGCCCAAGTTCGCGATGTGTGCTGCCGCTGTAAGCGGCGTCCTGATAGGTGACCAGCTGCCGTGTCTTGGGATCTTCGCGGATATATTCGATCAGATAGTTCGGGCACTCGGCACGGCCACGCACGCCAATCCGCACCTGCGCATCGCCGTGGGCCCGCTTGCAGCGCTCGAGCTTTTCCAGCACACGCCGGACATATTCGACCGGCTTGTCCAGCGCTTCGACCATATCGGCGATGGTCGCATCGGCAGCGATCGGCGTTGGCGGCACGCGTTTGGTGGCCATCAGCGTGCGTCCGTGTGTTTCGGCAAGGCTGGCTTGCGCGGTTCATTCGAAGTGGCGGTCAAAATATTCTCCTGTTCGGAGCGCGCCGAAAATGGCGAGGCCGGTCTTTCGGCCATGGCTGCGTACAAAGCAATACGGCGTCTGCTTCAATTTTGTCGGGTGCTGCCTCGCCGCTATGGCTGGCCCACAAATATGCATAGCACAGCCTGACGGCCAGCGGCCCGGAATTCGATGGTCCTGCACGAGAAAGACAATGCCCGCCCTGTTGCGCCGCAACGCCGTGGCCACTTGCCACAGTCGCGTGCGAAGAAAAAACTTTTGTTCGTAGGGAACCGATGTCCCGATCGGCCGTTTGGATATGCCGTCAACAATTCATGAGAGCAATCGAAGAAGGTTGACGGCAAAAGGACGCCTCCCGCGCAATAAAACGCACGAGGGGCGTTCTTGTATGGCGCGCCTGGCCTTCACATCACGGCGGTCATCATCGGCAGGATTTCATAGCGAAAGCCCAACCCGGAACGAATCGCCGGGTCCGCCTCGGTCAATTCCCGCACAGCGGCCTCATCGTCGGCGCGCACGATGCCGAGTCCCCAGGGGCCGACAGGATCGGCGACCGGTCCGAACAGGATGACACCGCCCTCGCCCAGCTTGCCGCGCAGATAATCCGAATGCTGTTTCATCAGCGCCCTTTCCGCATCGGTCAGGGTGAAGGCAAAGTCGGGCCGTGGCGGAATCAGCCGGCAGTGAAACACGCCCTGCGGTTTGCCGCCGGCCCCATCCGTGAGGAAGGCGGCCAGCCAACCCAGCACGCGTTCCCAGCCGAGGCCGTGATCGCGGCAAGCATCCTCGCGAGTGCCGAACCCCTCATGACGCAAAATCAGCCGCGTTCCGGTGTCGATCGCTTCGAGCATGTAGGTCACGGTGGTGACGTTGTCGCCGTCCCACGGGGCCTTCCATGTCATGACCAGACGGTGCGGCGGCTCGACCTCGATATATTCGCCCTGGACATGAAATTCCTGGCCATCGGCGCCCCTGCCTTCCGATCGCCACGTGCCGCCCGGCCGCACGTCTGCCGTGTGTCTCGTTGTCCGGTAGAGCTCGTCCGACCCCCACCAGAGCGGTATCTGATCATCCGCCGTCAAGGCGCGAAACACCCGCTCGGGTGGTGACGCGATCGTCACGGTGGCGAGAATCGTGCCCGTCGACACGTCGGCAATGGCGCGAGGTCTGTCGTGGCTGGCCATCATTCGTTCTCCAGGTAAGACTTCAGATTGCCGAGGCTTGCCTGCCAGAAATCGCGATAGGGCAAGATCCAGTCGGCCACGTCCTTCAGTTCAGCCGGCTCCAGCCGGTAGAGCCGCTCGCGGCCGTGCTTCTGCTCGGAGACGACGCGCAGCTCGCGCAGAACCCGCAGATGCTTGGAAATCGCCGGCCGGCTCTGCGAAAAGGCCGCGGCGAGTTCGTTGACCGGCGCCGGCCCATGCCGCAACCGGTCGAGAATGGCACGGCGGGTCGGGTCGGCAATGGCCCGAAAGACGGAACGGTCAGGATCAGTCTGCGGCATAATGCGTATCCATTTGGTTACGTATTATGCCGATTACAGACCTCCGTCAACCTTGCTCCAAAAGACTGCTCAGCGCTCCTGGTCGGTCGGCCTGATGACGATCTCGTTGACGTTGACGCGTGCCGGTTGAGTGACCGCATAGAGGATGGCGGCGGCGACATCCTCGGCGGTCAGCGCCTCCATCGTGGCGAGGCGCTGGTCCAGTCCCGCCTTCGAGGCGGCGTTGGTGATGTGGTCGCCGAGTTCGGTGCGCACCAAGCCGGGCTCGATGACGGTAACGCGGACCTTGTCGGCATAGACCTCACGCCGCAGCGATTCCGAAAAACCGACGACGCCGAATTTGGTCGCCGCATAGCCGCTGGCGCCGGGATTGGCGACGCGGCCGGCGACGGACGAGACATTGACGATATGACCCTTGGCAGCCCGGAGATGCGGTAGGGCTGCCTTGGTCATGCCCATCAGGGCCAGCAGGTTGAGTTCCACCATCTGGCGCCAGTCCTCGAGCGTCGCCTCCGCGGCCGGCGACAGCAGCATCACTCCGGCATTGTTGACGAGGATATCCAGCCGGCCCCATTCGGCCATCACCTTTTCGACCACAGCAGTGATGTCATCGTTGCGGGTCACATCAGCCTCGACGCGCAACGCCGCTCCGCCGGCCTTTTCGATGCGCGCGGCCAGCGCTTCGAGCCGATCGGCACGGCGGGCGGCGACCGCCACCTTTGCCCCAGCGGCGGCCAGCGCCGTGGCTGTTGCCTCACCAATACCTGATGAGGCGCCGGTGACGAGAGCGACCTTGTCGGCAAGCGTGGAAGAAACGGTCATTGCAACATCTCCAAAAAGCCCCTGCCCAACGCTCCTAGATAGGCTGGCCCGATCCTTCTGAAAGGCCGCTTCCAGACAGACGCTATTCGTCAGGTCCGGGCTCGGGCCAAGGTTCCCTCGCCGCCTCCGCGTACCATTGCCGCATCGCCGGCGTCGCGAGCACGGCATCGACATAGGCCCTGGTATCAGGCGCCAGCATGCCGCCATAAGTGTCGAAGCGTGTGACAACGGGCGCGTACATGGCGTCGGCCGCGGTGAAATGGCCGAACAGGAAAGGGCCACCCTTGCCGTATTTCTCGCGGCACTCGCGCCATAGGGCTTCAATGCGCGCTCGCTGCGCCTCGCCTTCGGCGTCAAGCGGCTTGTGCGCTTTCGGCCGCCGCAAATTCATCGGCCAGCCATAGCGGACGTCGCGGAAACCGGAATGCATCTCGGTCGCCGCCGCGCGCGCCAGCGCGCGAGCGCCGATATCGGCAGGCCAGAGTTTCTTGTCCGGAAACAGGTCCGCGAGATATTCAAGGATGGCAAGGGTTTCCCAGACGACCCTGCCCTTGTGATTCAGGACCGGCACCTGGCCGGTCGGCGACACTTTGGCGAGGTTGGCGGCAGTTTCGGGCGTGCGCAGCCGGACTAAACCTTCCTCGAACGGGATCTCCAGATGCCTCATCGCCAGCCATGGCCGCAGCGACCATGAGGACAAGCACTTGTTACCGATGTAGAGCGTGAAGTCCGCCATTTCTCTCCCCATGCGCACGACCGTCCTGGAAATCTTTGACGCGTGCGTCTCGGCAACCTACCCGGTCAGCTTTGCCGCCGGAAGCGGCTGCTCGCATTCATTTGCTTGCGGGACAATGCCTGGAACTTAACAGACAGTGGCCCGTTTGTTCCGCGCGGACGAGTTCCTCCGAATTCGAACTCCCAGGAGACGCGGAAAATGGTGAACAAGGATCAGGTCGCGGGCATGGCCAAGCAGGTCAAGGGCTCGGTCAAACAGGCGGCCGGCAACAAGCGGACCCAGGCCGAAGGCATGGCGGAAAAGGCCGCGGGCAAGGTGCAGAAGACCTATGGTGACTTGAAGGACAAGGTTAGGAAGGCCCTATGACCCCAGCCAACCTGGTTCTGTTCATCAGGAAAGGCGGCTGCCAAAGTCGCCTTTTTCATGTGCTCCAGCCCTTGCTGAAAGCACTGGTGAAGGCGACCTCGCCATGGTCATCGCGGGCTTCAAGCCAGGTTCTAGGCTTTGTCCAGGGCCGTCAGACAGTCGCGCAGCACGGCGGCGTCCTGCATCGCCTTGGCCATCGACATGGCGCCGGAATAGGTGGCCATGGCAAGTGCCGCAAAACACTGAGGGTCGGTGCCTTGCTCCCTGCCCTCCTGCTGGTCGGCCCTGATCTTGTCGGCGAGCGCCTGACGCCACGCCGCAAAAATGCCGGCAAGGGCAGCACGGAAATCGGGATCGGCGAGCGACAGTTCATGCGCGAGATTGTTGAGCGGACAGCCGCGCACGAAACCCTGCCGCTCCAGTTCCGCCGCCACGGCCTCGAACACAGCCCGCACGCCGTCGCGCGCCGAAGCTGCCGCTGCCCGATGAACCTGCCTCTGAACATCACGCCGGAGACGGCGCTCGTCTCGCCTGTCGTCGAGTTGCGGCAGTACACATTGAAACCCGGCAGCGTGAAACGCTGATTGCCCTTTTCGACCGGGAGTTCGTCGAGAGCCAGGAGGCAAGCGGGATGACCGTCATCGGCCAGTTCCGTGATCTCGACCGCCCGGACATGTTCGTCTGGCTGCGCGGGTTCGACAGCATGGACGCACGCAAGGATGCGCTGACCGCGTTCTACGGCGGACCAATCTGGGCGGCGCACCGTGACGCAGCCAATGCGACAATGATCGATTCCGACGACGTGCTGCTGCTGAAGCCGGCTTGGGCGGGCGCCGGCCTTGACCTCTCGGGCGCGGAGCGGAACGGCTCGTCCTTTGGCGAAAAACCCCCCCGAAACAAGCGCCTGGCCGGCCTTGTTGTCATCTGGATTCATCATTTGCGACCGGGCCGAGGCCGGTTTCATCGGCCAAACCGCGGAAGCGCAAGCTCGCCACGAGACCGTGCTTGCGACCTCACCGGCATGGGAAGCGTTCCTCGGCAAGGCCGAGCCGGATTTGAACAAGCCGACGGAAATCTTGCGGCTCTCGCCGACATCGAGATCGCTGCTTGGCAGGTGAGCCTTGGCAAGCAGACCATCGCGAACAGCCGTCGGCGACGGGCAAATTGGCCTGGCCATCGACATTTCTCTTGCTACGGCTTGACGATGAACTCGGTCCACATCCCCGCTGCGAAGTGACCGGGGATATTGCAGACGAGCACGTATCTGCCAGCCTTCAAGTCCACCGTAAGAACGCCCGAAGCACCCGGATCGAGTTCTGAAACCTCTCCCTTGTCACCGGCCCTGTCCTCATCGACCCGGTTCTCGACGGTGACGTAAGGCAACGGTTTGCCGGGATCAGCTGGATTCATCACTATCATCTCATGGACGGTATCCTTGGAGCTATTCTTGACCCTGAACGAGACCTTGCCGGCCTTCACCGTGGCAGGTGTGGCCTTAATACCCATGGTGGCCTTCGACATGTCGAGATTTGGCGGCCCATAGGCCAAATCTGTAGGCATCGCCATATTCGCTCCCTTGTCCCACAACAGAACCTGGACGACGCTGGCGGCATGCGCGGCGCCAACTGTCATGATCATTATGGCAAACGAAAGCACTGCATTTCTCACCACTTTCTTCACGGTGACGCTCCTTCCTGGCAGGCCGGTGCGGTCCGGCCGCCAATCGCCCGTTTGCAGGCCTATTGGAACCAATGAATGGCCCAAACGGTGGTGCATAGGTTGCGCCGCCAGAGGTCCTTGTCCTTGCGTTGGATCAATCCGCCCTTACCTGGCTCAAACCTATTGTCCGCCTGCTGGACTTGCCTCGCATAGGAAAGCCGGGCGACATCGCGCGGTATCACCACGCCGATCCAAGGGCTTGGCACCGCTCGCCGGCCCTGCACCGCGCGCCATCAGTCAGGCCAGCCGGTCGCGCGCTTGCGCCGCTGAAGACCGGACTTCAGATTGCCGCCAGCCGCCGCATGATCCTGAAGGAGCTTCGCCCATGCCGCCACGGCTGCCGCGCGCGTCAAGCGGGTCTGCGCGAAATGCCGCGCTTCCGCGGCGATTTCGGTTTCCATCTTCGGATTGGCGCGCAGCCACTCGATGCGTTCGGCCAGATCCGACAGGTCGCGCTCCACCGGAACATAGTGGCGAAACGGCTCGATATCGTCGAAGAACCATTCTCGCCAGGGCCGGTCCTGCAGCAGCACGACGCGTTTGGTGTGGAGCAGCATCTTGAAGCGGCCGCTGTAGCCAGCGCCTTCGACATCGATCATGTACCTGTACGTGGCGACCTGATCTTCCATCGTCCTGAACCTGGTGGAGTACCGATTGATGGCGACATCGTAATTCTGCTCGGTGTCGTACGCCTCGATGAGGTCCGGGCGGACCGACGCGATCTCGACAATCCTTCTGCGGACACCGTTCATGCAGCGCCCCGCCCAAAACAACCTGTTATCGCGCGGCGGCTCTTCCGATGCAGCCGCCATCGCCCGCGTCTTCTGATCATAGTCGTCGAACTTCGCGTCCGGCCAGCCATCGAAAACGAAATCGGGTGCGGCCACCTCGCCATAGCCGTCGGCCTGGGAGAAGGCGAAACGCGTGCGAAAATAGCGATGCCTTCTGCGCGACGGCGTATCGCCGAGAAGCATATAGAATGGTGGCAGGCTGCGGACGCCAAGGGACGCCAACGCGTCGGCAATGAGGGTTAGGACCTGCACGTGCCTCTCAAGCCAGGCCGCGCGGGAGCGCACCCTGAGCTTGCCGCCCTCGAAACGGCAGTGGATCTCGCCGCGATTGAGCCCAGGCAGAAAGCGCCTGCCGACCTCGGCGACATCGACAGCCATGGGAAGCGCGTTCAGTCCCGTCTTGAGTGGTGCCATTTTTGACGACGCTTTTGCCGCGACCCATCTAGATCCGAAAGCCGACTGATACAATCTGACCGTGCGCGGCTCGTTCATCAAGGCGGCTATCCCGTTGACGAGGGGGATGCAAGAGGCTGGCAACTGGCGAAGTTCATACCGTGGGATAGCCTAGCGCCTAACCACGCTTCGGCTGCCTGCGAAGCGTATTACCGGAGCACCTTCTTCAACCGATTTGCATCCTTACCGCGCACAATCTCTGCTTGAAGCCATTTGTGCAACGCGATACGCCGTTGCCGACTTCGAGAAGGAGAAACCTTGTGAGCACGCCAAAGACCAGAACCGAAACCGATACGTTCGGGCCTATCGAGGTCGCCACCGACCGTTATTGGGGCGCGCAGGCGCAGCGTTCCCTAGGCAATTTCAAGATCGGCTGGGAAAAGCAGCCGGCTTCGATCGTGCGCGCGCTCGGCATCGTCAAGCGGGCCGCGGCGGAAGCCAACATGGACCTGCAGCGGCTCGATCCCGCGATCGGCAAGGTGATCGTCGAGGCCGCGCAAGAGGTCATCGACGGCAAGCTCAATGACCATTTCCCGCTGGTGGTCTGGCAGACCGGCTCAGGCACGCAGTCCAACATGAACGCCAATGAAGTGATCTCCAATCGGGCGATCGAAATGCTGGGCGGCGTCATGGGCTCGAAGAAGCCGGTGCATCCCAACGACCACGTCAATATGAGCCAGTCGTCCAACGACACCTATCCGACGGCCATGCACATTGCCTGCGCCGAGCAGATCGTGCATCACCTGATCCCCGCGTTGCACCACCTGCACAAGGCGCTCGCCGCCAAGAGCCGGGACTTCAATCATATCATCAAGATCGGCCGCACGCACACGCAGGATGCCACCCCGCTCACCCTCGGCCAGGAGTTTTCCGGCTATGCGGCGCAAGTCGCCTCCTCGATCAAGCGCATCGAGATGACGTTGCCCGGCCTGCAGGAACTGGCGCAGGGCGGCACCGCCGTCGGCACCGGCCTCAACGCGCCGGTCGGCTTCGCCGAAAAGGTAGCGGACCGGATCGCCGCGATCACCGGCATCGCCTTCGTCACCGCGCCGAACAAGTTCGAGGCGTTGGCGGCCCACGATTCCATGGTGTTCTCGCACGGCGCCATCAATGCGGCTGCCGCGGCACTCTTCAAGATCGCCAACGACATCCGCTTCCTCGGTTCGGGCCCGCGCTCGGGCCTTGGCGAATTGTCGCTGCCGGAGAACGAGCCCGGCTCCTCCATCATGCCGGGCAAGGTCAATCCGACGCAGTGCGAGGCGATGACGCAGGTCTGCGTGCAGGTGTTCGGCAACAATGCAGCGCTGACCTTCGCCGGCAGCCAGGGCCATTTCGAGCTCAATGTCTACAACCCGCTGATGGCCTACAACTTCCTGCAGTCGGTGCAGTTGCTCGCCGACGCTTCGGTTTCCTTCACCGACAATTGCGTGGTCGGCATCGAGGCGCGGGAAGACAACATCAAGGCGGCGCTCGATCGCTCGCTGATGCTGGTGACGGCGCTGGCGCCCACCATCGGCTACGACAACGCCGCCAAGATCGCCAAGACCGCGCACAAGAACGGCACCACGCTGCGAGAGGAAGCGCTGGCCACCGGCCTGGTCAGCGAAGCCGATTATGACCGGCTGGTGCGGCCGGAGGACATGACGCATCCGGGGTAAGGCATATTTCGGCGGGAGAATTTTCCTCCACCGTCGCACAGCCCGGCACGAATTTTGCGCGTCTTGCCGGGCCCCGAGAACGTACAACCTGTGAACAATGTGTCGCCACACAGGCGCCTTTGGTGAACAGTCGGCATGGTCTATTTGATTGGCATTCAACCCATTCGGAGAGCCACCATGTCCACCAACACTTCTGTCGCCGGCACCGGCACCGTATCCAACGCCTCGGGCGCGATCCTCGCCGGCCGCGTCCTTCTCTCAATCCTGTTCATCCTTTCGGGCTTCGCCAAGCTCACGGCGATTTCCGCCACAGCGCAATGGTTCGGCGGTATCGGCCTGCCGCTGCCGACGGTCGCCGCGATCGGTTCGGGCCTGCTGGAATTCTTCGGCGGCCTCGCCATTCTGGTCGGCTTCCAGACCCGCATTGTGGCGATCGTGCTCGCCATCTTCACGCTCGCCGCCACCGCCATCGCGCATCTCAACTTCTCGGACCAGATCCAGCTGCTGATGCTGGAGAAGAATCTCGGCCTCACCGGCGGCTTTATTCTGCTTGCGGCGCTGGGCGCCGGCGCCTACTCGATCGACGCCAAGCGCGGCTGAAATTCCATCCTCCCAACGACCTGAATTCAAGCGGCGCGGAATTTTCCGCGCCGCTTTTTCGTTGTCCAAAACGAGCGCCTCGGTGGTTTCGGCCGCAGTCCCGCAGGCGTAAGGTGGACGATAGCCGGCGTGGGCCTGACCGGGGCGCCGGCAAGGGAGTAGCCATGAACCGCAATGCATTGCTCCTGGTTTCGCGGCTGCTGTTTGCCGTGCTGTTCGTGCCGTCCGGCTTCCAGGCACTCAGCAGCATCGCCGCCACAATCAATTATTTCGTCGGCCTCGGCCTGCCGCTGCCAACGCTCGCCGCCTGGGGCACGGGCCTGTTCGAGTTGATCGCCGGATTGCTGATCCTCATCGGGTTCCAGACCCGGATCGTGGCACTGCTGCTGGCGGCCTTCTGCGTCGCGGCCGGGTTCATTGGCCATTACGGCCAAGGCGCTGGCGATGCGACGCTCGCCTTCCTGCACCAGCAGATGCTGATGAAGGACATTGCTATTGCGGGCGGCTTCCTGGCGCTGGCCATGGCCGGTGCGGGAGCATGGTCGGCCGATGGACGCGGTTCAGTTTAGAGCGGTTCCGTGTCTGATGGAATCGTAGGCCCGCTCTCAGTCTTTGGCATTACGCGATTTCGGACGGAAAACCGCTGCGCATTTCCTGAATTGCCGTAAGGCCGTGCCTACTTCACCGACACGCTCGGCCCGCCCTCGACCGCAAGCACCAGGCGGCGTCCGGTGATTCGAGCCAGTTGCGCCAACCGGCCGGCTGGGCGCTCGCCATAGAGGTCGGAGAGCGAAGCCGGCAGCACCAGCGCCAGCGCGCCGTTTGGGCGGCTTTCCCATTTCAGCCGCAGCATGATGCCGGGCATTGCGGCCGTCAACAGATAAATGACCCGCATCATCGCCGCCAGTACGCGGGCGCGCTCCAACAGGCGCGGTGGCGCCAGCGCCTTGATCTCGGGCGCAATCGCCTCGTTGAAGACACCGTCGTGGCGATAGGCATTGGTCAGCGCCAGATAGGCGCGGCCGGGATGGTCGACGCCAATGAAGGAGGCATGCGCAATGATGTTGAGCGACTGCCGACCGCGATATTCGGGATGCGCGCGCCAGCCGATATCGGCAAGCAGACAGGCGGCGTGCCGATAGCGCGCCTCGTCCTCCGTTTCGTCGATCCCGAAGGCCTTGAAGGCCTTGCCGGTCCATTCGACGAGGTCATGCGCGTGATGGACCGAACGCGAGCGCAAAAGGGCAAGCTCCTCCGCGGCCGAGATCAGCGGATCAGTCTTCTGTTCCGCCTCGTCGAGCAACGAATAGAGGAAGCCTTCACGCACACCTTGCGCCGAAACAATGATCCTGGAGGGCTGCATCGCGGCCATGATCTCCTGCAGTACCAGGGCGCCGTAGGGCAGCAGCGAGCGGCGGTTCTTGGAGACACCCTCGATACCGCGCACTTTTTCGACCTCGCCTCTCGCCACCTGCTTGAGGAAGTTTTGCGCGCTGTCGGCCGATATCTCGTAATTGTGCATGACGCCGAGCGGGTAGTTGTTCATCTCCATGTGCAGCCGGGCGAGGTTTCGCCAGGTGCCGCCGACGGCATAAAAGGTCCTGCCCTGCCCGCTTTTCAGCAGCTTGGCCCTTGCCAATTCCTGGCGCGCGATTTTCTGCGCCTGAACGAGCGAATTCTTCGCCATGTCCTGCAGACGCAAGCCGCCGAGCGGCAGCGTGATGCCGTCGCCGATCGCCTCGCCATCGATGTCGATGAGCTCGAGGCTGCCGCCGCCAAGGTCGCCGGCGATACCGTTGGCGGGGTGGAATCCGGAGATGACGCCGAGCGCGGAGTAATGCGCTTCCTGGCGGCCGGAGAGCACCCGGATCTCGGTCTTGAGCACATCTTCGGCGCGATGGATGAAATCGGGACCGTTGATTGCCTCGCGGGCGGCGGCGGTGGCCAGCACATACATCTGTTCGGCGCCGGCCTGGTCGGAGAGCGCGCGGAAACGGCGAAATTCTTCCATCGAGCGCGTCACCCCTTCGGGGTCGAGCTTTCCCGTCGACACGATGCCGCGGCCGAGGCCGGCCAGCATTTTTTCGTTGAACAGCACGGTCGGCGAGCGCGCCAGCCCCTCATAGACGACAAGGCGGATCGAATTCGAGCCGATGTCGATGATGGACAGCGGTCGGCGATCCTGCAGCCGGCCCTGGGAAATGGACAACATCAGATGGACGCTGCGGCGTTCTTCTTGCGGCGCTTGAACTGGGCGATCCGCTGGGGCGCATGCGACTTCAGCGCGTCACCCCGTCCCGACAGGCTCGGATTGGTCATGAAATATTCCTGCGCGTTGAACGGTTCTTCGCCCTCCTCCAGCACGACACGCCGGGAGGTTCCATCAGCCAATACGTCGAAACTTTGCTGATTGTCCATGATGTTGCCCAGCATGATCTGGCCGAGAACCTGTTCATGCACAGTTGGATTGGTGATCGGCACCATGGTCTCGACGCGGCGGTCGAGATTGCGCGGCATGAGGTCGGCGGAGGAGATGTAGACGATCGCCTCGTCCGCCGGCAGGCCGTGGCCATTGCCGAAGCAGTAGATGCGGCTGTGTTCGAGGAAGCGGCCGACGATCGACTTGACCCTTATGTTCTCCGACAGGCCCGGCACCTGCGGCCTGAGGCAGCATATGCCGCGCACGACGAGGTCGATTTCCACCCCGGCACGGCTGGCATCATAGAGCGCATCGATGATGATCGGGTCGACAAGCGAGTTCATCTTCATCCAGATGCGCGCCGGCCTGCCTTCCAGCGCGTGGGCGACTTCGTCGGATATGTGCTGGAGAATGCGGTTTCTGAGCGTGAACGGCGAGATCGCGATACGCATCTCGGCGGTCGGCTCGGCATAGCCGGTGATGAAGTTGAACAGCTGGGCGACATCGCGCGCGATCGTCGCATCGGTGGTGAAAAAGGACAGGTCGGTGTAGATGCGCGCTGTGACCGGGTGGTAGTTGCCGGTGCCGAGATGCACGTAGTTGCGCAGCTTGCCGTCCTCGCGCCGCACCACCAGCGACATCTTGGCGTGGGTCTTGAGTTCGAGGAAACCGAACACAACCTGCACGCCGGCGCGCTCGAGATCGCGGGCCCAGCGGATGTTGGCTTCCTCGTCGAAACGGGCCTTGAGCTCGACCAGCGCCGTCACCGATTTGCCGGCCTCGGCCGCGTCGACCAGCGCACGCACGATAGGGCTGTCGTTCGAGGTGCGGTAGAGCGTCTGCTTGATCGCCACCACCTCGGGGTCGGCCATCGCCTGGCGCAGGAACTGCACCACCACGTCGAAGGATTCGTAGGGGTGGTGGACGACGATGTCCTTCTCGCGGATGGCGGCGAAACAGTCGCCGCCATGCTCGCGGATGCGTTCGGGGAAGCGTGGATTATAAGGCGTGAACTTCAGGTCGTCGCGGGGAACGGAGACGATTTCTGAGATCTGGCTGAGCGCCAGCGGGCCGGTGAGCACGCTTATACGGCTCGACGAGACGCCAAGCTCGCCGGCGACGAAGTCTCGCAGTTCCGCAGGCATCAGCCTGTCGAACTCGATGCGGATCACCGAACCTCGGCGGCGGCGTTTCAGCGCCGTCTCGAACAGGCGCACGAGATCTTCCGATTCCTCCTCGACCTCGATATCGCTGTCGCGGATGATGCGGAAGGTGCCGGAGCCCTTGACCTCATATCCCGGGAACAGCTTGCCGATATAGAGGCCGACCGCCTCCTCCAGCGGGATGAAGCGGACGTGGTTCTTGCGGTCCGGCAGGCGGATGAAGCGCTTCAGCGCCACCGGCAGGCGCAGCAGCGCGCTCATCTCCTCGCCATTCTTGCGATGGCGAAGCTGCAGCGCCATCGAGAAGCCGAGATTGGGGATGAACGGGAACGGATGCGCCGGGTCGATCGACAGTGGGGTAAGCACCGGAAACACCTGGTCCTGGAAATGCTCTTCCAGCCAGACCTTCTCGTCCTTGGTCAGGGCGTCGCGGGTGATGCTCTCGATGCCTTCCTTGTTGAGCAGTATCGTCAGCGCCGAAAGGCTCTTCTGCTGATCTTCCTGCAGCCGCTCGACCTCGCGCAGCAGCTGTTCGAGCTGCTGTTCGGGCGTGCGGCCGTCAGGGCTCTTCAGCACGATGCCCTCGCGGACCTGCCCGGCGAGGCCGGCGACGCGCACCATGAAGAACTCGTCGAGGTTGGCGGCCGAGATCGACAGGAAGCGCACGCGTTCGAGGAGCGGATGGTGCTCGTTCAGCGATTCTTCGAGAACGCGGCGATTGAACTGCAGCCAGGAAAACTCCCGATTGACGAAACGGTCCGGATTGCCGCCCTGCGGGCTCGCCGCCTCGACATTGATGAATTCGCTCTGCACCGGCTTCAGTTCGTTCATGATTCCTGCTCTTCCCACCAGCTCAGCCGGTTAACCGGCTTAACTTATCCTCTGACAGGCTTTTGCGACAGTTTCATTTCATCGATCTTGCAAAGAGACCTGTTATGTTCCAGATGCAGACGAGACTGCGTTAAGGAGACGACGATGGCAGGCGGTTCCATTCCCCATTTCCAGAACGATGCGGGCTACCCGGCGATCGACATCGGGGTCAAGGAATTCATGTGCACGGGCGCCAATCCGCCTTTCGACCACCCGCATGTATTTCTCGATATGGGAGACGACAATGAGAAGGTCTGCCCCTATTGCTCGACGCTCTACCGCTATTCGCCGAAGCTGAAGGCGACGGAAACGGTTCCGGCCGGCTGTCTCTACATCGACCAGGCCGCCTGATTTCCAGCGGCTGAAACCATGCCCGATGCACAGCCCCGGCAGATCGTGATCGCCGGAGCTGGCGTCGCCGGGCTGACCGCGGCGGTTGCTTTCGGCGAACATGGCTACCCCGTACAGCTGTTCGAACAGGCGCAGCGGCTGGACGTGGTGGGCGCCGGCATCCAGCTTTCTCCAAACGCGACACGTATCCTACGCCAGCTCGGCGTGCTCGACCGGCTGCTGGCGGCAGCGGTGCGTCCGGAAGCCGTGGTGCTGAAGGACGCCGCGACGTTGCGCGAACTGGCGCGCGTGCCGCTGGGGCAAGCCGCCGAAAAACGTTGGGGGGCGCCTTATCTCGTCGCTCACCGGGCCGATCTGCAGAGCGCACTGACCGAACGCGCCGCCGAAAACCCGAATATTGCGCTCCTCACAGGCGCGCGCTTGAGCGATGTTGTCACAGGTGGCCATGGTGTGACGGCCACACTCGAGAGGGACGGCAAGACCGTCCAGTCCCGGGGCTTCCTTTTGGTCGGGGCCGATGGCGTATGGTCGTCGGTGCGCGCGGTTGTCGATCGGGCCCGGGGAGCGGCATCGCCAAGAAGCCGTTTTTCCGGCGAACTGGCCTGGCGCACCACCGTCGCCGCCGGCAGCGCCGCCGGACAAGCATTTGCCGCGATCGGCGCTACCGACAGCGTCACGACCTTCCTGCATCCGGGGTTCCACATGGTCGCCTACCCCGTCAGCAAGGGTGACGCCTTCAACTTTGTCGCCTTCACCAGAGGCGAGCGCATTGCCGAGGGCTGGTCCGGGCACGCCGATCCCGGCATCCTCGCCGGCGCCATGCGCGGCACGGCCGCGGGCCTTGCAAGACTGGCGGAAATGGCTGGCCCTTGGCTGACCTGGCCGCTCCACACGGTCGAACAAAAGCAGCCCTGGACGACGCCAGCCGGCATCGCTCTGATCGGTGACGCCGCGCATGCGATGACCCCGTTCGCGGCACAAGGCGCGGCAATGGCCATCGAGGACGCCGCCACGCTTGCCGCTTGGCTGGCCGCCTGTCCAACCGACCCTTCACGGGCTCTCGTCATCTGGGAAGATTTGCGGCGGCGGCGCGTCGCCAGCGTCGCCCGACGCGGCGGCCTCAATCGGCTCGCCTGGCACGCCGCCGGGCCGGTGGCGATGGCTCGTAACCTTTACCTCAAGGTGCGCTCGGCTGACCAGCTTGCTGCCGATCTCGACTGGCTTTACGGCTGGCAGCAACAAAGGATCGTCCGGCGCTAAACCGCCTGTCATGCGACGTAGAGACGCTCGGAGGCCGCGCTAATTGTAAAGCCGCAGCGACAGCCCAAGCGAAGCCGGCAGCGGATTCCACCAGCCTGTGCGCAGGCCGGCCGTGCGCAGCGCCGCCGCCGTCCAGGTGTTGCAACCGATCAGCGCGTTGAAACGGCCATTCGCCTCGTAGAAGCGGTCGAAGCTGGAATAGCGCGCATTCTCGATTACGACCGGACCGTTCTGCCCCTGCTGGAAGCTCGCCGCGATATAATCGAGCAACGCCGTGAACCTATCCTCGCCGATGTCGAAGGCAGCGATGTCAGGATGCGGCTCGGCGATCGCGTCGGCGACATCGACATGCATCACAGAGGCATCGAGCGTCAGCGCCTTGACCACCGGCACCGCCTTTAGTTGCGACCATGTTGGCGTTTCAAGATAGAAGGCGCGACCACCCCAGCCGAAGACGATGTAGCGCACCTCGGGCGCGTCGGCCGGAAGGCCGGCCTCGGTCAGGAAATGAAAACGCCTGCGAACCGCGTCGTCCACCGGGATGGCGATGTCGGTGTGGATCGGGTTCCTCAGCACCAATATGCGCCGCGTGCCCTCGCCCGCGGCGGCCGCCGGCCAGAGCGGGCGTGGCACCAGCGTGCCGAGAGCGGCGGCAAGCATGAACATGGTTGCCAACGCGGCCAGTAAACGCAGGAGCTTTTTCATCGGCGTGCGGTTTGGGGGCTCCCTCGCCTCGACAGCAGCGACCAATGGCCGATCGCCATATGCAAAAAAGCCCGACCGTGGTGCCGCCGGGCTTTTTTGAACCGGCGCCGGAGCGCTCAGTGCAATATCTGCGACAGGAACAGTTTCGTACGCTCGTGGCGCGGATGGTCGAAGAATTCGGCCGGTGTGTTCTGCTCGACGATCTGGCCCTGATCCATGAAGATCACCCGGTTGGCGACCTTGCGGGCAAAACCCATTTCGTGCGTGACGCACAGCATGGTCATGCCTTCCTCGGCAAGGCCGACCATGGTCTCCAGCACTTCCTTGATCATTTCCGGGTCGAGCGCCGAGGTCGGCTCGTCGAACAGCATGATGCGCGGGTTCATGCACAGCGAACGGGCGATCGCCACGCGCTGCTGCTGGCCGCCGGAGAGCTGGCCCGGATACTTGTTGGCCTGCTCCGGGATCTTGACGCGCTTGAGGAAATGCATGGCGATTTCCTCAGCCTGCTTCTTCGGCGTCTTGCGCACCCAGATCGGTGCCAACGTGCAGTTCTCCAGGATGGTCAGGTGCGGGAACAGATTGAAGTGCTGGAACACCATGCCGACCTCGCGGCGCACCTCGTCGATCTTCTTCAGATCGTTGGTCAGTTCCTTGCCGTCGACGATGATCTTGCCCTTCTGGTGCTCCTCCAGCCGGTTGATGCAGCGGATCATCGTCGACTTGCCGGAGCCGGACGGGCCGCAGATGACGATGCGCTCGCCGCGCATCACCTTGAGGTTGATATCCTTCAGCACATGGAACTCGCCGTACCATTTGTGCATGGCGATGATGTCAATGGCGACATCGGTGGTCGAGATGTGCATCTTGGCGGCATTGACTTTGAGCTCTTCCGCGCTGACGGCGTTTTCGGTGGCCATGGCAGGATCCCCTTATTCTTTTGTTTAGCGTTTGTAGCCGGTGTCGAGTCGGTGTTCGGTATACATCGAATAGCGCGACATGCCGAAGCAGAACAGCCAGAACACGAAGGCGGCGAAGACCAGACCGGATTTCGCGGTCTGTGGCGTCGCCCAATTGGCGTCCGAGAAATTCTGTTTGACGACGCCGAGCAGGTCGAACATCGAGATGATGAGAACCAGGCTGGTGTCCTTGAACATGCCGATGAAGGTGTTGACGATGCCGGGGATGACCAGCCTCAGTGCCTGCGGCAGCACGATCAGCCCCATCTTCTGCCAGTAGCCGAGGCCAAGCGAATCGGCGCCTTCATACTGGCCCTTCGGGATCGCCTGCAGGCCGCCGCGCACGACTTCGGCCATATAGGCCGCCGCAAACAGCGACACGCCGATCAATGCCCTGAGGAACTTGTCGAAGGTGACCCCGGCCGGCAGGAACAGCGGCAGCATGACGCTGACGAAGAACAGAACGGTGATCAGCGGGATGCCGCGCACCGTCTCGATGAAGACCACACAAAGCGTCTTGACGATCGGCATCTTCGAACGCCGGCCGAGCGCCAGCACGGTGCCCAGCGGTAGCGACACGGCAATGCCGACGAAGGACAGGCTGAGCGTTACCAGCAGGCCACCCCACCGCGAGGTCTCGACATTCGGCAGGCCGAACATGCCGCCGATCAGCAGAACGAACGAAACGATCGGCAACACCAGGAAGAGCAGGATCGCGTTCAGCCCCTTGCGCGGCACGCGCGGGATCAGCATCGGCACCAGCAGCGCGACGAACAGAATGGCGACCAGAATCGGGCGCCAGCGCTCCTCGATCGGATAGGTGCCGAACATGAACTGGCCGAACTTGGCATTGACGAAGGCCCAGCACGCGCCGCTCCAGCCGTCCGGCTGAATGCCGCCTTGCGCAACGGTGGCGCAGACGGTGCGATTCGGCCCTGTCCACTGGGCATTGATGAACGCCCAGTTGATGATCTGCGGCAGGATCATGACGACCAGCGCGATGCCGATTATGGTCAGGATCGTGTCACCGACCGAACCGACCAGGTTCTTGCGCACCCAGGCCGTCGGGCCGCGCACGCTTGCTGGCGCAGGCTGCGCCAGCGTCATTTCGGTACGCACCCAGGACATGTCGTGTTCCTGCATGGTTCTACCTTTCCACCAGCGCCATCCTGGCGTTGACGACGTTCATGACGGCCGAGGTGACAAGGCTGAGTATGAGGTAGGCGACCATCATGATCAGCACGCCTTCGACCGCCTGTCCGGTCTGGTTGAGCACGGTGCCAGCGGTCGCCGTCAGGTCCGGATAGCCGATGGCGATCGCCAGCGACGAGTTCTTGGTCAGGTTGAGATACTGGCTGGTCAGCGGCGGGATCACGATGCGCATGGCCTGCGGCACCACGACCAGCCGCAAAATCGGCCCCGAGCGTAAGCCCAGGGCGCCGGCCGCCTCGGTCTGGCCTTTGCTGACCCCCCTGATGCCGGCACGCACGATCTCGGCGATAAAGGCCGCCGTGTAGCAGGACAGAGCCAGATAGAGCGACAGGAACTCCGGCTTGACCTGGAAGCCGCCGGTCAGGTTGAAGGTCGACTGTTTCGGCAGATCAAAGGTGAGCGGCATTCCGCTGAGCAGGAAAGCGAGCAGCGGCAAGCCAACGATCAGCGCGACGGATGTCCAGAACACCGGGAATTGCTGGCCCGTCGCCATCTGGCGCTGGCGCGCCCTGCGGGCGACGAACCATGCCATGGCAACAGCCACGAGGAACGCCACCAGGATCAGCCAGGAACCTTCGCCCCAGATGGTGCGCGGAAAATAGAAGCCGCGCTGGTTGAGGAAGGAACCAAACGGCAGATGGATACTGTCACGTGGCGCCGGCAGCACGGCAAGCACGCCGGAATACCAGAAGAAGATGACCAGCAGCGGCGGGATGTTGCGGAAGACCTCAACATAGACCGTGCAGATCTTCTGGATCAGCCAGTTCTGCGACAGGCGGCCGATACCGATGACGAAGCCGATGATGGTGGCGGTGATGACGCCGGCGACGGCGACGATGATCGTGTTGATCAGGCCGACGACGATGGCGCGGCCATAAGTATCGTCAGACGTGTAGGCGATCGGCGTGTCCGAGATATCGAACCCGGCACGCCCCTTGAGGAAGCCGAAACCGGAGGCGATGTGCAGGCGCTGCAGATTGTCGATGACATTCTGCACGATCCACCACACAGAGCCGAACAGAACGATGACGACAAGCGTCTGGAAGAAGAGACTACGGACTTTCGGATCATTGACGAAGGAAGCCCGATTGGACTCCTCGCGAAGAACTTCCTGCGATGCCATTCGACCGTCCCCTGGAAAGAGAAACCGGGAGGCAGATGATATGCCTCCCGGATCACATTTCAATCAGCGGATCGGCGGAGCGTATTGCAGGCCGCCCTTGGTCCACAGCGCATTGATGCCACGGGCGATCTTGAGCGGGCTGCCCGAGCCGACATTCTTGTCGAACATTTCGCCATAATTGCCGACAGCCTTGACGATGTTGACGACCCAGTCATTGGAGACACCGAGATCGGTGCCGATCTTGGTGTCGGCTTCCTGGCCGAGCACGCGCTTGATCTCGGGGCTCGCGGAGTTCTTCATCTCATCGACATTGGCCTTGGTGATGCCGAGTTCCTCGGCATCGAGCAGCGCGAAATAGGTCCACTTGACGATGTGGTACCACTGGTCATCGCCCTGGCGCACCGCCGGTCCGAGGGGCTCCTTGGAGATGATCTCGGGCAGCACGACGTGATCGGCCGGCGAGCCCAGCGTCAGGCGGATGCCGTAGAGACCCGACTGGTCGGTGGTGTAGACATCGCAGCGGCCGGCATCATAGGCGGCATTGACCTCTTCGAGCTTCTCGAAGACGACCGGATTGTACTCCATCTTGTTCGCCTTGAAATAGTCGGCGAGATTGAGCTCGGTGGTGGTGCCGCTCTGCACGCAGACGGCGGCGCCCGAAAGCTGGAGCGCTGAATTGACGCCGGGCAGTTTCTTGGCGTTGATCATGAAACCTTGGCCGTCATAGTAGGTGGTGCCGACGAAATTCAGGCCAAGTGCCGTGTCGCGGTTGATGGTCCAGGTGGTGTTGCGCGACAGGACGTCGACCTCGCCGGACTGCAGGGCGGTGAAGCGCTCCTTGGCGCTGAGCGGCGTGAACTTGACCTTGGTGCCGTCACCGAAGACAGCGGCTGCAACGGCGCGGCAGAAATCCGCGTCGATGCCTTGCCAGTCACCCTTGTCGTCCGGCGCCGAGAAGCCGGCCAAACCGGTCGAGACGCCACACTGGATGAAGCCCTTCGCCTTGACGGTGTCGAGCGTGCTAGCCGATGCGGCCGACGCCATAAACCCCAGCGTGGCGGCGCCAAGAATGCCGAAAGCAATATGTTTCATGACCCACAGACCCTTTTCTCTGTTTTTCAGGCAAACCCTGATCTTTTTTCCCGTGTGAACGCAGCTCCCATCCCGGCCCATTCCCGGAACCCCGCATCGCAACCGACGCGCTGCCTCCCATTCACGGACGGCATCGAAGGCGATAATTCCCGTGAGGTCAAGGGAAATGACCGAATCCGAACGTGTTTGAAAATCGATTGCCCTGTTTGCCTGAATTGCAGACAAACGCACCCGCAATTTGATCAGAGAGCAAATAAAGTCGGCAAAGCGCATTCAACACAATGCGGGGCCGCGGTAACGAAATCCATCTTGGCAATAGCTTTGGCGCTACTGATCTGGACGCGCAATGAATTGGCCCTTCCGAAGACTGTCACCAGGGCTGCGCCCTTAGAAAGCGCGAGACAGGAGCCTCGTCCCGGCCGCCGCCATCAACGCGCCGGAAATGGGCGGGATCAACTGGGTCGCGGCTGTCTTTCCCCGGGGGAGACGAGGATGGCTGCACCGGCGATCCACAGCATATTCATGGCGCCGATGACGAACAGCAGAGCCATCAGCACCACGCGGCTGGCCGGCCAGCTCGGCGTCTGGCCGCGATGCCAGTCCGCTGGAGAATTGGCACATTCGAAGTCCATTCCTGGCGGGTGCTGGGCTGTTGCACGGCCCATGACGCCGCACTATGGCTAGCGCCCTATCAAACAAGGCGAAGAAGAATGGCGAAAGACGGCAGCGAGCAGGGTTACGGCAAGGTGGGCATCAACACGCGGCTTGCCCATTCGGGCAACAACCCGAATGACTATTTCGGCTTCGTCAATCCGCCGGTTGTGCATGCCTCCACCGTGCTGTTCCGCAATGCCGAAGCAATGGTGGGACGCAGCCAGAAATACACTTACGGCACGCGCGGCACGCCAACGACGGATGCCCTTGCCCACGCCATCGACGCGCTGGAGGGATCCGCCGGCACCATCGTGGTGCCGTCTGGCCTGGCAGCGGTGACCGTTCCGCTACTCGCCTTCCTATCGGCCGGCGATCATCTCCTGATCGTCGATTCCGTCTACCATCCGACCCGCAATTTCGCCGACACGATGCTGAAGCGGCTCGGCGTCGAGGTGGAGTATTATGATCCCCATATCGGTTCAGGCATCACCGCCTTGATCAAGCCCAACACCAGGGTCGTGTTCACGGAATCGCCGGCTTCCAACACGTTTGAGGTGCAGGACATCCCGGCGATCGCCAAGGCGGCGCGTGCGGCCGGCGCCATCGTGATGATGGACAATACCTGGGCGACACCGCTCTATTTCCGGCCGCTCGACCATGGCGTCGACATCTCCATCCATGCGGCAACCAAATATCCGGCCGGCCATTCCGACGTGCTGCTTGGCACGGTCTCGGCCACTGAGAGCTGCTGGGAGCAACTTTATGAGAGCTTTTGCACGCTTGGTTGCTGTGCGGGCCCCGACGATGTCTACCAGGTGCTGCGCGGCCTGCGGACCATGGGCGTGCGCCTGGAGCATCACCAGCGCAGCGCACTCGCCATCGCGTCGTGGCTCGAAGGCCAGAAGGGCGTGGCGCGCGTGCTTCACCCCGCCCTTCCCAGCCACCCGGACCACGGCCTATGGAAGCGCGACTTCACCGGTTCGAGCGGCATCTTTTCCATCGTGCTTGCCGGAGGCGGCCAGAAAGAACAGCACGCCTTCCTCGACGCGTTGCGGATATTCGGGCTCGGCTATTCCTGGGGTGGGTATGAGAGCCTTGCGGTGCCGGTCTGGCTCAGCGACCGCGTTGTTGCAACGGCCCCTTATGAAGGTCCATTGATCCGCCTGCAGATCGGCCTTGAGGATGTCGACGACCTGAAAACCGATATCATGCGAGGCCTGGCCGCAGCCGCCGTCTGACCGTCGCATACGCCGACGGCCGGACGGAGCCGGCGAAAACGGCCGCAAAATCTTGACGCTGATGACAAAGCGCGAGCCGCTCGCAGCAGTCCGGCGAGGTACGGCGCGCAATATTATTCTCCCGGGTCGCGACTTTCCGGATTTGTTTGACTTTCAAATCCGCGGGTTCGGCTGCATTGCGTGGCGCACCGGCATCCGCGCTCAACCCACTCGTCACAAGCTTGCCCATGGCCTTTCGTCTTTTTGTCCCCATCCTCGCCGGCGCGACGCTACGTGAACGCATCCTGGCGTGTATCGGCGCCACGCTCGGCATCGCGCTGACCGGCGTGATCAGCGGGCTGGCCATGGGTGGCGGCCCGCATGTGGCCCTGCTGGTGGCGCCGATGGGCGCATCCGCCGTGCTTCTCTTCGCCGTGCCGGCGAGCCCG
This sequence comes from Mesorhizobium sp. B2-3-5, assembly GCF_006442395.1. Classification (NCBI taxonomy): domain Bacteria; kingdom Pseudomonadati; phylum Pseudomonadota; class Alphaproteobacteria; order Hyphomicrobiales; family Phyllobacteriaceae; genus Mesorhizobium; species Mesorhizobium sp. B2-3-5. Next base: position 147,213 of record NZ_VFVX01000001.1, on the reverse strand, counting down.
CTGGCGCAGCCCTGGTCGATCATCGGCGGCAATTCGATATCGGCGCTGGTGGGGGTTACCGTGGCGCATTTCATCCATGATCCGGTCATTGCGTCGGGCCTGGCTGTAGCGCTCGCCATCGCGGCGATGTCGTTCACGCGCTGCCTGCATCCGCCGGGCGGCGCGGCGGCGCTGACGGGGGTGCTCGGTGGGCCGGCCGTTATCAGCGCGGGCTTCCTGTTTCCTTTCGTGCCGGTGGCCTTGAATTCGATCATCCTGGTCACGCTCGGTTTCCTCTTCCACAAACTCGCGCGGCGCAACTATCCGCATGTCGCCGCCCCCGCCGCCAACAGCCACGGCACCGCCGATCCGCCGGCGCAGCAGCGCGTCGGCTTCCGGCCCGAGGATATCGACGCGGCGCTGACCACCCTCGACGAGACGTTCGACATCGACCGCGGCGACCTCGAACGGCTGCTGAGACAAGTCGAGTTGCAGGCCATGGTGCGCTCGCACCGGACGCTGCTGTGCAAGGACATTATGTCCCGCGACGTCGTTTCAGCGCCCGAGCAGGCCACGATCGACGAGGCGCGCCAGCAACTGCTCGATCACAATATCCGCACCTTGCCGGTGGTCGACGCCGAAGCAAGGCTGTTGGGTGCCGTCGGCCTGCGCGAACTGACAAGAGCCACCGACACCGTGAAGAGCGTTATGCAGAAAGCCGGCACCGCGTCGCCCGAGGCGCCGGCGATGAGCCTGCTGCCGGTGCTGACCGATGGGCGCAGTCACGCCGTGGTCATCGTCGACGGCGAGCGGCGGATTCTCGGCCTCATCACCCAGACCGACCTTCTGGCGGCGGCCGCGCGCGTGCAAACTGCGGACAAGGGATTGGCGGCGGCGTAAAAATAGCGATGCCGCCACGGCGGGAGCGGTCGATGTTTCTGCCGCCTCCAACCCAAGATGAAAGGCCATGTCGGCGTCTCGCCCTGACCCGCGGGCGCTCGATTTACAGCGAAGCACGCCTGGCCTCGTCGCGCCGGGCGGCATGCGTCCATGAGTCATCATGGCTCGGCCTGCGCCGCTCGATCCTGGCGAAGATCCTTGGTCCGGCCATGCGGGTGCGTCGGGAATCGTGCTGCTGATCGACAGTAGCTTTTCGATCATGCTGATCCATCGCAATCCCGACTCCATCGAAGCCGCCGGGCGGGCTGCGGCACTGCTGGTCAGGGCGCGGATTCCAGGCAGCCGGCTCTAGAGTCCGAACGCCAGCCATGCCGTGCCGACGACGAGCGTTGTCAGTGTCAACGGCAGGCCGACCTTGGAGAAAGCGCCGAAGGAAAGCGGCGTGCCCGCCGCCTTGGCCTGCTCGGCGACAATAAGATTCGCGACCGAGCCGAGCAGGGTGAAATTGCCGGCCAGCGTCGAGCTCATGGCGACCACCAGCCAGGCACGCTCCGGGTTCTCCAGGCCGGGTATGAACGGCCGCAGTGCCAGCACTGCCGGAACATTACTCATGATATTCGAGAGTACCGCTGTGAAGCCGGATAGCCGCCAGACATCGTCCAGGCCGAGATTCCTGGCCGAGGCGATGATGTCGGGCGTCAGCAGCGTCCTTTCGGCGCCGGCAACCACCACGAACAGGCCGGCGAACATGAACAGCAGCGGCCCATCGATCTCACGATAGATGCGTTCCGGCTTGATGGCGCGGGTGAGCAGGAGAATGGCGCCACCGATCAAGGCTGCCTTGGCAACGGGAACGCCGGCGAAGAAGGCAATGGCCAACCCGATGCAGACAATCACGGCCTTCAGCACTTGCCCGCGATGCATGCGGCCGCGCGAGACATGGGGCGTCAATTGGGCGGTGCGGGTGAATTCGGCCCGGTAGACGATGCGCACGATGACGATGACCGCGACAAGGCCGAACAAGGCGACCGGCGCCAGCGCCGCCGAAAAGGCCGGATAGGAAATGCCCGACAGCGCCCCGATGACCATGTTCTGCGGATTGCCGGTAATGGTGGCGACACTGCCGCAGTTCGATGCCGTGGCGGTGGCGATCAGATAGGGAACCGGGTTGCGGTTGATGACCCGGGTGACGTGGACGACGATCGGCGCCATGACCAGACAGATGGCGTCGTTGACCAGGAAGGCCGAGAGCACGCCGGTCAGCAGCGTCACCATCACCAGGAGCATGAAGGGCGCATGCGCATGCTCGATGGCGATGGCGCCAAGGCCGCGGAAGGCGCCCGACACCTTCAGATGCGCCACCACGATCATCATGCCGAGGAGAAGCGTGATGGTGTCGAAATTGATGGCGCGGTAGGCGTCCTCCATGCTGACCGCGCCGATGGTGATCATCGCCGCGCCTCCAAGCAGCGCAATGCCCGCCCGATCAAGGCGCAGACCTGGTATGCGGCCGATGGCGACGCCGGCATAGGTGAGGACCAGGATCAGCAGTGCCGCGGCGCCCATCAGTGTCATCGGTAGAAGCCCTGCTCGATCTGTTTGCGCACCGATGCCGGCCGCCCCGCGATTCACCCGACGAAAGCCTTAGCGCGATGTGGGGATCGATGCCAAACGGGCTGGTTGGATTGTTGGCCGAGAGTGTCTGGAAGACCAGACCGCGTGGCATCGCTAACTGCGATAAAAGTCCAGCCGCTGCCGCAATGCCTGCGGCGAAAACAGCTGCTCGACGGTCTGCCGCGCCTTGCGGCCCACTTTCGCCCGCAGCGCCGGGTCGGCTTTGAGTTCGGCCAGAATCGCTGCCGCCTGTTGCGTCGTTTCGAACAGGTAACCGTTTTCGCCGTGCCTGATATGGTCGGCGTAGCCGCCATGCGAATGGCAGACCACGGGCAAACCGCAGGCCATCGCCTCGAACACCACGCGGCCGAATGTCTCGACATGCGAACCGGTGCGATAATAGAACACGTCGAGCGTCGGTAGAAACTGTTCGGCGGCCAATTGGCCCTGAGGCAGGAGTTCGAGTTGGGGGTGCGGCGTGAGCTTGTCCCTGAGCGGCATCCCGCCCTGAATCCTTACCGCGGCGCCATCGGCCAGCAAGGCCTCGTAGAGCGCCACATCGTCGCCATGATGCTTGTCCGCCGTATCCCGGCTCAGCCGCCCCACAGTGAACGGACCATCCAGCCTTGCCACTCGTGGTGAGAAACGGTCGATATCGATCGGCGACGGATGCACGACGCCTTCGACATGCAGCATGCGCTTTTGAAAGTCGGAGATCAGCACCAATTCAGCCTCCGGCCAGCCCAGCAGGCGCGGCATGCGTGTCGTCAGCGCTATGATCTTCGGATGAAAGGTGTTGAAGACATAGATCAGCCGGCGTGGCCGCCGGATCAGGTAGGGCCACAGCTTGTTGCGCCAATGCGCGCCGACGAAAACATAGATGCCGCCATCAGGCACGTTGCGCGTTGCCGGCGAGACACGGCGAATCGGAAACTGCCGCATCAACTCGACGGACACGCGCGAGGAGGTTGCCCAAAGACGTACCGCCGAGTCGGCGCTCAACAGCCGATACAGCTCCAGGGTTTCGCGTTCGCTGCCGCCAAACGGGTTTTGAAAGCCGTTGAACAAATGGATCATGATCGCTGTGCTTATCTGGCCTTGCCGGGGCTGTCTCGCCATTCATTCGCCGGCACCGAAAAGGCCCTGACCGTACCGTCGGCCGGACGGTCGAGGAGCTCAAGAAGGGCTGGAACGTTCCCGGCGGTGCCCCATACATCACTTACCGGAGGAAGCACACAGACATGAAAGCGTCAAGGAAGCGGTCTCTGTCCGTCCCCATCGCCGGTGGCTCTGGTCAATGCACGGTGGCGGGGCTGGGCGGAGGCATCAGCGAGGCTTCCGCCGGATCGAAGCTGACCTGATCGCGTCCATTCGATTTGGCCGCATAAAGGCGCCTGTCGGCGGCGGAGAATATTGCCTCGTAGGTGGTCGGCCCGTTGAAGCTGGTGCCGCCGATGCTGACGGAAAGCGGACAGGAGCGGCCGCCGGGCGAAAAGTCCATCTCGCGAATCCGCCGGCAGATGCTTTCGGCAACCAGCCAGGATTGGGAGGGATCGACACCGGGAAGAAACACGCCGAATTCCTCGCCGCCAATGCGGCCGACGATGTCGCTGCCGCGCAACTGTTCCTTGATCGCCTGCGCGATCAGCTTGAGGGCCTGGTCGCCACAGTCATGACCGAGGCGGTCGTTGATCGCCTTGAAGTGGTCGGCATCGATGATCAGCAACGCGCCGGAGCGGGTCTGCTCTTGCTTGCGGGTCTGCTCGAGATAGGCTTCGACCAGCATCGAGAAGGCGCCGCGGTTCAGAACCGCCGTCAGACTGTCGGTCGCGGCAATGATGCTGAGATCGCGCTGGGCTATGGCCAGTTGGCGGATCTTCCACATAAGAAAAAACAGAAACGAACCGCCCAGGATCAGAGGAAGCAGCAGGTCGGTCATTTCCGCGCGCCGAACAGCTTCGGACGATAGATAGGGAAAATTGAACGAATCGACGAAAAACGCCACGGCAATGAAGAATGCCGTGCCGGCGGCCGTCACAGCGATCACCCTGCCCCAGCTGGTCGGCGACAGGTCGAGCCTCATCCTGTTCCACTCCGTTAGCCGTCTCAACCATGACGTGCCAACGCAAACAAAATGATAAGACTTTCCTTTCAATTCGAGATCAGATGCCCCGGAGCCGGGCACGCTCGCCATGGACGACCGTGCTCCGGCGATGAAAGCAAAGCTCATTCACCGAATCCCATGCGGATGCAGGGAAATCCTGAACGTCAACGGTTGGGCATCGATTCGCCCGCCTCGACAACGAAGGATGCCGCGATCAGGTCGTCGGCATCCAGTTGTAGGGAGCCGTCGCCTGCCCCCATGATGGCGGCGACCTTGTGAAAGGTCTTCATCTCATAATCGGAAATTTCGGCATCCCGCATTCTGGCCCTGAGTTCGGCGATACGCCGCCCCAAGGCAGGGGACGTTCCAATTTCACGTTTCGACATGGCTTGGCTTCTCCTCCCCCAACCCGTGCTTGCTTTGCCTCGCCCATTCGCCAGCCCGCATATTGCCTTTTATGAGGCTCCGCGAATACAAGGCCCCGAACGCGCAGTGCGCGCTAAGGTTCCAGCCTTGGCAGATCACGAAATAATTCCACCGTCGCCGCGCGGACGGGCCTGAAATTCCCGCCCAGCTTCCGTTACACAGCGCTGCAGCCTTGGCAGCGATCGACGGGAAGATTCGGCGGCTTCGGCAAGATCAAACGGCATAAACCGTTGAAATTATTGGCGATCCCGACAGGATTCGAACCTGTGACCATCGGCTTAGAAGGCCGGTGCTCTATCCAGCTGAGCTACGGGACCGCTGGCCGGCTTGGGGCCGGTAGTGTTCGCTCTGGCGCCCATTTGGGCCTGCGATCAATGCGTCCAGGGCGTCCTGCGGTCATAGCGGAAATTCTCCGCATAGGAAATCTGGCGGCGCTTGGGCTCTTTCGGCTCCTCGACGCGGAAGGCAAGCCCTTCCTTTTCGGCGTAGGCCACCGCCTCTTCCCGCGTGTCGAAGGTGAGCCTGATCTGGCTTTTCATGTCCCCCGACGTGGTGTAGCCCATCAGAGGATCGATCTTCTTGCGCATCTCGGGGTCGAATTCCAGCACCCAGTGGCCGGTCTTGGCCTTGCCGGACTGCATCGCGGTTTTGGCTGGGCTGAAAATGCGCGCGGACATGGCCACCTCGTTACTGTGCAAGGCAGCATCGCCACCCTTTCGCCCGTCATTACTGCGCAATGAGGACCGCGGCAAGGTTTTTGCACTTGCCATGCAGCACCGAAATGAATAGGCAACAGACCGTTCGGAGTGTAGCGCAGGCTGGTAGCGCATCTGGTTTGGGACCAGAGGGTCGGGAGTTCGAATCTCTCCACTCCGACCATCCCTCTCGAAAACACAGTATCGACCGCCATTGGCGTGACCCTATGGCCACCTCGCGCCGCTTCCGGTCGTGGGCCTTGCCGCGACAGTTTTCTGGTGCAAGTCTGTTTTCTGGCGAAAGTCCAAAGGCGGCAACGGGGGCGCTTCGAAATGGCAACAAACGACAGGCCGGTGATCACCAGGAAAGGCCAGGAGAGCAACAAGACCAGCCAGTCCGGGGGCTTGGCGCTGGTCACCGGTGTCGGGCCGCAACACACCTCGGCGACAAGACTGTGGTTTGGCAAAGCGAGCAACGCGCCCGGCTTTCGTTCGCTGCCACACCACCATGGCGAAGCTGAAACCGGCGCATACCTGCTGTCGGGCAATGCCCGTATCTATTTCGGCGAGGACTATCAGGAGTTCGTCGAGTTATCGGCGGGCGATTTCATGTTCGTGCCGCCGTTCCTGCCGCATCTCGAGGCCAATATGAGCACGACGGAAGAACTGTGGTGGCTGGCCTGCCGAACCCCTGAGAACATCGTGATCAATTTGCCTGACGTCGACGACGCCCAACTCGCCGGCTACCGCCGCGGTTGAGCATCGGCAATCGCCCAACGCATTTGAAGGCAAGCTCGCCGGGCGAGAACCCCAACCGCCTCGTGCCCGGCGAGCCCGCAACCTGATTTGGAGCGCAATCAGGACCGGGATCAGCCGGCAAGCTTGCGTTGCAAGACGGGTGCCAGCTGCCGTTTCCCGAAATGGGACGGCAGTTGGGGACAACGAACCGCCATTTGCAGGCCGGATGAATATCGAGGCCGGCCTAACTCTTGTTTTGACGCAATTCCGGACAGAAAACCGTTTCACGCCCTTTCCTGGAACTGCTCAGATCTCGAACTCGCCCTGCCCCTCATCCATGGCGCTGACCGTTTCGGCCGCCAACGCCCTGGTGATCGGCATCTTGCGCTCGAGCGCGGTGCGGTCGAGCCGCTCCACCACGCGCATTGCTGTCGCCAGCGAGCGTTCGATGCGCCGCACCAGATACTGCACCACATGCGGTTCGACCTCGACCTGGCGGTCGGCGAACAACTTGGTGATGACGCCGGCGAGCAGGAGATCGTCAGGCTCATGGATCTCGACCGTCGCCGCCGCCTTCAGCCGTGAGGCAAGATCCGGCAGCGAAACACCCCAGGCCAGGGGAAAGCGGCGCGCCGTCAACAACAGCGTCGAGCCGGCGCCGCGCACCGCATTGATCAGATGGAACAGGCCTTGTTCGTCGATTGGCCCCGCATCGACATCGTCGATCAGCGCAGGGCGAGCGCCGAGATTGGCGATGCTGTCACCAATGCGCCTGGCATCCACAGCCAGCGCGTTGGCATGCGCACGCCAGATTGAGGAGAGATGCGTCTTGCCGGAACCGGCGGGACCGGCCAGCACCACCACCGGCGAGGGCCAGTCCGGCCAACGATCGACCAACGCCGCCGCCTGATGGTTGGTGCCGGAGACGACGAGTTCGTCCCGCGAATAGCCGGTACCATGGCCGAGATCGAGCGGCAGTTGGCGGGGCGGATCGGTTCGCTGGGCGGTCACTTCAGCCACGCGACTGCGTGCGGTGACCCCCGCCGCGATCTGCCGGCAGCGGCGGCAAGGGCTGTGTCGAATGGCCCTTGTAGAGCGGCGATTCGAGATAGCGGGCTATGGCAAAGCGCACCAGCACGGCGACGGCGGCGGATGCCGGCACGGCAATCAGCAGGCCCACGAAGCCGAACAGCGCACCGAAGGCAAACAGCGCGAACATCAGCCACACCGGATGCAGGCCGACACTTTTGCCGACCAGCCTGGGCTGCAAAATGTTGCCTTCGATGAACTGGCCGATGAAGAAGACCACCGCCACCGCGACGATCATGGTCCAATCCGGCCAGAACTGCACGAAAGCGACGCCAACGGCCAGCACCAGTCCGGTCAGAGAGCCGACATAGGGGATGAAAGAGATCAGTCCGGCGAACAGGCCGATGAGAATGCCGAAATTCAATCCGGTCAGCGTCAGGCCGGTGGCATACATGGCGCCCAGGACAAGACAGAGCGTGCCCTGCCCGCGCACGAAGCCGGCGGTCGCGGTGTTGACGTCGCGCGCGATGGCGCGCACGGTCGCGACATTGTCGCGCGGCACCCAGCTATCGATGACCGCCACCATGCGGTCCCAGTCGAGCAGCATGTAGAAGGCAACGACCGGCGTCACCACGAACAGGCTGATCACCGAGACCAGCGCCACGCCGGAGCTCCAGATCGAGGTGAAGACCGTGGTCAGCAGGCCGAAGCCCGAGGTCAGCAAGGAGTTCAGCCCGTCGCGCAAACCATTGGCGTTGACGCCGAATTTCTGTTCGAGCCATTTCGGATCAAAGGATGTGATCAGGCTCTGCAGCCGGGTCAGATACTCCGGCAGTTTGCCGGCGAAATCGGCCATCTGGGTGGCCAGAACCGGAATGAGGATGACAAAGGCCAGCACCAGTACGATGAGGAAGGTGATGAGGATGACCACCGTCGCCATGAAGCGCGACAGGCCGAGCCGCTGCAGCCGGTCGGCGACGGGATCGAGGAAATAGGCAAGCACCATACCGGCGACGAAAGGCAACAGGATAGCGCTGAAAACATAGAGGAAAAGCGCCACGATCGCCGCGCCGGCGAGCCAGAAGAAGATTTGCCGGCGGAACGCGTAGGACGCGGCAAGATCGACAGCCGCAGCTTCGATCACTGCCGCTTCTTTCTCAGATGTCCGGAGTGGAGCTTTCGCCATAGCCGCTCATATGCCTCAGCCAAGCCACGAGATAGGCCGTGGCCGAAGCCACGGTCAAGACCCCGGATAGCAATATGAGGGCGGGCCGCAGAGGGTCGAGGTGCGTGGCAAAGGCGAGCTCTCCCAGCACAGTCGCCGCCAGTACGATCTGGATGGCGGTATTGGCCTTCGACACCAGAAGCGGCTTCATCTCGACCGGATGGGCCATGACGGTAGACAGCAATACGGCGCAAACGATCAGCGCGTCGCGCGACACCATGGTCACGACAAGCCACAGCGGCAGTTCGCCTGCGAAGCCCATGACGACGAATGCCGATACCAGCAGCAGCTTGTCGGCCATCGGATCGAGATAGGCGCCGAGCCTGGACTGTTGGTTGAAACGGCGGGCGATGAAGCCGTCGACGCCGTCCGAGACGCCGGCAACGACGAACCCCGCAAAGGCCCAGTCCCAGCGCGCCTGCAGCATCGCCAGCACCACGGCGGGCACTAGGACAAGGCGCAGGAGGGTGATCATGTTGGGGATGGTCAACGCATTGTCCCGCCGTATTTTTGCCTTGAGATAGATGAGGGAGATGGAGAGCCGAGGCAAGGAAGAAGCAGGTTGGCTAGCCGCAAACGCCGCGTGCGATCCCCCGGCTATCCACGCTTTTGTCGGGCCAAATGGCGCCCGCTTCCGCCGTTATCCTTGCGGACAGAAACCGTTCATGCGAAGAGCCCGCAAACGAGCAGGAAAATTGTGATGAGCAAGCGCGAAACTGGCCAGCACAAAACGGGCCAGCAAAAAACGGGCAAGCGCAGGAACGGGCTCACCTATGCCGAGGCCGGCGTCGACATCGATGCCGGCAATCTGATGGTCGAGAAGATCAAGCCGCTGGTGCGCGCCACGCGCCGGCCGGGCGCGGACGGCGAGATCGGCGGTTTCGGTGGCCTGTTCGACCTCAAGGCCGCCGGCTTCACCGATCCGGTTCTGGTGGCCGCCAATGACGGCGTAGGCACCAAGCTCAAGATCGCCATCGAGGCCGGCAAGCACGACACGATCGGTATCGATCTCGTCGCCATGTGCGTCAACGACATCGTCGTGCAGGGCGCGGAGCCGCTGTTCTTCCTCGATTATTTCGCCACCGGCAAGCTCGATCCCGACCAGGGCGCCGCGATCGTCGGCGGCATCGCCCAAGGATGCCGGCAGGCCGGCTGCGCGCTGATCGGCGGCGAGACGGCGGAAATGCCCGGCATGTATCACGGCAAGGATTACGACCTTGCCGGCTTTGCCGTGGGTGCGGCCGAACGCGGCCAGCTTTTGCCGACCGACGATATTGTCGAAGGCGACGTGCTTTTGGGCCTCGCCTCCTCCGGCCTCCACTCCAACGGCTTTTCCCTGGTTCGCCGCATCGTCGCCGCCAGCGGCCTTGCCTGGGGCGATCCGGCTCCGTTCAACGACGAGGCCACACTGGCCGAGGCCCTGCTCGAACCGACGCGCATCTACGTCAAGTCGATCCTGAAAGCGATCCGCAACACGCATGGCATAAAGGCGCTGGCGCACATTACCGGCGGCGGCTTCCCCGAAAACATTCCGCGCGTGCTGCCGAAGGACTTTTCCGCCGAACTCGACCTCGACGCCATCGAGGTGCCGGCCGTGTTCTCCTGGCTGGCCAAGACCGGCGGCGTGGCGCCGGAGGAGATGATGCGTACCTTCAATTGCGGCATCGGCATGATCCTGGCAGTGGCGTCCGGCCAGGCGGCGCAGGTCGCCGCGGTGCTGCAGGAGGCCGGCGAGACGGTGACGCCGATCGGCCGCATCGTACCGCGCCGCGACGCCGGAGTGATCTATCGGGGCTCGATCGGCCTATGAGCACGCGGAGGAAACGCACCGTCGTTCTGATATCGGGACGTGGCTCCAACATGACGGCACTGATCGCGGCGGCGAGCGATCCGGCCTTTCCGGCCGAGATCGTCGGCGTCATTGCCGACAAGGCGGATGCCGCTGGGCTCGGCGTCGCCAAGGCCCGCGGCATCGCCACGCAGGTCATTTCCCGTGCCGACCATGGCAGCAAGCAGGCGCATGATGCCGCGATCGACGCGGCACTCAAGGCGTTCAATGCCGAGATCGTGGCGCTAGCCGGCTATATGCGTATCCTCACCACCAGCCTTGTCGAGAAATGGCAGGGCCGCATGATCAACATCCACCCCGCCCTGCTGCCCGCGTTCAAGGGCCTCGACACCCATGCCAGGGCGCTCGCGGCCGGCCTTCGCATCCACGGCTGCACCGTCCATTTCGTCACGCCCGAAATGGATGACGGCCCGATCATCGCCCAGGCAGCCGTGCCGGTGATGGTCGGTGACAATGCGGATATGCTGGCCGCCCGGGTGCTGAAGGCCGAGCACAGGCTTTATCCTCTGGCCCTGGGGCTGGTTGCCGAGGGAAAGGCGCGCATGGAGGCCGGCCGGACCGTGCTTGCCTATTTTGCCGACGATGCCGACAACGGCACTTCGGTGGTGATGGCGCCCGACCCGCTGCGCGAGGAAGCCGACCTTGAGCATCTGGCACGGATTACGCCCTGACCTTGAGGTTGGTAGCAAATATTGCTACCTTCTGACCAAGGAGACAGTTCGATGACGACAGTCGAAAAGGTCAGCGTGGCGCTTTCCCCGGAACTCCTGGAGATGGTCAAGGACGCCGTCGGCAGCGGACGCTATGGATCGGTAAGCGAAGTGATCCGCGAGGCACTGCGCGAGTGGCGCTTGCGTCAGCCGCTCCGCGAAGCCGAAGTGGAGCGATTGCGCAAGGCTTGGGCGGAGGGGCTGGAGAGCGGCCCGTTTGCTGATTTCGACATCGAGGACATCAAGCGAAAAGCCCGCAGCCGGGCTTCCAAGAAATAGGCCATGGGAAGCATACAGATCATTCGCAGCAGCCCGGCGGCGGAAAATGATCTTGTCGATATCTGGCTTGCCATCGCCGGGGACAGCCCACGTGCCGCCGACCATTTTCTGGATGCCATCGCCGAGCGCATCCTGCACCTTGCTGACTTTCCCGAATCCGGACCGCGCAGACCCGACATCGCCGCTGACGCCAGAGCGCTGACCATTGGCAACTATCTAATTCTCTATCGCCTGGCCGGAAGACGGATCGAGATCGTGCGCATCGTGCATGGCGCGCGTGATGTGTCGACGCTGTTTTAGGATCGAAGTCTTGGACATCTTCGACAGTTCAATGCGAAGAAAAGGCGACCTCGCCGGTGTCTTCGAGTACGATGAGGCCGATGGACCACAAAACGCTACGGCCTATTTTTATCTGAGCGAAATCGAGGGCCAGCCGGTTGGATCGATCATTGGCGTGATTCATATTCGCTCAGGCGCGTGGGCGATCACCAAGGCAGATGTCGCCATCAGGTGGGATCGGGACGAGCAACGTGTGGGCCTGTTTGTCTTCGGCGTCCTGACAGCCGCCTTTGATGCTGCCACAGGCGCGAAGTACGGTGGCGGACATGGCAAGGATTTCAATGCCTCGATTCCCTGGTCCTGACAAATGCCGATGAAACAACTTCTCTTGCTTCGCCATGCCAAATCGAGCTGGGACGACCCTGATCTCGATGATTTCGACCGGCCCGTGGCCGATCGCGGGTTGAAGGCTGCCCGATTGATGGGCCGCGAGCTTGCGGCGCGCGACTGGCTGCCGGAATTGGCGCTGGTATCGCCGGCGCTGCGCACCCGCGACACCTGGCGGCTGGTGGCGGCGGAGTTGCCCGTGCATCCGCGGGTGGCGTTCGCCGAAGCGCTCTATGAAGCTTCAGCAGCCGATATTCTGGGACAGGTTCATAAAGCCGACCCGTCGAGCGGTTGCCTGGTGGTGGTTGGCCACAATCCAGGCCTGGAGAACCTGGCGAGACAGCTTGCCGCGCCAACGTCGGAGATCAAGGCGCGCAAGAGGCTGGAGGAAAAGTTCCCGACAGCGGCCCTTGCGCGCTTCGTCTTCGAAGGCCACTGGTCTGACCTATCGTCGGCGCGGTTGACACATTGCCTGCGTCCAAAGGATCTGAGCTAGGCTCCGTCAAGCCTGCTGCACACCGTCTCAAGACGTCAGTTCCCCCAGATGCCCTGGCCCGGTTCCGGCCAGTCGGTGGTGGCCTTCATCTTGGTGTCGGCTGCTGCCTTGTGCACGGCCATTTCCGCAGTCTTGACCGCGCCGGTGACGGCATGATCGACGCCGGCTACCGCAGCAACCGGCTGATTGGCATTGTCCGAACCATAATGGTCACTGCCGGCAAAGGCGGCGCCGGCAGCAACAAGGATGGCGACGATAGCCAGAGCGATCTTGTTCATTTCAATCTCCTGTTTCATCCGTTAGGCGGCGTCTTGGGAGGACGGTTCCGCTGAGGACAAGACCCGAGGCCGTCCGGTTTTATTCCTCGAAGTGGAAGCTTTTTGGTGCCGAGCGCGAAGACCGGCGCTCAAGACGATACCGGCTGGGCCTGCCCTCTTGCGCAGAAACAAGAGCGGCGGGCCAAGCCCACCACACGGTCCTCAATAGATGGAAATCGAACCGAACGGATTGGCTTTACGATCGAGATTGCCGCGCGGGCACTGGATCTCCGGCATTTGCCTTGCGACGGGATCGATATTATCGCTTGCAGACGCTCACCAATGGAACGCGACCCGGCTGTGCCGGTCAAAGAAGCGGACGGAATTCAGCATGAAGTGCTGCCCGGGACAGAGTTAGAGAAATGCGGCTGCTGCTTGTCGAGGACAATCGTGAACTGGCTGATTGGCTGGGCAAGACCTTGCGTCAGGCAAACTATGTGGTCGACATCGTCCATGACGGCGAGGATGTCGAGCATGCGCTGGCGGCCGGCGACCATGCGCTGGTCATCCTCGACCTTGCGCTGCCGCGCATGAGCGGGCTGGAGGTGCTGCGCATGCTGCGGGCGCGCGGCAACCGGGTGCCGGTGATCGTGCTGACCGCCAACGCCAGCCTCGACGGACGGGTCAAGGGTCTCAACGAAGGCGCCGACGACTATCTGGCCAAACCCTTCCAGATCGAGGAACTCGAAGCGCGCATCCGCGTGCAGTTGCGGCGCGCCAACGACCGGACCGCGCCTGTCGTTGCCTGTGGCGATCTCGTCTTCGACACCAACACGAGGCTGTTTTCGCTCGCTGGCGAGACACTGTCACTGACGCCGCGCGAACACGCGGTGCTTGAACAATTGATGGTCAAGGCCGGACGAACCGTGAGCAAGGCCGCCCTGTCGGCGGCGATCTACGATTTCGAGACCGACGCCGACCCCAGCGCCATCGAGATCTATGTGCACCGTGTGCGCAAGAAGCTCGAAGGGTCGCGGGTCCAGATCGCCACCTTGCGCGGCCTCGGCTATCTTTTGCGCCATGAGGATTAACAGTCTTCGCCTGCAGTTGCTGGCCTGGGTGGTGCTGCCGCTCGCCGGGCTTGCCACCATCAACCTGTGGACCAGCCATGGCAATGCGCTGGCGACCGCAGATCTGGTCACCGACCGCATGCTGCTGGGTTCGGCGCGGACCATTGCCGAGCACGTGGCCGTAACCGACGGCGTGCTCGATGCCGCGATACCGCCAGCGGCGATCGAGATGTTCGATACCGGCGATCGCGACAGCGTCTATTACCATGTCAAGGCTGCCGGGGGGCGGTTGCTGACCGGTTATCCCGACCTGCCGGAGGCGTCGAAGCCGCCCGACGCCGAGGCAAGCTATCGCGGCCATCGGCTGAGGCTCCTCACCTTTAGCCACGCCGTGGTCGGAGCCGGCGCCGATTCACCCATAACGGTCACTGTGGGTGTAACGCTTGCCGGTCACGACGCGATGGTCAAACGCCTGTGGCTCAGCGCCTTTGCCCAGCAACTGGCGCTGGTGGCAATCGCCGGTGTGTTCGTTCTGCTTGGCCTGCATCGTGGCCTGGCGCCGCTGATCAGGCTCCGGGACGTGGTGCGCTCGCCAGGCCGAAATGAACTTGATCGGGTCGAAGTACCCGGTGCGCAAAGCGAGATCCGCCCGCTGATCGACGCGCTGAACGCTTATATGGAGCGCGTGCGGGCGCAGATGGCGGCGCAACGCCGCTTTATCGCCAACGCCGCACACCAGTTGCGCACACCGCTGGCGCTGCTGTCGACACAGGCAAGCTATGCGCTGCGCGAAACTTCGGCCGATCAGCGCCAGGAAGCATTGGTGGCGCTGCAGGCGAGTTTCGGCAAGCTGGCGCGGCTCGCCGAACAGCTGCTCACCCTGTCGCGGGCCGAGCCGGGCAGCCGGCGACCACGCGCCGATCGCATCGACCTCACCGAGGCCGCCCGGCAGGTGCTGGAAACGCATGCTCCGAACGCGATCGCCCGCAAGATCGATCTCGGCCTCGAGGAGGCCGGCCCCGTGCCGGTCATCGGCGACGGCACCATGCTGCGCGAGATGATCGTCAATCTCGTCGACAATGCGCTGCGCTACTCACCATCAGGCGGCTGCGTCACGGTCAGACTGGCGATCATCGAAGGCGAAGCCGTTCTGACGGTCGCCGACGACGGACCCGGCATTCCCGAGGACGAACGGGACCACGTGTTCGAGCGCTTCTACCGCATCGCGGGTTCAGCGGAGGAAGGCAGCGGGCTCGGGCTGGCTATCGTGCGCGAGGTCGTTGAAAATGCCGGCGGTCGCGTCACCCTTGGGGATGGCGCGGCCGGTGGTCTGGTGGTCGAGGTGCGGCTGCCGCTCGCAGCCAGCTAACCTCCAAAGCTTACTGCGTCTCGTGCAACGGCTGGGGACGCCATTTTGCCAGGCGGTCCTCGACCATTGTCATCAGGTATTCGGCGCCAAGCGCCACCACCATGACGATGACGATCGCGGCATACATGCCGGCGGCATCGAAGGATCCCTTGGCGATGTTGATCAGCAGGCCGATGCCGTAGCGCGAGCCGACGAATTCACCGACGATCGCGCCGATGATGGCAAAGCCGAAGCTGACATGCAGGCTGGCGAAGATCCAGCTCATCGCCGAGGGGACGATCACCGAGCGCGTGAGCTGCCAGTTGGAGGCGCCGAGGATGCGGGCATTGGCGATCATCGCCCTGTCAGCTTCCCGGACTCCCTGGAAAGCGTTGTGGAAAACGACGAAGAAAACCATCACGAAGGCGAGTGCCACCTTGGAGGCGAGTCCGAGCCCGAGGATCATGATGAAGATCGGCGCCAGAACCACGCGCGGGATGGAATTGATGACCTTGATGTAGATGGAGAAGATATCGGCGGCCATCCGGTTGCGGCCGAGCGCGACACCAATGATGATGCCGGCGACCGAGCCGGTGACGAAGCCGATGACCGATTCCTCCATGGTGACGTAGAGGTGGTACCAGAGAGGCCCTTCGGAAGTTCCTTCCGTCGTCCACTCATAGAGCCGCTGCGCGATCGCGCTCGGCATCGCATAGAAGAACGGATCGATCCAGGTCATCCGCGCGGCGACTTCCCACAGCACGAGAAAGGCGACGAGAATAGAGACCCGCCAGAACATCACGGTACGGCGGCGATGCAGGGCCGCCTTGGCGGCGGCCGCTTCGATTTCCGCATCGGAGGTGCCCGGCTTGAAAGCTCCCGCTCTGATGTCGATGGCAGCATCGGTCATGGCTTCCTCCTTAGGCCGCGGCGCGTGCATAGCTGGTCTCGACCTCTTCCTTGAGGTCGGCCCAGATGGTGCGCGAGTAATCAATGAAGCTCTGCTCGTAGCGGATGTCAGCAACGACGCGAGGACGTGGCAAATCTATGCTGTAGACCGATTTCACAGTCGCGGGTCCGGCGGTCAGGACATAGACCTTGTCGGCGAGGGCAATCGCCTCTTCCAGATCATGTGTGACGAATACCACGGAAGCCTTCGTTTGCGACCATAGGCGCAACAGTTCCTCGTGCATCAGGACACGCGTCTGGACGTCGAGAGCGGAAAACGGCTCGTCCATGAGAAGGATCTCGGGTCCGTTTATGAACGTCTGCGCCAGCGCCACCCGCTTGCGCATGCCGCCCGAAAGCTGGTGCGGATAATGGTGCTCGAACCGCGACAGCCCGACACGCGCCAGCCAGTCCTTTGCAGCGGCCGTGGCCTCCGGCTTCGCCTTGCCGCGAAACAGTGGACCGGCCATCACGTTCTCGATCACGGTCCGCCAGGGAAATAAGGCGTCGCTCTGGAACACAAATCCGATGCGCGGATCTATGCCCTTTACAGGGGCACCCATGACCCGAACCTCGCCGGCACTTGGGCTGGCCAGCCCCGTGACCAGGTTGAGCGTCGTGGATTTTCCGCAGCCGGTTGGACCGACAACGGCGACGAACTCGCCGCGCTCCACCGTCATGGTGAAATCGCGCAACGCCGTCAGCGATTTGCCGGTGGGCGAAAGGAAGCGACGGCTGACATTGATCAGCTCGATCGCTGGTGTGGTCTTTTCCTGGATCATGGTGGAACTCCGGGTTCGAGCGAACGCCAGCCGTCGGCCAGAGCCGCCGGACGCTGGAAACTGACGATTGCCGGCGCGATGCTTTCATAGCGCCGGCACGGCCTGCTACTTGGCGTTCTTGACGAATTCCGAGGTGTAGGTCTTGGCAAGATCGATCTGCTTGCCCTGCAAGTCCTTCGAGAAGGCCGAAAGCACCGCCAGCACCGTCTCGGGCCCACCTTCCGGCATGATCCCGTCGGGCGTAAACATCGCCTTGCCGGCATCAAGTGCCTTCACGTAGCCTTCCTTGTCGCCGACATAGTAGTCCTTCGGCATCTTTTCGGCGATCTCGGCGCCGCTGTGCGTGTTGATGAATTTCTGCGTCTTGACGAAGGCGTTGGCCAGTTTCTGCACAATGTCTTTGTGCGCCTCGACCCAATCGGTCTGCATATAGAGGGAAGCAGCCGGATAGGTGCCGCCGAGAGCGGCCTTGGTGCCTTCTATCGTGCGCATGTCGATCAGAACGGAGGCTTCGCCGGTCTTCAAGAGCCGCGTGATTGTCGGTTCGGTGGTCATGCCTGCCTGGATCTTGTCTTGCTGCATGGCGGCGATGAAAGTGTTGCCGGCGCCGACCGGAACGGAAGTGAAGTCACCGAGCTTCAGACCGCTCTTGACGGCAAGATATTGCGTCAGGAAATTCGTCGAGGAGCCGAGGCCGGTCACGCCAAGGCTCATGCCTTTGAAATCGGCTGGGGACTTGATCTCGGGATGCTTGGTCGAAACGAGTTCGACTTCGCCCGGCGCTTGGCTGAACTGGACGATCGATTCGACGAACTTGCCCTTTGCCTGCAGATCGATGCAGTGGTCGTAGAAGCCGACGACCCCCTGCACTGCGCCGGCAAGCATCTCGTTCTCGGCATCGACGCCGGCAGGCTCATTCAGCAATTCGACGTCGAGACCCTCGTCCTTGAAATAACCGAGCGCCTCGGTCAGCTTGGCGGGCAGATAAATCTGTTTCTCGTAGCCCCCGACCATGATCGAAACCTTGTCGGCGGCGCGCGCGGACGGCGCGGACAAGGCCATGGTGGCGACGAGTGCGGTTGTGGCGGCTGAATCAAGCAGTATTCGCGCGAGCGACATGGCCTCTTCCCTTTGTTCGTTTCCGCGTCCCTCTCTCTCCCATCGCTTCTGCGACAATATGGGGACGCGCCGACAATGGTAATGGCATCAACCTTTCATCCAGCTTTCAAGCCGAAAACGATGGGAAATCTTGCAGATTGGTAAGCCATGACCAGCCAATTTCCACGGCACGTGGCTACATCCGCAACGTGCCCGCCTCAATTGTCCAGCCCCAGCACGTCGCGCATATCGTATTGGCCAGGCGGCCGCCCCGCCACCCAGAGCGCCGCGGCGATGGCGCCACGGGCGAACATGACGCGGTCGCCGGCCGTATGCGACAAGGTAACAAGCTCGCCTTCGGCACAGAAACCGACGCTGTGTTCGCCGACAATGCTGCCGCCACGTGTCACCGCAAAACTGATCTCGCCGGCGGGACACGCGCCGGTGACGCCATCGCGGACGCGCCTTGCGACCGTGTCCAGTTCGATGCCGCGCCCGCCTGCAACAGCCTGACCCAGCATCAGGGCGGTGCCTGACGGGGCGTCGATCTTGTGGCGGTGGTGTGCCTCGAATATCTCGGCGTCCCAATCATCGGGGCCGAGCGCACGGGCTGCTTTCTCGACCAAGGCGACCAGCATGTTGAGCCCGAGCGAAAAGCTGCCCGAGCGGACGATAGCGATCGTTTTTGCAGCGTTGGCGATAGTGGCCAGTTCGGCGGTACCGAAACCGGTCGAGCCGATCACCAGGGCCGGTCCGCCGCGCTCCGCACACAAGCTTGCCAGATCAGCGGACGCGGCCGGCGTGGTGAAATCGATCGCCACATCGGCCATTGCTAGCGCTTGGTCGCGGCTCACCATCCCTTCGCCGACACTGCCCGGGCGGCGGAAGCGCGCTGCGAGCGCCAGCCGCGGATCGGCCTGCACGGGGCTTCCGCCATCTGGCGGCCCATGCGACCCAGCGCGCCGGCGATGGCAATCCTGACCCGCGGTTGCGCCATGGCCTTCGCCTATTTCCACATGCCGCGCATGCGCGCGCCGATGTCCACGCGCACCTCCGGCCGGGGTGCCCTGCCCTGCGCCGCTTGCGCGCCTGGCCACGACATTTGCTGGAACGCACCCAGGATCGAAGCCGGGATGAAGCGGGTGCGCGAGGCGTAGAGATGACGGTCTCCCCGCGCCGCCTGGCCGTGCGGGAAGAAGCGCTGCGGCATGACCAGGTTCAGGTTGTCCTTGGCTCTTGTCATCGCCACGTAGAGCAGCCGGCGCTCCTCCTCGATGTCCTCCTTGGTGCCGACACCGAGATCGGCCGGGATACAGCCGTCGACCGTGTTGAGCACAAAGACGTTCTTCCACTCCTGGCCCTTGGCGGAATGGATGGTCGACAGGATCAGATAGTCCTCGTCGCGATGCGGCGGTCCGGCCTGGTCGCTGGTAGCGTCGGGCGGATCGAGTGTCAGCTCGGTCAGGAAACGCTCGCGCGAGGCATAGCCCGACCCGATCTGCTCGAGCTGCAACAGGTCGGCCCGCCGCGTGATCGCATCCTCGTGGATACGCTCCAGATGCGGCTCGTACCAGAGCCTGACCTGTTCGAGATCAGCCGGCCATTTGGCGCCGGCCCGCAGGCCGGAATAGAGCTCGACGAAGCCCGGCCAGCCATCCGCCGCGCGTTGCGGAGGACGCCATCCGGCCAGACCCATCGCCTCGTCCAGTGCCGTTGTCATGGTCTCGACGATCTGCCCGGCGGCCGAAGGGCCAATGCCGGGCATGAGCTGCAGCACCCGAAAGCCGGCGACGCGGTCGCGCGGATTTTCGGCGAAGCGCAGCACCGCCAGCACATCCTTGACGTGCGCGGCATCGAGGAACTTCAGGCCTCCGAACTTCACGAAAGGGATGTTGCGCCGCGTCAACTCGATTTCGAGCGGCCCACTGTGGTGCGAGGCGCGAAACAGCACCGCCTGCGATTTCAGCGCCGTGCCGGCCTCGCGCTCGGCCAGGATGGTGTCACAAACGAAATTGGCCTGCTCGACCTCGTCGCGCACGCTCACCAGTCTCGGCTTGTCGGCGGATTTACGCTCCGACCACAGGTTCTTGGTGAAGCGTTCCGGGGCCTCGCCGATCACCGCATTGGCGGCTGCGAGAATCGTCTCTGTCGAGCGGTAGTTGCGCTCCAGCAGCACCACATCGGCCGCCTGCGCGAACTGCCGGGGGAAATCGAGAATGTTGCGCACCTCGGCGGCACGGAACGAATAGATCGACTGCGCGTCGTCGCCGACCACCGTCAGCCCGGCCCCGTCGGGCTTCAGCGCCATAAGAATCGAAGCCTGCAGCCGGTTGGTGTCCTGGTACTCATCGACAAGCACATGGTCGTAGCGGCTCCCGAGATGCGTCGCTATTTCCGGCTCTGCCGCCATCTGCGCCCAGTAGAGCAGCAGGTCATCGTAATCGAGCACGTTCTGCGCCTGCTTGGCCTCGACATAACCAGCGAACAGCTGCTTCAGCTGCTCCGCCCAACCGGCGCACCAGGGAAAGGCGGACCCCAGCACCTCGCCGAGCGGCGTCTGCGCGTTGACGGCGCGCGAGTAGATGGCAAGGCAGGTGCCCTTGGTGGGAAAGCGCGCCTCGGTCTTCGAGAAGCCGAGTTCATGGCGCACGAGGTTCATCAGATCGGCGGAATCTTCACGATCGTGGATGGTGAAGGCCGGATCGAGGCCGATCTCCAGCGCATAGTCGCGCAACAGCCGCGCACCGATGCCGTGAAAGGTGCCGGCCCAGGTCAGCGCATCCGTGATCACCGCGGCGTCGCGGCCAAGCACCTCGCCGGCGATGCGCTCGACGCGCCTTGCCATTTCCGCTGCGGCGCGCCGCGAAAAGGTCATCAGCAGGATGCGGCGCGGATCGGCGCCCTTGAAGATCAGGTGAGCGACACGATGCGCCAGCGTGTTGGTCTTGCCGGAGCCGGCGCCGGCAATGACCAAAAGCGGCCCGGCGATCTTGCCGTCACCATGCTCGACGGCCTGGCGCTGGGCGTCGTTCAGTCGGGCGAGATAGGCGGGCTGGGCGGTCGATTCCAGGAAGGTCGAATCATGGGCGGCAAGGTTCATCGCCCATCAAGCATCGTTTCCGCTTTGTTCGCAACACAGAAGCGCCGTGACACTACCGCCTGGGGTCGACACCCATCGCCGCCGATTGGCGGCGCAGTGCTTCTCGATCACTTCTTGGCGCCGGCAACAACAGCGGATCGACGTTACCGGGCACCTCATCGATTATCTTGCGAGCGAGGCGGTAAGCGAGAAAGGCAAAGGTGCCTGCCAGAAGCAAACGAAACATGCGGCGGTTCTCCTTTGATGGAGATCAACCGCAGATATGACGTTTTGTTCCCGACGCGAAATTCGCAACCAAACCGGCACCGCATCGTTGTGAGGCTGGAGGCGATAGCGATGAAAAAGCTAAGATTGGGCCTCGTTCTGGTGGCTTTGATCGTTTCGGCGACTGTCTCGGCTTGCGACAACAAACTGCCGCCGACGAAGGCCCCGGATGCCGGACAGAGCCCTTACGTCGCCGGCAATTCCGTTACGAAAGCAGGCAGTGTCGGCAATTGAGATGGTGTTCCGTACAACAGGATTTGGGCCGGAGCATCAAGGCATCGCCGCGATGCACTCCTCGAGCCGCTCAAGGCGGAACTTCGCATTGCGCAATTCATGCCCTGCTTCATGCCGTTGCTGACGGCCTTGGGCTGGGGACGCCGCCGTCAGGTCTTTTTCGAGCTCGGCGATGCGCGCACGAACCCGGAGGGCCTCCTCCTGACGCAACGCCTTTATCCAGCTCCGCCCGCGCATCTGTTTCCTGCAAGCATCCCCGAAAGTTTGTCGCTTCTATGCCAGCAAGACCCTAACTTCCTGCAATGGCGAACATTCTAAATTTAAGGATTGCTAATTTAGCAAGACAAGAGGCGCGAGGAAGAAGGCCGGCGCCGCTTGGGAGGTAATCTGATAGCGCCGGCCAGGCGGATATCAGGTCCGCCGCGAGACAGAGGCTAGCTGAGTCTTGCCCCTGCGTCATGCGACATCGCGGATTTCCGGCTTTCCCGGGCGTTTTCCCCCGGCAAAAACGCGCCGAATCTATCCATTACCGTACAATCCCAAGCCGTTGCCTGGCGATGGCGACATGGAAATTGGCACCGAACAACAGCCCCTCATCGTTGAAGTCATAGGTCGGATTGTGCAAAGGTGCCGAGGCCTCGCCATTGCCGAGGAAGACGAAGCAGCCGGGCACGTGATCGAGGAAGCGGGCGAAATCCTCCGACGCCGTCATTGGCTCGCGGGCGACCGCGATACTGCCCGCTTCGAAGACGTTCTTGGCGGCGGCGAAGGCCGCGTCGACCAGTTCGGCATCGTTGCGCAGCGCAACGAACTCTCTGGTATAGTTGACCACGGCGGTGACATTGTAGGCGGCAGCGGTGCCTTCGGCGATGACGCGCATCTGGCGTTCGATCTCGGCGCTGACCTCGGGGCGGAAACTGCGCGCGTCGCCGAGGATGCGGGCAAGACCTGGCAGTGCATTGCGGGTGCCGTCGGTAACCAGTTCGGTCACCGAAACCACGGATATGTCGGCAGGGCTCAGGCGACGCGCGACGATGGTCTGCAGATTGACGACCAGCGCACAGGCGGCGACCAGCGTTTCCTGGCCCGAATGCGGCCGCGCGGCGTGGCCGCCCAACCCCCTGAGCACGATCTCGAAATTGTCTTCGGCCGACAGGACCGGGCCGGCACGGGTCTCGAAATGCCCGACGGGCAGGCCGGGCATATTGTGCAAGCCGAAGATCTCGTCGAAGGGAAAGCGCTCCATCAGGCCATCGTCGAGCATGGCCAGCGCGCCCCTGCCCCACTCCTCGGCCGGCTGGAAGATGAAGCGTACGGTGCCGTCGAAACCGCCCGCCTCGGCCAGCAGCTTCGCCGCGCCAAGAAGCATCGTTGTGTGGCCATCATGGCCGCAGGCGTGCATGATTCCGGGATTGCCGGAGCGATATGGCGCGGTGGATTGCTCGGCGATGCGCAGCGCGTCCATGTCGGCCCTCAGCGCGATGGCGCGGTTGCCGCTGCCGCGTTTCAACGTGCCGACGACACCGGTGCCGCCGATCCCCTCGACGACATCGTCCAGGCCGAATTCGCGCAGCTTGGCCGCGACGAAGGCTGCCGTGCGCTTCTCCTCGAAACCGAATTCGGGATGCGCATGCAGGTCATGCCGCCATCCCGTCATCTCGCGCTTCAGTGTTTCGGGATCGAGCCCAGCCATTTCCTCACCCCTCGAACTCGGCAAGTTCGGTGACCACATCAAGCAGGATATTGGCGCCGGCAACAAGCTCGGCATCTTCGGTGTGCTCGCGCGGATTGTGGCTGATGCCTCCGGCGCTCGGCACGAAGATCATCGCCGCCGGCGCAATGCGCGCGATCATCTGGGCGTCATGGCCCGCGCCCGAGGTCATGCGCCTCGAGACAAGCCCGCGCTTCCTCGCCGCGGCCTCGATCAGTTCGACGACTTGCCTGTCGAAGACAACGGGCTCGAAGCGCGCCAGCTTTTCGACCGTCACGGCGATGCCGTCGGCGGCGAGCTGTTCCAGAAAGACCGCCAGCGCCGCCTCCTCCGCCTGCAGGCGCTGCTCGTCGGGATCGCGCAAATCGACGGTGAAGACAGCGCGTGATGGAATGACATTGATGGCGTTCGGCTCGAAGCGCATCGTGCCGACCGTGGCAACCGTTGGCGAGTTGGAGACCGCGGCCCGGTCATGCAGGAAGGTGACCACGCGTGCCGCGGCGTATCCGGCATCGCGGCGCATCGACATCGGCGTGGTGCCGGCGTGGTTGGCGACACCATTGATGGTGATGCGCTGCCAGGAGATTCCCTGCAGGCTTTCCACCGCGCCGATCGGAACGCCTTCGCGCTCCAGGATCGGCCCCTGTTCGATATGCAGTTCGAGATAAATATGCGGCTTGAGAAAGCCCGGTTCGCGATCGCCGGCATAGCCGATGCGGGCCAGTTCCTGCCCAAGCGTGCTGCCGTCGGTCCCGACAGCGGCGAGTGCCGCTTCGACGTCGATGCCGCCAGCATAGACCAGCGAGCCCATCATATCGGGAGAGAAGCGCACGCCCTCCTCATTGGTGAAGGCCGCGACGGCGAGCGGGCGCGACGGCGAAAGGCCGGACGCCTTCAGCGTCTCGATCACCTCCAGCCCGGCGAGCACGCCGTAGCACCCATCATAGATGCCGGCGTCGATGACGGTGTCGATGTGCGAGCCGATGAGCAGTGGTGCCTTGCCTGCATTGTCGGCACTTTGCCAGATGCCGAAGATGTTGCCGATGCGGTCGATGGCGACATCAAGCCCGGCCTGGCGCAGCCAGCCGACGAAGAGGTCACGGCCCAGCCTGTCCGTGTCGGAGGCGGCCAACCGGATCAGCCTGCCCTCGCCGTCGCGACCAACAGCGCCCAATTCACGGATGCGGCCAAGCAGGCGCGGTGCATCGATCGCGATCATGGTGTTGCCTCGGCAGCCAGCTTGCCGGCCAGTACGTCGGCCGGGTTCGTGCCGACCAGTTCGGCATAACGTTGCGGGTCGGTGGCGCCCTCGGTGTTGATCACCAGGACGCGGGAGTTGCCGTCGAGCCCGAGAACCATCTTGTTTTCGGCCACCGCCCGCATCAGTCCGGCGAGGCCGACGCCACCGCTTTCACCGGCGACGATCGCCGGATCGCTGCCGGCCGGCCGTGCCAGCCGGCGCATCACCGCGATGGCGTCATCCTCGTCCACGGTCATGAAGGCGTCGGCGGTGCGTGCCAGCACGCGCCAGGCGACTTGCGAGGCTTCATAGCATTCAAGCATGGCCATCACCGTCGGCCGGTCGTGCGCCACCTTGACCACGCGCCCTGCCTGGGCAGCCGCGAGAACGCAAGCGGCGCGCGACGGCTCAACCACGGTGAAAATCGGCCTGGCGTCGCCGAGCACGATGGCCAGATGGCCGGCCACCGCGGCGGCAATGCCGCCGACACCCGCCTGGACGAAAACGTGGGTTGGCGGTTCCCGGAGCTGGCGCAGCGCTTCGCGCACGATCGCGGTATAGCCTTGCATCACCAGGCCAGGGATGCGCTCATAGCCCGGCCACGACGTATCCGACACCACGGTCCAGCCTTTGTCGGCCGCGACCTTCGCGGCTTGCCTGACCGAATCGTCATAGTTTCCATCGACACGCACCATCTCCGCACCGTAGCGGGCTATTGCCGCAATCCGCTCCTGGCTGACACCGGAATGGACAAAGATCACGGCCTTGGCACCGGCAAGCTCAGCGCCTTGCGCGACGGAACGGCCGTGATTGCCGTCTGTGGCACAGGCAACCGTCATCGTCGCGGCGACAGCCCGTACATCGGGTCGATCGAGATCACCGACATCGACAGGGCCGCCAAGCCGCTTCTCCGCCTCCTCCAGCACAAGGCGGAATACGGCATAGGCGCCACCCAGCGCCTTGAAGCTGCCGAGGCCGAGACGAAAGCCCTCATCCTTGACATGCAAGGCACCGAGACCGAGTTCGGCAGCCAGCGCCGGCAGCGCGTGCAGCGGCGTTGTCAGGTGATTGTCGCGATGAGCAAGAAAGTGCTCGACGATGTCCGCCCCAGCGACCCCAAGCGTTTCGGCATCGGCGGCGATGAGTGGCTGGCGGTGCATGGCATTGCGATTGAGCAGGAACACTGGCGCTCTCCTTTGGCGGTTGCCGAGAATATATTGCAGGATCGGCGCAAAAAGCGCTGTAATTGACCCTCCAGAACGCAAGTTTGTTTCGCCAGGATGTCCATTGCCTCCATCGCCCCTCTCACTCGACAGCTTCGATCTCGCCATCCTTGCCATCCTGCAGCGGGACAACACCACGCCGCAGCGACTGATCGGCGGAGCGGTCAACCTGTCGGCACCGGCGGTGCAGCGCCGCATCAAGCGTATGGAGCAGACCGGCGTCATTGCAAGCAATGTCGCGGTGGTCGATCCGGCGGCGGTCGGCCAGCCGATCACCATCTTCGTCGAAGTGGAGCTCGAGAGCGAACGCTCCGAGCTGATCGACGCGGCCAAGCGGCAGTTCTCGGCGGCGGCTGAAGTGCAGCAATGCTACTATGTGACTGGTGAGGCCGACTTCATCCTCGTCATCACCGTGGCCGACATGGGCGCCTATGAGGCGCTGACGCGAAAGCTGTTCTTCGGCGGCAACAATGTCCGCAAGTTCCGCACCTTCGTGGCCATGGATCGCGTCAAGGTGGGGCTGACGGTGCCGTTGCCGGATTGAACCTTGCCGGACGCAGCTGAAGCGAGGCTCTGCCATGCTTTTGACATGCTCCGGACGCGAATTGTGCAGTGGAGGCGCGCTTGGACGACACCACCCCAGTTGCGATCATCGGTGCCGGGCCGGCGGGCCTGGCTGTTGGCGCATGCCTGCGGCAGGCTGGGGTTGACTTCATCCTTCTCGAAAAAGAGCAGCAGGCCGCGCCCGCCTGGCGGCGCCATTACGAGCGCGTCCATCTGCATACAACCAAGCGCTATTCGTCGCTGCCCTTCGTGCCCTTCCCCAAGCACTATCCACGTTATGTACCGCGCGATCTTTTCGTCGAGTATCTCGATGCCTATGCGAAGCGGTTCGACCTCAAGCCCCGCTTCGGAGAAACGGTGAAGGCGATCACCCGGGAGGGTCGCGGCTGGCGTGTGGACACGACATCCGGCTCGCTGGGCGCCAGGCATGTGGTGATCGCCTCAGGCTACAATGCCGAACCCTTGCGGCCCGGATTTGCTGGCATCGACACATTCAAGGGCCGGACACTGCACAGCGCCGACTACCGCAATGCCGAGCCTTTCGCCGGCCGGTCGGTGCTGGTCATCGGCATGGGCAACACGGGCGCCGAGATTGCGCTCGATCTGGCGGAAAGCGGCGCACGACCGACGATTTCCGTGCGTGGCGGCGTTCATATCGTGCCACGCGAACTGTTCGGCGTGCCTATCCAAATGGTCGGCATGGCGACGCGCCTGGGGCCGCGACGCCTCAACGATGTTCTTTTGCCCATCATCCTCGACCTGGTGATGGGCAGGCTGGAGACATATGGGCTCAAACGGCCGAGACAGGGACTGCTGGAACAGATTGCGATCGCATCGCGCATACCGGTGATCGACGTGGGCACCATCGGCAAGATCCGGGAAGGCGCGATCAAGGTTGCGCCCGATATCGCAGAGATCTCGCAACGCGGCGCCCGTTTTGCCGACGGCAAGCACAGCGAATTCGACACGATCATCTTCGCCACCGGTTTCCGGCCGGGCTATGCCAAATTCCTGGAGCCCGGCATCCAGCCAGACCGCAGCGGCGTTACCGCGCAAGCTTCGGATCTCGGCCTTTACCTTGTTGGTTTCCACAACGCAGTCACCGGATTGCTGCGCGAAATCGGGATCGAAGCGCAGGCGATCGCCGACGACGTCCGGCTCCGGCTGAACAGGAAAAAGGCCGCCGAAATCTTGCCGGTGTGATTTGGCGCATTACGGCCGCGCTTTGCCTTCTCAATCCACGAGGCGCCCTGTCTTCAGCATCATGCCGAGGATCCTCGACAGCAAAAGCATTTGACGGTTTCAGCCGGCGCCGAGTTCTTGCGCCTTGCGCAGCCAGACCTTGTTGTCGTGGAAGGCCGCACCACCATAGGGCGCCGGCGCGTCGGCGCCGGTCAGCACGTTGATGCCCTCGCCGCGCTCATGCGCGCTGTTTGGCCAGATGCCTTCGGCGATCACCACGCCGCGTTTGATGCCGTCGAACAATCTGGCGTGCAGCACCACCTCACCACGCTGGTTGCCGATCTCGACACGGTCGCCCTCCGTCAGCCCGTGAGCGGCGGCATCGTCGGGGTGGAGAAGCAGTTCCGGACGGCCTTCCTTGGCTTTCGATATCGGCGTTTCCGAGAATGTCGAGTTGAGGAAATTGCGCGCCGGTGAGGTCGTCAGCCGGAACGGATGCGCCTCGTCCGCCACCTCGATCAGGTCGACATGGTCGGGAAATTCAGGCAAGCGTTCCACGGGGCCAAACAGTCCCATGCTCCTCGGCGGCCGGTTGGGGGCCGGCTGGCCGGTCCAATCGGCGCGGAAGCGGAATTTTCCGTCGGGATGGCCAAAGCCCCTGATGTAATGGGCGGTCTCGAAGTCCGGCTGCAGATCGACCCACTTCTGTTCCTTCAAGCTGTCGAAGCTGCCCAGCCCGCGCTTGCCGAGAATGATGTCTATGTGCTGCTGCTCGGTAAGACCAAAGCCCGGGCGGTCGGCGACGCCCAGGCGCTCGGCCAGCTGCTCGATGACAAAATGATTGGTTCGCGGCCCTTCCGGCGGCTCGATCAGTTTGGGGCCGAGCGTGATGTGCTGGTTGCCGCCGCCCTTGTAGAGATCGTCGTGCTCGAGGAACATCGTCGCCGGCAGCACGACATCGGCAAGCTTGGCCGTATCGGTCATGAATTGCTCATGCGCGCAAGAGAACAGGTCGTCGCGCAGGAAGCCCTGTTTCACCAGCCGCTGCTCGGGCGCGACATTCGCCGGATTGGTGTTCTGGATCAGCATCGCCGTTACCGGCGGGCCGCCATAGAGCGCATCGGTGGCGCCGGTCAGCACCGGACCGATGCGCGAATGATCGAGATAGCGGATGGAGGGATCGCGCATGCGCGTGCCCTCCAGCACCTCCTGGTTGAGCTTGAAGATGCCGGAATTGGAATGAAAGGCGCCGCCGCCCTCATATTGCCAGCTGCCGATGACAGCGGCGATGCAAGACGCGGCATGCATGTTGACCGCGCCATTGCGCTGGCGGGCAAAGCCGTAGCCAAGGCGGAAATAGGTCTTTTTCGTCGTGCCGACGAGACGGGCGAAGGCCTCGATCTCGGCCACGGAAAGACCGGTGATGCCTGCCGCCCACTCCGGTGTCCTGGGCTTGAGATGTGCTTCCAGCCCTGCGGGGTCGTCGGTGTATTTTTCGAGATAGGCACGGTCCGCCAGACCTTCCCTGAACAGAACGTGCATGACCGCGCACGCCAGCGCGCCATCGGTGCCGGGCTTTAGGATCAGGCCCATGTCGGCCTGCTTCATGGTCGCGTTTTCATAGACGTCGATGACGACGATTTTGGCGCCGCGTTCCTTGCGCGCCCTTATGGCGTGAGTCATCACATTGACCTGTGTGACCACGGCATTGGTGCCCCAGATCACCACGCAGTCGGATTTCGCCATTTCGCGGGGGTCGGGACCGCGCAGCGCACCCGCTCCCATCATCCAGCCGGTCCAGGCCAGATTGGTGCAGATCGAGCCGAAGAAGCCGGAGTATTTCTTCGCATGCCGCAGCCGGTCGATGCCGTCGCGCTGCACCAGCCCCATCGTGCCGGCGTAATAATAGGGCCAGACCGTCTCCGAGCCGTATTTCTCCTCGGCAGTAACGAACTTTTCGGCGACCAGATCGAGGGCGGCCTCCCAACTCGCTTCCTTCCAGACGCCGTCGCCCTTGGCGCCGGCCCGCACCAGAGGCTTCAGCAGCCGTTCGGGGTGATGGACGCGGTCGGCATAACGCGCGACCTTGGCGCAGACGACGCCTGATGTGTAGGTGTTGGCCTTCGCGCCATGGACGCGGCCGATGCGGTAGCCATCGAGCAGTTCGACCTCGAGCGCGCAGGTCGACGGGCAATCATGCGGACAGGCCGAATAGCCGATCCTGAGCTTGGCGTGCTGGTTCATGGCGTTTGTCTAGCGGGTTTCGGGCACGGCGTGTAGAGCCAGATGGCGCGTTCCCTTCTCCCCTTGTTTGTGGGAGAAGGAAGAGGCTCCCCTACTCCGCCGTGCCTTCCTCGTACTCGGCCGACATGGTGAGCCACTTCTCCTCGTGGCCGGCGAGCGTGTGGGCCAGTTGCGAACGCTCCTTGGCCAGCCGTGTCGCGGTCGACGGATCCTTTTCGTAGATCGCCGGGTTGGCCAGTTCGTCCTCGATGCCGTCGATGCGCTTGCGGATGCGATCCATCAACGCTTCGGTGGCGCGGATTTCCTTGGCCAGGGGCTCGAAGGCGGCGCGGCGCTGGGCCGCCTCGCGGCGGCGGTCGGCCTTTGACGCCTTGTCGGCCTCGCGCCGCTCGCGGCGGTCGCCGGACACGCCGGTGACCAAAGTCTTGTAATCTTCCAGGTCGCCATCATACGGGTTGACCGCGCCGTCCTTGACCAGCCAGAGCCGGTCGGCGGTCGCTTCCAGCAAATGGCGGTCGTGCGAGATCAGGATCACGGCGCCGGGAAATTCATTGAGCGCGTGGATCAGCGATTCGCGGCTGTCGATGTCGAGATGGTTGGTCGGCTCGTCGAGGATGAACAGGTTCGGGCCCTCGAAGGCCGACAGCCCCATCAGAAGCCGCGCCTTCTCGCCGCCCGAGAGATCCTTGGCGGGTGTGTTCATCTTCTCGGTCGACAGACCGAACTGGGCGACACGGCCGCGCACCTTCGATTCCGGCGCCTCCGGCATCAGCCGTCGGACATGCTCATAGGCATTTTCCTCCGGACGAAGGTCGTCGAGCTGATGCTGGGCAAAGATCGCCACTTTCAGCCCGGGCGCCACCGTCATGGTGCCGGTCTCCTGCTTGAGCCGGCCGGACAGCAGCTTGGCGAAGGTCGACTTGCCGTTGCCGTTGGCGCCAAGCAGCGCGATGCGGTCGTCGGCATCGATGCGCAGCGTCATCTTCTTGAGGATCGGCTGGCCCTCGGTATAGCCGACATTGACGTTGTTCAGCGCAACGATCGGCGAGGCCACCGTCTTGACCGGTTCCGGGAAGGAGAACGGCCGCACCGTATCGTTCACGATCGCCGCGATCGGCTTCATCTTTTCCAGCGCCTTGATGCGCGACTGCGCCTGCCTGGCCTTGGAAGCCTTGGCGCGGAAGCGTTCGACGAAGGACTCCATGTGCTTGCGGGCGGCCTCCTGCTTGACGCGGCCCTTCTCCTGCAATTCCTTCTGTTCAGTGTATTGGCGCTCGAACTGGTCATAGCCGCCGCGCCAGAAGGTCAGCTTTTTCTGGTCGAGGTGTACGATCGAGTTGACGGCGCGGTTGAGCAGGTCGCGGTCGTGCGAAATCAAAAGCACGGTGTGCGGATACTTCGACACGTAATTTTCCAGCCATAGCGTGCCTTCGAGGTCGAGATAGTTGGTCGGCTCGTCGAGCAGCAGAAGATCGGGCTCGGAAAACAGCACGGCGGCCAGCGCCACGCGCATGCGCCAGCCGCCGGAGAAGGACGAAGCCGGGCGGCGCTG
Organism: Mesorhizobium sp. B2-3-5; assembly: GCF_006442395.1. Taxonomy (NCBI): domain Bacteria; kingdom Pseudomonadati; phylum Pseudomonadota; class Alphaproteobacteria; order Hyphomicrobiales; family Phyllobacteriaceae; genus Mesorhizobium; species Mesorhizobium sp. B2-3-5. Next base: position 115,686 of record NZ_VFVX01000001.1, on the reverse strand, counting down.
TGCCGCATCATCGAAGCCGAGCCCAGCCAGGATGGTGGCCGCGCGGGACTCCGCGGAATGGGCGTCGATGTCGGCCAGCCGCATATGGATATCGGCGATCCGGTGCGGATCGGTCGCCGTCTTTTCCTCTTCGAGCAGAGCCGTGCGCTCGACATCGGCCTTGAGCACGATTTCGATCAGCGGCTCCTCGGTGCCGGGTGCCTCCTGCGCCACCTGGCCGATGCGCGTGCTCTTCGGCAGGCTGATCGAGCCGGTCTCGGAGGGAAAATCGCCGGTGATCGCCTTGAACAGGGTCGTCTTGCCGGTGCCGTTGCGGCCGACAAGGCCGGCTTTGGTGCCGGCCGGCAAAGTCAGCGAGGCGTGGTCGAGAAGCAGGCGCCCCGCCATGCGGAGTGAAAGGTCGTTGATGATCAGCATGGCGGCGCTTTTGCACCGGACATCAACGCTTCGCAAGGCCTTGCGGGCCAGTTGAACGCACAAGGCCCAAAAACGGCGCGCGCGATTGCGCCGTCAGGGCAGCCGCTCAGTGGCTTGCCATACTGGCCAGCAGACCCTCAGGCGGTCGCCTTGCCACGCTTCGTCGCCTTGGCCACGGTGGCCGGCGCCGCGGCCGGCTTGCGGCCAAGTCCCGTCGACTTCGCGAGCGCGGACCTGGTGGCCGAATAGTTCGGTGCGACCATCGGATAGTCCGGCGGCAGACCCCATTTGGCCCGATAGTCATCCGGGCTCAGGCCATAGTCTGTCCTGAGGTGTCGCTTGAGCGACTTGAACTTCTTCCCGTCCTCCAGGCAGATAATGTAGTCGGGAAACACCGACTTTTTCGGGTTTACAGCCGGAACCAGGCTTGGGCTTTCCGCGACAGCCGCACCAGCCAGTTTTCGAACCGAGGCGCTGACACTGGCGATCAGGTCAGGCAGGCCGGAGACCGGAAGCGGATTGTTGCCGACATAGGCCGAGACAATATCGGCCGTAAGCTCGATAACGGTCTTATCCTCGATATTTGACAATTCTTTCACCCTATTTGCGACAAAGTCATCCACCCCATAGAAGACTTTTGTCGATGTATCGCCTGAACCGCGTCCCCCAACGGACCGCCCAGTCCCAAAACGAATCAAGACTTGACGTCAACTATTTTTATGGGAAATCGACATCGGGCAAATTAGAAAATCTAATACTTCAAGGCAGCAGACTTGGTTGTGCGGCCGTCAGCCAATATCTCAAGAATACGCCTCCAACGGGCACAACGCGCGAAATCCTTCTGCTCGATCGCCTTTTCAGCCTTCATCGCCGCGTAAAGTGGCGCCTCGGCGCCAAATTCCTTGATCAGCCAGTGCGCTTCCCTGCGGGCCAGACGTTCGTTGTCGTCAAACATGATTTTCGGCCTCCGAACGCTCCACACCGACGGCAATACAACTGCCAATGACAAGGATCGCGCCGGCGATGGCCGTCATCGTGAGCCGTTCGCCGGACAGGACCAGAAGCAGTGTCGAAGCGATCGGGGTGAGATAGGCGATAACCGCGACCTTGCCGCGATCCTCGAGCTTCAAGGCCCGCGACCAGAAATAATAACCCAGGCCCATCGGGCCAGCACCAAGATAGAGCCCAAGCGCAAGGTCGGCAGCAGCGGGCAAGGTTGCGCCGTCATGGATGCACCACAGCAATGTCACGGCCACGCCGATCAATGAGGACGGCAGCAAAAGACGGTCCGCTGAGACGGCGAGCCGCCCCACCAGGATCGAATAGAAGGCCATGCACAGCGCCGATCCGAAGGCGGCGAGATAGCCGACAAGGTTGCCCTGAAACCAGGAATGGCCGCGCCCGCCCGAGATGACAAGCACGACGCCGGCAAACCCAAGGGCCGCGGCAAGGCCCAGCACCGTGGGTCGTTGCGGGTTCTCGAACGCGATCACCGCCGCCGCGACCATCAGGGGCCAGGTGTAGGCGACGAGGTTCGCCTCGATCACCGACATCGAGGCGAAGGCCACATATTGCAGGATCATCGTGCCGACGAGACCGACGAAGCCGACCACGAATGGCGCCAGTGCCGCGACGAGACCCGCATGGCGCGGCATGGCGGGTTCCCGCGCGGCGCCGATCAGGCGGATCAGGGCGAAGACCATGGTCGCGCCGCAGAACTGCAGGCATTGCACCAGCGACACCGGATGACTTGCCAACAGCGTCTTGCCGACCAATGCGTTGGTCGCCCAAAGTGCGACCGCGCCAGCGGCGAAGGCCAGGGCCAGCCTGGAGCCAGGCCGGTTCCGCGCAGGCCGAGACAGGCGCCCTTCCTGTCTGTCAGCCACGGCCGACCCCCGGCTCATCGAGGCAAGGGGCGGCTGCGGCCGGACGGAGCCATGATGGCTGGTCACCACGATTCCCTTGCACCGCCGGGGAACGGCGCCTCGGGCGGCACCGGCATGGGGCGCTCTGCCTCGAAGCGGCGATAGGCGGGCAACTGGTTGGTCCAGACGTCTTCGGCCAGCTCGTTGACCCACTCGCGGTCGTGATCGTTGTCTGCGGCAAGGTAGAACATTCTGTTGTCGTCGACATAGGGCTTGGCGACCGAGCGTTGATTGAGCACCAGGGTGACACGCTCGCCGAACTGGATCGGCGCAGTGCGATGCAGGACGCCAAGGAACTGCCCGAGTGTCGCGTAGTGCATCTTGTGGTCGATGCGCATGATGCGGTTGCGCGGGATCTCGCGGCCGGATTCAAGGATGGCGCGACCGGTTTCGGAGTCGTCGCAATAAATTTCGAGATGCCCGCCGACCAGCGGATCGCTGATCGACAGCGGAATGAGTTCGGTGACCGGAACGCCGTCGCAATGCCATTCGACGGCGCCGTCCCTGGGATTCATGAAGGTGACGGTCGAGCCGACGATCGACAGCGGATAGGGCTCCAGCTTCGTGCCCATCATGTCGGACAGGCGTTCCAGGCGGAGCTTATCGTGCAGCAACTCCCTGATTTCGGGGATGAAACGGTCGGCGCCGGTGATGAAAGTCAGATCGAGGTGCTTGTGCACGGCGTGGCTGGCCTTGAGCTTCAGCGCAGCCTCCTCGATTGCCGCAAGCAGCGCCGGGTCATAGCCATGCCGATACTGCGCGACGCCGAAACTCGACACTTTCCAGGCGGTTTCGTGGCCGATGATGGCCTCGCGGCTCATCGCATAGCGCAGCTCGGGGATGGTATGTGCGTTCATTGTACTTCTCCAAGTGGGGGGCAAACACTTGGTAAACAGTCGATTAAATTAGCACCCCCTGTAAAATTAGGAATGCTGGTGCTAGTGTAAGCCCAGCTTAAGGTCGAAAACCGTGCGTCTGCTCAGTCAGGTCAACCTCAATTCGCTGAAAATCGTGGAAAGTGCTGCACGGCACGGGAATTTCACGCGTGCTGGCGAGGAGCAGTTCATCACCGCTTCGGCGGTCAGCCAGCGTGTCAAGAGCCTGGAGGACCAGCTGCGATTCAAGATATTCCAACGCGGTGGCAATGCCGTGTCGTTGACGCCGGAGGGCGAAACCTATGTCTCGCGCGTTCGCGAGGCGCTGGAGCGGATCGTCGCTGCCAGCATGGAAGCAACCGGGCAATCGCAGGAACATGTGCTGAAGATATCCGTGCTACCGACCTTTGCCGCGCGCTGGCTGTTTCCGCGCCTGCCGCTTTTCCAGCGGCAATATCCCGATATCGTGATGCGGGTCTCGACCTCATACGCGACGCATGAGTTCACGACCTCGGATTTCGATCTCGAAATCCGCTATGGCGACGGCCATTTCAACGGGCTGCCGTCCGATCTGCTGTTTCGGGAAGACCTGACACCGGTGTGCAGCCGCAAGCTGTTCCGTGAGGTTCTCGGCGACAGGCCGCTGTCAAAGGTGACACCGGACGATCTCAAGCACTTCACGCTGCTGCACTCCGACACCTGCACCCAGAACTGGCAATCCTGGCTTGGTTTCGCCGGCGCCAGCTTCGTGCTCAGCGAGACCAAAAGCATCTATTTCGACTCGTGCATGATGTCCTACGAGGCGGCCAACGCCGGAATGGGTTTTGCCGTCGCCAACCGCGCCTACATGGCCAGCGACATCCACGCCGAGAGATTGGTGGCTCCCTTCGCCGTCCATCATCCGAACACGGCCGGTTGGTATTTTGTTTCCCCCCACAAGAGCCTTGCCGCACGCAAGGTGCTGCTCTTCAAACAATGGGTCATGGCGGAGGCGGCTCTGACGCAATCCCAATTAGACAGTGACATCAGCGAGCTGGCTTTGGAGACTGCCTGAAATTGGAATCCGCCCTCGATTTGTCTCCCGATGACCGCCGGCCAGAGAATCGAGGACCATTGGAAATGGATATCCACTCCAGGCAACTCGCCCTGGTCGGTGAAATTGTTGAACTGAAACCCCTGCAGCCGGCGCATTCGCAGGGACTTGTCTGTGCAGCCGCCGACGGTGAGCTGTGGAACCTGAAAGCCACCGTGGTCCCCGGGCCAGCCACGATCGATGGCTATGTTGCCAGCGCTCTGACTGGACGACAGGCCGGGACTGTCATGCCCTATACAATCATCCTGCGCGGCACAGGAGCGATCTGCGGGAGCACACGGTTCTGGAAGATCGACCGGACGAATAGGAAGTTAGAGATTGGGCACACCTGGCTCAGCCGTTCGGTTCAGCGATCGGGCGTGAATACCGAGGCCAAATACCTTCTCTTGGCTCATGCATTTGAGGTGATGGGATGTGTTCGCGTGCAATTCACCACCGACGAACTCAACGAAGCGTCGAGAGCCGCTATTTTGAGAATAGGGGCAAAACAGGAAGGAATCGTTCGCAATGAGCGGATCATGCCGGATGGGCGAAAGCGCAATTCCGTCCGGTTCAGCATCATCGATTCCGAATGGCCTGATGTGAAGGCCATGCTGCGGCAAAAGATGCGGCGATAGTCGGCGCGGGCCATTCACCTTCTGACGTAAACGAAAACGATCCAAAGCGCGTCGCGTCGAAGCGGATTCATGCAACGCGCTTGAGGTCTTTGTTTTTAAGCATGTCGTTCTCCCAAAACCGAGATCACTTTTGGGCGACATGCATTGGATCAGGCAAAGGCCCTTCCCTCTTCAGTCCGCTGGAAATGCGCCAGGTCGAGCGGCACGGAAGGGCGGCCGAGAACCGTCAGGATCATATGCGCCTGGCCGCGATGATGGGTCTGGTGGTTGAAGACATGAGCCAACGCTGGCGCCAGGCGTTGCGAGACGGTGCGCATGTCCGATACGGTCATGTAGGTGAAGCGGCCCGAGAGCGCCTTGTCGCCCAAGCCGCCGAGCCAGTCGATGATCCGCCGGTCCTCTGCCTCGCGCGCCGACCGCAGCTTGGGCAAGCCCCGGTGCAGTATTGCATCCAGCGCCGTCGGCGCATCGCCTTCGCCGGTGAAGCGCTTCATCCAGATCCGATCGGCGGCGAGCAGATGGTTGAGCGTGCCCATCAGCGAGCCAAAGAAGGCGCCGACATGGCGATTGAATTCCTCTTCATCGAGATCGGCGGCGGCATCATAGATGCGGCCATTGGCCCATTGATTGTACGCCGCAAACATCATGAAGTGCTGTTTCATCTCTTCTCCCGCCGCCGCGTTTCGGGCATCGGGGCGATACCTAGACCGCAAAGGAGCCGACGCCAATGACCATTCTGCTTTATGATCTCGTCGGGCGCGACGAGAACCGTCCGTTCAGTCCGCATTGCTGGAAGGCTACGATGGCGCTGGCCCATAAGGGGCTCGATATCGCGACCGCGCCGACGCGTTTTCTCGAGGTGCCCACCATCGAAGGCGGCGTTTCGAAAACCCTTCCGGTGATCCGCGACGGCGACAAGGTCGTCATCGATTCCTTCGCTATCGCACTCTATCTCGATGAGGCCTATCCGGATCGTCCCACGCTTTTTGGCGGCGATGGCGGCAAGGCGATGGCGCGGTTCATCGAACGCTGGTCGCAATCGACCATCCACCCCTATGTGACCACCGCGGCGATCGTGGATCTGCATGCCATGCAGGACGAGACGAATGGCGCGTATTTCCGGCAAAGCCGGGAACAGCGCCTGGGCAAGAAACTGGAAGAGGTGAAGGCTGCGCGCGAAGCCGGGCTCGGCACTTTCAGGGCTTCGCTGGAGCCGTTACGCTCGGTGCTGAGCCACCAGCCATTCATCGGCGGTGCCTCGCCGCTGTTTGCCGACTATATCGTCTTCGGCGCGCTGCAATGGGCGCGTATCGCGACGCCCTATCAGCTGCTCGACGACGGCGACGTGGCGGCACAATGGTTCGACCGCTGCCTCGACCTGCATGGCGGGCTCGGGCGAAAGGTCGCCGCAGCGGCCTGACGCCCGACCTGCCGCAAGGCAAGCGCGGTCACTGTGCCGTCAAAGAGCCGGCAGCGGAGACAGCCAGGCCTACTTGGCTGTCTTTTTTGGCTTGCTGGTCTTCTTGGCGGCCTTCGCCTCCTTGGACGCGGCTTTTGCCTTGACAGCGCCAGTTGCCTTCTTGGCGGGCTTTTTGGCTGCCGACGACGTTCCCATGGCATCTTCCCGGTCGATGTCGGCTGCCGCCTGATGCCAGTGGCGTTCGTGCTGGCCGGCCGGCTGCCCCTCTTCCTGCCAGATCTCATGGGCTCGGTTGCGAATGCGCTCCTGACGATCGTCTGCCATGGTCATAGTGTCTCCATTCGGGCCGACTTCAGCGCGGCGCCGAGATGCGACTATAGCAAGCAAAGCCTGATATTACAGCCATTTGGTCTCAACTTGCCGCGCAGCTCGTCGGCATCGATCCGACATTCAACCCGCCGCATGGCTGCCCTTCGCTGTCGCTCCCTGCCCCTCGGGCGCTCAAGTCCTTTGAAAGGTCCACCGGACCTTTCAAATACCATTCGTCATTCGGAAAGCCAGGCAATCGGCTTTCCGTCCGTTTGGCGGACCATGCCTCTTCCCTTTGGCCTCACCCCTTGGCAATGGGCCGGGCGGCTTGTATAGAGCCCGCCACTCTCCATTCCATTCTCCAGACAAGGACGACCCATGGCGCTCGAACGCACCTTCTCGATGATCAAGCCGGACGCAACGCGGCGCAACCTCACCGGCGCCATCACCAAGATGCTCGAGGACGCCGGCCTGCGCGTCATCGCGTCGCGCCGGGTGTGGATGAGCCGCCGTGAGGCGGAAGGTTTTTATGCCGTCCACAAGGACCGTCCGTTCTTCGGCGAACTGGTGGAGTTCATGTCGTCGGCGCCGACGATCGTCCAGGTTCTGGAGGGCGAGAATGCCATTGCCAAGAACCGCGAAGTGATGGGCGCCACCAATCCGGCCAACGCCGCCGAAGGCACCATCCGCAAGGTGCATGCGCTGTCGATCGGCGAGAATTCGGTGCACGGCTCCGACGCGCCGGAAACCGCCGCGCAGGAGATCAGGTACTGGTTCTCGGACACTGAAATCGTCGGCTGAGCCGACAGCCCATATCGCAAATCATGATAAAAGGCCGGCGAAATGCCGGCCCTTTATCGTATAAGGATGTCGTCCCAAGCTCCCCGGCGCGCCTTATATGAGTTCGTACTGGAGCAAGGTGGGAATTCAGCTTGCAGCGCTGAAGCGCAGAATTTCGCGACCGTCCTTGTCGGCAATGGCGAGTTTTCCGGCATCGACCCTGTATGACGCCGCCTTGGCCAAGGCATCGAACAACGCCTTTTCCTCGGCCATCACCTCGGGCGCGCAGGCCTTGTAGGTCGACCCGATGCCGCTGATCGCGATTGCCTGGCCATCGACCTTCGCCGTGGCGAAATAGTTGTTGCACGGGCCGCTGCCGCCGGCCTTGCCGGCCTCGCTGACCTTGAACGTCACCTGCGGCGCGGTGATGGCGCCGACGCCGTCGATATAGTCCACCACCCAGAGCTGATCAAAGACGGAAGCCGCCGGCTCGCCACTCGGCGCGACCATCTTGAGCATGATGGTCTGGGGCGCGTCGGTCAGCGGATCGAGCTGGTGGCGCACATCGGAAATGAACATCAGCCTGCCGTCGACGGTGATGCGGGCCTGCAGGACGTAGGTCATCTGTGACCGGATGACGGAAGGGTCGAATTTGATCTCGAAGCTGATCGGCACCTGACCGGCAGGCTTGATCTTCTGTTCGCCGATGATCCTGGCCGGCGCGTCGGCCAGCGAGACATCGGCAAGCTGGACGGAGAGCACGGCACTGGGCGGCAAGGCGATGCGCTCGCGATAGATCACCTCGCCCCTCACCGCCTTTTCGGCGGCCAAGGAGAGTTCAGGCACCGCCAGGATGCCGACGACCAGCGGCACAAAGCCGAAGACGAAGAACTCCGCGAGCCTGTCCAGCATGACCATCTCCCTTGCCACGGGCTGCCAATGCTCCGGGCTGCCGATGCCCGGGCCGACCAACGGTCGTTGAATTGGCCAAAGGATTGCGGTCAATGCATGGCTGCGGCGGGATTTTATTCTGGTGATTTCCAGCGCTGCGCCGCCTTGACGTCGGTTTCCTTGGCCTCGACCCAGCCACCCTCCGAACCGTCAACACGACGCTCCTTCTTCCAGAAGGGAGCACGCGATTTCAGATAGTCCATCAGGAAGTTCGCCGCTTCGAACGCGGCCTGGCGGTGCGCCGAGGCGGCCACCACGAGCACGATATTCTCACCCGGCGCGATCTTGCCATGGCGGTGGATGACCGTGAGGCCCTGCAGCGGCCAGCGCTGAACCGCCTCGGTGGCGATGCGGCCGATCTCGGCCTCCGCCATGCCGGGATAGTGCTCCAGTTCAAGCGCCGCGAGCGCGCCCTGCTCGTCCCGGCAGAGGCCGGAAAAGGTGACCACGGCACCAATGTCGGCGCGGCCTTGCGTGAGCCCGGCGATCTCGGCGGCGACGTCGAAATCCTGGCGCTGGATGCGCACGGTCGGCGCCAGAACGGCCGACATGAGCGTCAGCCTCCCGTCATTGGCGGGAACAGGGCGATCTCGCGCGCGCCGGATATCTTCTCGTGGTGGTCGACATGTTCCTGGTTGATGGCAACACGGATCACGTCGGGATATTGCAGCGCATGCTCATAGCCCTCGCCGCGCGATTGCAGCCAGCGCAAGAGGTCGGCGACCGTCTCAATGCCGACGGGCAATTCGACATCTTCCTCCGATGTGCCGATCCGCTCGCGAACCCAGGCAAAATAGATGAGGCGGGTCGTCATCTCATTCGTCCATGATGTGCTTGAGGCCGGCGCGGAAATAGTCGTAGCCGGTGTAGAGCGTAACGAGTGCCGCGATCCACAGCAGCACAAGGCCGGTCTGCGTGGTCAGCGGGAAGATCTTATCGCCTGCCGGCCCGGCCAGCAGGAAGGCGATCGCGACCATCTGGATGGTGGTCTTCCATTTGGCAAGCTGCGTCACCGGCACCGAGACCTTGAGCGCCGCCAGATATTCGCGCAGGCCGGAAACCAGGATCTCGCGACACAGGATGATGATTGCCGCCCACAACGACCAGCCGGCGATGCCGGCATGACGATCGGTATCCGCCGCCAGCAGCAAAAGGCACGTGGCGACCAGCAGTTTGTCGGCGATTGGATCGAGCATCTTGCCGATGTTGGAGGTCTGCTGCCAGGCGCGCGCAAAATAGCCGTCGAAATAATCTGTGACCGATGCCAGCAGGAAAATGATCAGTGCCGACCAGCGGGCGAAGTCGCTGGATTTCAGATGGCCTTCGAGAAAAAAGCACAGCACGACCAGCGGCACCGCGATAATGCGGGCGTAGGTCAGTATGTTAGGCAGGTTGAACGCGCGCTGGGCCATGTCTTCAAGGACTCTTTCTGCCTGCGTACTCAAATCAGATGCGAATGTGGGGGGTCAACAGGCCAAAATCGATTGGCCAGCCGAAAATAACGGGAAACCTCACACGCTGTCCTAAAACCACACTCCATTTCGGAAAGACGTGCGTTCTTCCCCTTCATACATGTCGCTGTGCCAAAACAACCATGCACATTCGGGTGACATGCATCAGCTCTCATGGAAGTGATTATAGACCAGTTTCGCCACCTGCTCGGAAATGCCGTCGACCTTCCTCAGATCCTCGATTGCCGCGCGGCTGACCGCCTTTGCGGTGCCGAAATGCAGCAGAAGGGCGCGCTTGCGGCTGGGGCCGATGCCAGAGATCTCGTCGAGCGGGCTCTTGACCATTTCCTTTTTGCGGCGGGCCCGGTGCGAGCCGATGGCGAAGCGGTGGACCTCGTCGCGCAGCCGCTGGACGAAATAAAGCACGGGGTCGCGAACCGGCAGCGAGAACGAATCCCTGCCCTTGACGAAGAAGCGCTCGCGGCCGGCGTCGCGGTCCTGTCCCTTGGCGATGCCGATGGCCATGACGCGGTCTTCTATGCCTAGATCCGAGAGGATCTTGCGCACTGCAGTCATCTGGCCCTGGCCGCCGTCGATCAGGATGACGTCGGGCCAGGCCGGGAAGCTGCCGGAGATATCCTCCTCGACGACGTCGCCGTCCGCTTCGTCGGCAGCCGCATTGTCGGCCACGGCATCACCATGTTCCTTGAGCAGCCGCGAAAAGCGCCGCTCCATCACCTCGCGCATCATGCCGAAATCGTCGCCCGGCGTGATCTCGGTCGAGCGGATGTTGAATTTCCGGTACTGGTTTTTCACAAAACCTTCCGGCCCGGCGACGACCATGGCGCCAACGGCGTTGGTGCCCATGATGTGCGAATTGTCATAGACTTCGATGCGCACGGGCGGCTTGGCCAGGCCGAACGTCTCGGCGAAACCGGCAAGCAGCCGGCCTTGCGTCGAGGTTTCGGCCAGCCGGCGGCCAAGCGCCTCACGCGCATTCTGCAAGGCGTTGTCGGTCAGGTCCTTTTTCTCGCCGCGCTGCGGCACCGAGATGGCCACCTTGCGGCCGGCGCGGGTGGAGAGCGCCTCCGCCAGCAGTTCCTGGTCCTCGACACCGTGCGACAGCAGAATGGCGCGCGGCGTCGGCTTGTCATCATAAAACTGCGCCAGGAACGAGCCCAGCACTTCTGATCCCTCCAGCGCGGGATCGGCCTTGGGGAAATAGGCGCGGTTGCCCCAGTTCTGTCCGGTGCGGAAGAAGAACACCTGGATGCAGGTCTGCCCCCCTTCCTGATGAATGGCGAAGACATCGGCCTCGTCGACGGTCGCCGGGTTGATGCCCTGATGGCTCTGCACATGTGACAGTGCGGCCAGCCGGTCGCGATAGATGGCGGCGCGCTCGAAATCGAGGTCTTGCGATGCCTGCTGCATCGCGGTCGAAATCTCGGTCTTCACCTTCTGGCTGCGGCCCGAGAGAAAGTCCTTTGCCTCGGCGACCAACTCGGCATAGCCCTCATGCGAGATTTCGCCCGTGCACGGGCCGGCGCAACGCTTGATCTGGTAGAGCAGGCAAGGTCGCGTGCGGTTCTCGTAGAAGGAGTTGGTGCAGCTGCGCAGCAGGAAGGCGCGCTGCAGCGAATTGATGGTGCGGCCGACGGCACCGGCCGAAGCAAACGGACCGAAATAGTCGCCTTTTCGCGACCGCGCCCCGCGATGCTTGTAGATTCCGGGCGACACATGATCACCGGTCAGAAGAATATAGGGGAACGACTTGTCGTCCCGCATCAGCACATTGAAACGCGGCCGCAATCGCTTGATAAGATTGGCTTCAAGCAGCAGCGCTTCGATCTCGGTGCGGGTGACGACGAACTCCATCGTCGCGGTCTCGCGTACCATGCGGCCGATTCGGGCGGTGTGGAAGCGCCCTTGCGCGTAGTTGGTGACGCGTTTCTTCAAGCTGCGCGCCTTGCCGACATAGAGCACGTCGCCAGCGGCATTCATCATGCGATAGACACCGGGCGCATTGGGCAGCCGCTTGACCAGGGTCTGGATGACCTCGGCGCCGACCCGGCCCTCGGTATCGCCGGCATGCGGTGTCCAGTCGATGGCCGTGAAGGCAACATCCGGGCCGGCCGGTTCGACGATCTCCTCGAGCGCCTCGCCCTCGATGTCGATTTCGGGAGGAAGGTCATCGGCGCCACCGCGCGCCTTGTTCTTATGATCCAGAGGACTCATTCCGTCATGCCTGTCACATCGGGCGTCTGCCATGCAAGATGCTGTCCGCCATCGAGCGCGATCATCTGGCCGGTAACTGAGCGCGCCTCCCAGAGATAGCGAATGGTGGCGCCAAATTCCGGCAATTCCGGGCCGCGCTTCAGAATCAGGCCAGCGACCTGTGCGTCAAAATCGGAATCATTCTGACGCTGATTCTTCAGCGTCGGCCCCGGACCTATCGCATTGACACGGATGCGCGGGCCGAGCGCCTGGGCCAGCATCTCAGTCTGCGTCCATAACGCTGATTTCGACAGCGCATAGGAGAAATAGCGCGGTGTCGGCCGCCAGACGCGCTGGTCGATGATGTTGACGATCAGCCCTTCCTGTCCATCCGGCAAGGACCGGACGAAGTTCCGCGCCAACAGCGCCGGGGTTTTCACATGTATGGCGAAGTGGCGGTCCCAGGCCTGCCAGTCAAAATCCTCGACCGAATCATCGACGAAGAGGGAAGCATTGTTGACCAGAAGCGAGATCGGCCCGAGCGCTGCCTGAGCCTGGCCGATCAGGCCGGCCACATCGGCCATGTCGGTCAGATCGGCGCCGACCGCCACGGCCCTGCCGCCTGCCTGGTTAATCCGCGCCGCCAATGCATCCGCCTCATCATGCGAGCGATTGGAATGGATGGCGACCGCAAAGCCATGGCCAGCGAGATCTTCAACGATCGCCTTGCCGATCCGCTTCGCCCCGCCGGTCACCAGTGCCGCGGTGGCATTGCTCATCGTCTGTCAATCCTCGGTTTCGGCACGAAAAGACGGTGCCGGCAAAATATGGCCTGTCATCTGTTAAATGGCGTTCGCACCTGGGGCAGCATTGTGGCGAAACGGCTGGATGGGCTCTCGAATGCTTCTCGACGAAAGCCAGCCAGAGCCGAATATAGGACGCTGGACTCCTTGTACCAAGCCGTGTGCAGCGTAACACCCTCCGATTGCTGACATTTCGCTGTTGCGAAGATGCAACGTCAAGTTTCTGCCTCATTCGTGCCGGGTAATGACCCAAGTTCAGGTTCGGTTCAGCCGCATTTTGACACGACATTTGGAACCGACGAACGCCAGATCCGTTTCACCCCCCGGGCGGGTCGATGGCGATCGTGAGAAACAAGCCTGTGTCCTGTGGCTTAAGGAGTAAAGAAGAATGCAAGCCAATCTTAAATTCGCACGGCCGCTGGCTGTTGCGCTCGGGCTCTTTGCCCTCGGTGGTACCGCCTATGCCGCGGACGTCGTCCGGGAAGAGCCGCCGGCACCCGCTCCGGTTGCCGAACTTCCTGTCGCTTCGTGGGCCGGCCCCTATGCCGGTATCAATGTTGGCTATGGCTTCAGCGGCCGTACCAAGGAGAAGGATTTCGGCGTTTCGACCGATACCAAGGGTTTCGTCGGTAGCGTCTTCGGCGGCTATCAGTGGCAGCAGGAGAACTTCGTCTACGGCGGTGAAGCCGAGCTCGGTTACAACGGCGTCAAGGGCGACGACAACGGCATCCACTCGAAGGGCGGCTTCGAAGGCTCGCTGCGTGCCCGTCTCGGCTACGCGGTGACCCCGGAAATCCTGCTCTACGGCACCGGCGGTCTCGCCGGCAGAAGCCTGAAGGTGGAAGACTCCGTTCTCACCACCAGCGACACCGCCACCATGATCGGCTGGACCGCCGGTCTCGGCACCGACATCAAGTTGACCGACAATGTGTTCGGCCGCGTCGAGTATCGCTACACCGATTTCGGCAGCAAGGACTTCGGTGGTGGTATCGGCAAGGTCAAGGCGACCGACAACCGCGTCACCTTCGGCGTCGGTATGAAGTTCTAAGTCGTTCAAGCCACGACACGAAAAAGCCGGGCCTCGCGCCCGGCTTTTTTTATGGCGGCGGCCTCACGCCGGAATGAGGGGCTTCAGTTCCGGAAACTTCTCGTCGAAACGCGCCGCCCAACGCGTCAGCCGGCTGCGGCCCTTTTCCCATTTGCCGGCGAAGCGCAGCGCGAGATAGCCAAGGCAGGCGCGCAACGCGATCTGGCCGGCGGTGATCTTCTTCGGCAGTTTAGGCGGATTGGCGTTGAGCAGATCGAGTGCGGTGCTGATCTTCGCCCATTGGCGGTCGAGCCAGGGCTGATAGACCATTTCTTCAGGCCGGGTGCGGCGCTCATAGACCATCGACAGCGCGCAATCGCAGATGCCGTCGGCCAGCGCCTCCAGCACTTCCGCCTCCAGCCGCTTGTCGGGATTGCGCGGAAACAGCGCGTTCTTCGAAATCCGGTTGAGGTGCTGGGTGATGGCACGACTGTCATGAATCGAACGGCCGTCGTCGAGCACCAGCACCGGGATCTTGCCGAGTGGATTGGCACCGATCAATTCGGCTGGCCTGTCCTCGGTCTTGACCGGCACATGCTCGATGGCGATTCCGGCATAGGCCGCGGCCATCCTTACCTTGGAGCTATAAGGAGAGGAGGAGGCGTAGAGCAGCTTCGGCATGATCGGTTTCCTGTTTGCAGGCGTCCAGTGTTGACTGGACGGGCACTCGTGATCAACCGCCAGAGCGCAAAAAACAGCTGCCAGAAACCGGTTGCGGCTTCCGACCAGACATCACGACAAGCCTGCAGACCGGTACGCTGGAAACGCGAGCAAGCGACGACGAGCAGGCTGACAGGATTTCAAAACCGCATTTCACGCCTCACGGATCCAGGTATTGGCCCCGGGAGCCTCCGCCGACCGCTGCGACAAGACAATTGAATCGGGCGAGCGAGGCAGCCAAACGGCGCCTCGCTTTGCTTGCCCTCGGTCCCTTCCCGACGTTCAGCCCAAGGGCTGAACCAACTGCCGAATATGCTTCGATCCGTGTCCGAAGGACACGCGACGCCCCAACGGCTCGGTCTACTTCTTGGCCGGAGCTTTCGCCTTGGCAGGCGCTGCCTTGGCCTTCGGCGCGGCGGCTTTCTTCACAGCCGGCTTGGTCGCGGCGGCGGCTGCTTTCGCGGCCGGCTTTGCCGCAGCCTTTGCTGCCGGCTTTGCCGCCGCCTTGGCGGGTGCCACCTTCTTGGCCGCGGGCTTTGCCGTCGCCTTCGCCACTGCCGGTTTCTTCGCTGGCGCTGCTTTCGCCGCCGGCTTTGCCGCGGCCTTCGCTGCCGGCTTTGCCGCCGCCTTCGTTGCAGGCTTTGCCGCTGCCTTCGCAGGCGCTGCTTTCTTCGCCGCCGGCTTCACAGCAGCCTTCGCCGCGGCTGCGGGTTTCTTTGCCGGAGCCTTGGCCGCGGCTGCCTTCGGCTTGGCGGCAGGCGCTGCTTTCTTCACTGCCGTTGCGGCCTTCGCCGCGACTGCTTTTGCGGGTGCTTTCCTTGCCGGTGTCTTGGATGCCGGCGCTTTAGATGACTGCTTAGCCATGTCATGCCCCTTCACGTTATGCCGATGGCCGTGAATGACCCCGGCGCGCAATGCATATCTGACTCGCGGCTCGCTAGCCAGCGAAGCAATGGTATGATTCTCTCAGCTTAAATTTTGGTTGCGATCGACACACGATCGCACTCATCATCGCAAAATTGCGGCGTGATCTTCGGATATCGCCAGCAATTTGACGCCGACATTCTCGATGCGCTGCGGGACCGAGCCCGCCGTGAAGCTCCGAAGACTAGCAAGCAGTTTCGCGCATTGATCTTCGCCGCGAATATCATGAGCTGCAACCTCCTCGGAGCTTTCTTCTTTTGCAGATGGACGATCGATGCAGCTCACGAACGCAATGCGACGACCGATCTGGCGATCACCTTGTCAAGTGTCGTTCCATCGCCAGTCGACAAATTGACAGATAGCTCTGCATGGCAGAGTATTCTGCAGAAGTAAGCGTGTTCGATGTCGGTCCCGCAACCGCTGCCGCCCGAGATCGCGGAGCTATATGGGAAGCTCAAGGCCTGCTTCACTGGAGCCCACAGATGAGCGCCGACGACATCATCCACCAGAGTACACGGCTCAGGATCATGGCTGTCCTGAATAGGCTGGAAAGGCGCGAGGCGCTGGAATTCACGCGGCTGAAGGCGATGATCGAAACCACCGACGGAAATCTCGGCGCGCACCTCGATACGCTGGCGAAGGCAGGCTATGTCGAGATTGAAAAGCTCTTCGTCGGGCGGCGGCCGCAGACCCGGGTCAAGGCAACGACGGTTGGGCGGCGGGCCTTTCGCGGTCACATAGCCTTTCTTCGCAAGATCATCGATCAGGCCCAGGCGACGCAACGCAGGAAGTAGCACTGCGATCGAGCGACACTCCCAGCGTGCGGCGACCATGCAACGCGGGCGCCGATTATGACCTGCCGTGCGATTAACCCGGCGCCTGCGATCGCACCTTATATCAACGCAGAATGCAAAAACGCCTGCAACCTTGAGGTCGCAGGCGCGAAAAGCATCGGAGGAAGAGACGCGTTCAGCGCAGGACGCGGCAGCGGCCGTTGTAGACCATCCAGCGGTCAAAGCCCGAGACGCAGAATTCGACGTTGTCGCCGATCGAGGCAAAGCCCTGGCCTTCCTCGATCAGATAGAAGATCGACCGGTCACGGCCGTCCGACAGACTGACGGTTGCCCGGCAATAGTGACGGCCGATCGGCCATTGCTCGCTCGCCAGCTGATATCGGTGCTGGTGAATGTTGTGAAAATCGGTGATCGCGACGTCGGGCAGATGCGGCACGTGATGCACCTGATAGGAGAACCGGTCAGTGATCTTGCTCAGCACCCAGGATTCACCACAGACACTGCCGTCGTCTTCGGAATAGACGCCTATAAGATCGGCAGCGTGAACTGCCTGCGTTACGCCGAGAGGCGCCGACAGCGGGGTGCAAAGGGCAAGCAGAGCGGCAACAACGGATTTGGCGAAGCGAGTCATGGCAGCCTCTCAAGGTCAATTGCTTACACTGTGCGGATTCGCTTGGCGGCGGTCAAGCGGTTGCCGAAACAATGGTTTCCAGAATCGGCGCCTCTAATTCCGTCAACAACGGCAAATTCACCAAAGAGCTAGAGCGCAAAACGGCCGTTACAAGCACCGATAGGTCAACGCGCCGACCGTTGCGAAGCCCGCCCCGGTTTCATCAAGCCTGCTCGCCAATCAGCCATTCCAGCGACCAGTGCGCCGGCTTTTCGACGGCGAGCAATCTGTGCAGTGCCGGCAGCACGGTTCGCAATTCGCCTTCCAGCGTGAAGGGCGGATTGACCACCACCATGCCGCTGCCGTCGAGGCTGGGTTGCGACGAGGCTGGCCTGATCTCGAATTCTACGTCGAGGATTTTCGGAATGCCGGATTGCTTCAGCGCTTTCCTGAAGGCGATGATCGCCTTGCGGTCCTTGATCGGATACCACAGCGCATAGATGCCGCCAGGCCAGCGCCTGTGCGCCTTGACCAGCCCGTCGACGAGGCGGCCGAACTCGCCCTCTTCCTCGAAGGGCGGATCGACGAGCACCAGCCCGCGTTTCTCCTTCGGCGGCAGATGCGCGCCCAGCGCCAGCCAGCCATCGAGTTCCATCACCCGGGTCTGGAAATCGTCGGCGAATTCCGCCTTGAGCTTCACCGCGTCTTTCGGGTGCAGCTCGATCGCCGACAATCGATCCTGCTTGCGCAGGAGATTGCGTGCGAGCAGCGGCGAACCCGGATACTTCTTCACACCGCCCTCGGGATTGAGCGACCGCACCATGCCGAGATAAGGCGCCAACAGCGCCGCCACCTTGGCATCGAACGAGGCGTCGATCAGCCGGCCGATGCCGCCCTGCCACTCGCCTGTCTTTTGCGCTTCGGATGACGACAGGTCGTAGCGGCCGATGCCGGCATGGGTGTCGATGACGCGAAACGCCTTGTCCTTCTGCTTTAGATATTCGAGCAGACGCGTCAGCACGACATGCTTGATGACGTCAGCGAAATTGCCGGCATGATAGGCGTGGCGGTAATTCATGCGGTTCCCCTGCCCCAGCGTGGCGGCGGCGGTTGCGAGTTCGGATTTTCCGGCCGGCCGCCACCGAAACGTAAGGAGACCCGCCAGGCGCCGATCTCGCGGCCGGAAAAATTGGCCATCGCCCAGGGATAGATGAGGCCGATGCCGATACTGGCCATCAAGATCAGGACAAACAGAAAGCGCATGGAGACAGTCACCTGGTCAGATCTCGCCGGACAACCGGCTTGCCTTGGCGCCGTCACGCAAGCGTTCCATTTCATCCAGCAGCATATCGAGCCCAAGCTCGAACGTCTTGTCGAACTCTGCCTTGCCAAAGTAACGGCCGGCGGCGGCGACATTGGGAAAATTACGTCCAAGCTCCTCGTTGCTGACGGGGGTGGCGGCCGATGGGCCCTTGGCGTACCCGGCTGTTTCGTCGAGCACCGCGCCGGTCAGATAATAGCCAACCGCGCGGAACAGTCTCGCAGTCGCCTCCTGGTCGAAGCCGCCGTCCTTGAACAGCCCGATGACGCCGTCCAGATAGGCAAGGCAAATGGGCGAATTCATGCGGTAGGTCAGGAAATACGTCGCGAAGGCCGGATGCTCGCGACCGATCCGGCGATAATCCAATATGGCCATGCGCATCCGTTGACGCCACGGCAAGCCGGGATCCGGCATCTCCAGCGGGCCGACCAGCCTATCGACCATCGCCTCGAACAGATGCGTCATGGACGGAAAGTGGTGGTAGATGCTCATCGCCTCGCAGCCGAGCGCCGCCGCCAGTTTGCGCGTCGAAAAGCCAGCGAAACCCTCCCGCTCGATCACCTCGAAGGCGGCGTCCTCGATCATCTCGCGGGACAGCCGACCGCGGGTTCGCTTTTTTTTGATCTCTGAGTCCATGGCGTCGCTTGACAGCTTACACTGTAAGGTTCATCTTCCGCGCACCTTACATCGTAAGGCTAGCAAAGACCAGAGGAGAAAACCATGTCGAACCGTCGCATCGCCGAATCCGTGCAATCTTCCATCCGCCGTGCGTTCCTTTTCACCGCCGCAGCCTGCGTTCTGTCGCTCGGAGCAGCGCCGGCCCATGCCGATGAATATGATGCAACCATCAAGGACATCCAATCGACCATGGGCGGTGTGCCAAGCTTTGTGAAACAGTTTCCAAAAGCCGGTCTGCCCGGTGCTTGGGCCGAGGTCAAGGCCATCGAACTTAGCGACAAGACGGCACTGCCGCCAAAGGTCAAGTCGCTGATTTCGCTGGCGGTGGCGGCGCAGATTCCGTGTAACTATTGCATCTGGTCGGACACGCAGGATGCCAAGCGCGCCGGCGCCACCGATGAGGAAATCCAGGAAGCCGTGGCGATGGCGGCGCTGACCCGCCACTGGAGCACCATCTTCAATGGCATGCAGATCGATTTCGACACATTCAAGAAGGAAATGGCTGGGCAGTAAGTCCACCCGGCGACATGCAGAAGCGGGCCATCGGCCTGCCTCTGCATGAACCCGATGACGCGCCAAGGCCTACGCCTTGCGCTCCCAGCGGCGGTCGGGCGTCTGCTGCCAATAAGTCACGGCGTGGCCGGAGCCCTTCATCACTTTCCAGTGCCCCCGCGCTGCCTCGACCTGGGCGGCATCATGGCCGTCGAACAGGAACACGGCGCGCTCGTAGCCATCGAGATCCGGCGGCGTGGCACCGTCGACCAGGAAGCGTATCTGCGCCGCGTTCGGATTGGCTTCACCGGTGGTCAACAGGATCGGCTGCTCGGCGGGATAGGCTTCGCGGTCGGTGGCATGGGCGAGGAAGGAATCGTCGCGAAATGTCCACAGATGCTGGTCGAGCGCGTCGCGCCGTTCTTCGGTGCCGGTCTGCACCACGGCGCGCCAGCCACGACCGACGCTGCGCTCCAGCAGACCAGGCAGCGCATCCTCCAGCGTCGATTCGGTCAGATGATAAAACAGCACCTCGGCCATGGATCGAGGTCAGATCTCGTAATGGTCACGCACCAGCCGATCGAGCAGCCGCACGCCGAAGCCTGACCCCCAGGACTGGTTGATTTCGTTCGACGGCGAACCCATCGCCGTGCCGGCGATGTCGAGATGCGCCCAGGCCGTGTCCTTGACGAAGCGCTGCAGGAACTGCGCGGCGATGATGGCACCGCCATAGCGGCCGCCGATGTTCTTCATGTCGGCGTTCTTGGAATCGATCAGCTTGTCGTATTCGGCGCCCAGCGGCATGCGCCACAGGCGCTCCTGCGTCGACTGTCCCGCTGCCACCAGCCTCTCCGACAGTTCGTCATTGTTGGAGAACAGGCCGGCATAATTCTGACCGAGCGCGACCATGATGGCACCCGTCAGCGTCGCCAGATTGACCATGACCTTCGGCTCGAAGCGGTCGTTGCAGTACCAGAGCGCATCGGCCAGAACCAGCCGTCCCTCCGCGTCGGTATTGAGCACCTCGATGGTCTGTCCAGACATCGAGGTGACGATGTCGCCGGGGCGCTGGGCATGGCCGTCGACGGCATTTTCCACCAGCCCGATAATGCCGACGACATTGGCCTTTGCCTTGCGCGCGGCCAAGGCATGCATCAGCCCTGTTACGGCCGCGGCACCACCCATGTCGCCCTTCATGTCCTCCATGCCCGATGCCGGTTTCATCGAATTGCCGCCGGTGTCGAAGGTGACGCCCTTGCCGACGAAGGCGACGGGGTTGTCCTTGGGCTTGCCGCCGTTCCACTGCATGACGGCCATTCGGGCGCCGCGGGGGGAGCCCTGCGCGACACCGAGCAGCGAGCCCATGCCGAGCTTCTTCATCTCCTTCTCGGTCAGGATCTCGACCTTGACGCCGATCGCCTCGAGTTCCTTGGCGCGGGCGGCGAACTCGACGGGCCCCAGCACGTTGGCCGGTTCGTTGACAAGGTCGCGCGCCAGAAGCACGCCATCGATCACGGCCTCGGCATCCGTGAACGCCTTCTTGGCGCCCGCCGGGTCGGCGGTGTGGATGGTGACCTTGATCGGCTTCTTCGGATCGGACTTTGCGTCGTCCTTGTCCTTTCTGGTCTTGTACTTGTCGAAGGAATAGCTGCGCAGGAGAATACCCGCCGCCAGGGCGGCGGCATCCTTGCCATTGGGCGAGGCCCCGATCAGGTCCAGCACCACCGCCACATCGGTTGCCTTGCGCAGGGACGCCGCAATGGTGCCACCGAGCTTCAACCATGCATATTCGTCAAGCCCCGACGTCTTGCCGGCGCCGATCGCGACCAGCCTGTCGAGCGATGTTCCTTCCGGCGCCAGCATTTCGACGACGCCGGCGAACTTCCCGTTAAACTCGGCGACCGGGAAAGCGCGTTCCAGCGTCTTGCCGGGATCGTAGGCCTTGGCTGCATCACTCAGGCCACCGTCATCCGCCGACAGCACGAAGACCGTGCCCTTCCTGTTCGCCGCCGCCTGAGGCGCGGCGAATTTTGCAAAGGCGATCGACGGTCTCGGGTTCATCATGTCCTGCTTTCGGGGATTGCGTGAGATTGCGCGAAGCGGTTTGAAGCGATCCGCGACATTTGGTCGTTTTCCGGCATTTGGCAAGACTTTGCCAAAATGGCTACCCATATGACACACGGAATCGATGGCGATTCGTCGCGGCACGGCCCCGCTTTTAGCCGCAACTTGTTGTTAACCATCGATGTTCGCCCTTTCTTATCCATTCCCGCCGACACTCCGGTCCACTGCGGCACGCGACGTGGGACGGGAACCGGATCGCCTGCCTGATGCAGCCCAACGGAGCCAGTTGTGCGGGCGTCGCCGGACAGCTACCCTTAATGTGGTGGCATGATGCCGTTCGAGAAAATCGAGTAAAGCCTTCATGAAGGTCATTGAACGCTACATCATGCGCCGCGCTTTCGTGGTCTTCTTGGCGGCGCTGGTCTGGACGCTGGCCATTGTGTGGACGACGCAGGTGCTGGCCAAGATCGATCTGGTCACCGACAGCGGCCAGTCGTCGCTGACCTTCTTCGAGGTCGCGGCCCTCATCCTTCCCTCGATCATCCCGATCGTCGTGCCTTTCGCGCTGGTGGTGGCGGTCGCCCAGACACTTAGCGTCATGAATTCGGATTCCGAGCTCGCCGTTGTCAACGCCTCGGGTGCCTCACGCTGGACGATCGTGCGGCCAATCATGCTTCTCGCCCTTGCGGCCAGCGTTTTTTCCTTTGCGGTCGACAATGGCATAGACCCCTATGCGCGGCAGAAAAATCGCGCCCTGGTGGCGGAGTCACGCGCGGATCTGTTGTCACTGATCATCCAGGAGGGCACGTTCCGAAAGATCGAGGACGGGCTGTTCCTGCAGATTGGCGAGCGGCTTCCCGACAATCGTCTGGGCGGAATCTTCGTCGCCGATTCGCGTGAGGAAGGCGTCAATCTCGTCTACTACGCCAAGACCGGCAGCATCGTCGAACGCGGCGGCGAAAAGGTGCTGATGATGAATGACGGCGTCATCCACCGCAAAACGCTGACCGGCGACCTGTCGGTCATCCGGTTCACGTCCTATGCCTTCGACATGTCGGCGTTCATGTCGGCGGCCAGCCAGGTGACGCTCCTGCCGAAGGACCAGACCACCCAATATCTGCTCAATCCAAGCCCCAACGACAAGAATTTTCAGCAAAACCCGCAGGAATACCGGGCCGAAATCGACCAGCGGTTTTCGGAATGGACCTATTCCATGGTCTTTGCCCTGATCGCGCTTGCGGTCGCCGGGGACGCGCGCTCGCATCGCGAGGCCCGCGTCAATCCCTTGATCACGGCCATCGCGATATCCTTGTTCGTGCGCTGGCTTGGCTTTTTTGCCGCCAGCAAGGCAGACGAAATTCCGCAATACGCCTATATGGTCTATGGCGTGCCCATTGTGGCTTCCGCCGTGGCGATCTGGTTCATCGTGTCCAATCGGACCATGGAACTGCCGGTGGCCTGGGCCGATTGGATGACGAACCTGGCCAGCCGTATCGGTGATGGGTGGAACGCCCTCAAACTGCGTTTGTCCAGGCGCGACACTTCAGGTCAAGGGGTCGGCTGATGGGCTGGACACTTGGCCGTTATTTCTTCTTCCGCTACGTGACGATCACGATCTGGTTCTTCATCGGCCTGCTGGCGCTGGTGTTCCTGATCGATTTCACCGAGCTGTCCGGCCGCACCACCGGCCTGCCCGGCTTCACCTATGGGACGGCGATGGCCATTTCGGGCCTTCGGATGCCGATGATCATGCTGCAGACGGTACCGTTTGTCGGCCTGTTCTCGGCCATGGCGACGCTGGTTTCGCTCAACCGGCGCTACGAGCTGGTCATCGCGCGGTCCGCCGGCGTTTCCGCCTGGCAATTCCTTTTGCCGTGCTGCATCGGAGCGCTGCTGTTCGGCATCGTGTCGGTCGGGCTCATCAACCCGCTTGCCGCGCATGCCTTCTCCTGGTCCGAGCAGATCGAGACCCAGCTGCGCTCCGGCAAATCAAATACGGTTTCAGCAGATGCCGCCCCCTGGATCCGCCAGAAGACCAGTTCCGGCGACACCATCATCGGTGCGCGGGCCATCCTCAACCAAGGCTTGGAGATGGCCGACGCCGTCTTTTTCATCCTCGACCCGCAAGGCAACATCGTCGAGCGCAAGGACGCCGCGCGTGCTTACCTGCGCGACGGCTATTGGGATTTGCGGGATGTAAAGACCTTCAGGAACGGCACGATCCAGCTTGCGGCGAGCGATCGTGTACCGACCAATCTTAAGCCGGAATTCGTGCAGGAGCGACTGGCGCGCCCGGAAACCATTCCCTTCTACGACCTGCCCGGAAAAATCGAGGTTGCCCGTTCCTTCGGCCTCAAGGCAAATGCCTTTGCCATGCAGTTTGATTCGCTGGTGGCGTTGCCGTTCCTCCTCGTCGCCATGACGCTGATTGCGGCAACAGTTTCAATGCGATTTGCGAGGATGGGGCAATCGGCGACGATGATTCTGGGTGGCGTCGTTGCCGGGTTTCTGCTTTATGTCGTTTCGGTGCTGGTGAAGGCATTCGGCGTGGCGGGGTTCGTGCCGACGGCGATAGCCGCCTGGGTGCCGGTTGTAGTAGCTATGTTCTTCGGGGTGACTTTCCTGCTATACAAGGAAGACGGCTAGTGAGGGAGGCGTTTTTGCCCAGCAACAGGCAGGCCAATTTGGCGCGCCTCTATGCGGCGAGCGCCTTGGCGTGCCTGCTTGCCTGCGGCGTGCCGTTGCCTTCGTTCGCGCAGGATGTCGGCAACATGGCGGCCAAGGTGCCGTCCGGCTCGCAGATGCTGCTGGCGGCCGACACGCTGGAGTACAACAACGACAACCAGACCGTGACCGCTATCGGCGGCGTGCAGATCGACTATGGCGGCAACCGCCTTGTCGCCCAGAAGGTCGTCTACAACCGCAACACCAAGCGGATGGTTGCCAGCGGTAATGTCGAAATCGTCAACAGCGACGGCACCAAGATCAATTCACAGCATATCGACATCACTGACGATTTCGCCGATGGTTTCGTCAACGCGCTGCGCGTTGAAACCGTCGACAAGGCCTATTTCGCCGCCGAAAGCGCCGAACGCATGGGCGGTGTGCTGACCACCTTCCACAATGGTGTCTACACCGCCTGCGAGCCGTGCGAGGACAAGCCCGACAAGGCGCCGACGTGGCGCGTCAAGGCCAGGAAGATCATCTGGAACGGTGAGAAGAAAACGGTTCGCTTCGAGAACGCGAATTTCGAATTCTTCGGCTTTCCGCTGGCCTACCTGCCGGCGTTCGAGATCGCCGACCCGACTGTGAAGCGCAAGAGCGGCTTCCTGATCCCCAGCATCGGCTACAACAGCCATCTGGGGTACAGCGTCAAGATTCCCTACTATTTCGCGCTTTCGCCGACATATGATCTGACGGTGACCGGAAGCGGATACACCAAGCAGGGCTTCCTCGGCGAAGCCGAATGGCGCCAGCGCTTCAACAACGGCCAATACACCTTGAAGATGGCCGGCATCCAGCAGCAGAATCCGGACGCCTTCATCGACCGCGCCGGCCGCAACGTCGATTCGGGCGCGGCGGGCGATCCGAACAAGTTCCGCGGCATGATGGGCACGCAGGGGCAGTTCGCGATCAACGAACGCTGGAATTTCGGCTGGGACGTGCTGTTGCAGACCGACAAGAACTTCTCGAACACCTACAACATCGACAAGTACAACGCATATGTCCACCAGTCGTCAGTCTACCTGACCGGTCTCAACGGCCGCAACTATTTCGACGTGCGCGCCATGCATTTCGAGGTCCAGGAAAAAACGCTTAGCAGCGATCCGACAGCGCGAGCGGGCGAACAGCCTTGGGTATTTCCTTCGCTCGATTATGCATACATTCCCGACGTATCTGTGGCCGGCGGTCAACTGTCGCTTAACGTGAATGCGCGGGTCCTGCGGCGTAATAGGATAGAAACGGGTCTAGCAGACGCGGCAAATCCGCTTTCCATCGAGAATGTGCGCGGCATCGAGGGCGAGTCCAGCCGTCTTACCGCCGCGACCGAGTGGAAAAGGACCTTTGTCACCGATGATGGGCTGGTGCTGACGCCGTTGCTGGCGCTGCAAGGCGACGTCGACTATGTCAGGGCGTCATCGGCCTCGCTCACCGCGGTCAACCAGATGGCGACGAATCTGGGCGAGCAGGATGACATGCGCTCGTCCTTTGCCCGCTACATGGCGACCGCCGGCCTCGAGATGCGTTGGCCGGTGCTGTTTTCAATGGCCAGCGGATCCAGCCATGTCTTCGAGCCGATGGCGCAGGTGTTCATGCGGCCGAACGAACAATATGTCGGCGGCCTCTCCGTCCCGAACGAAGACGCCCAGAGCATGGTGTTCGATGCGAGCACCTTGTTCGAACGCGACAAGTTCTCTGGTTACGACCGTGTGGAAGGCGGTTCGCGCGCCAATGTCGGCGTGCGCTATTCCGGCTCCTATATCAATGGCTGGGGCACCAACGCCATTTTCGGCCAATCCTATCAGCTTGGCGGCGAGAACTCCTTCGCCGCTCCCGATCTGGTCAATGTCGGCGCCTATTCGGGCCTTCAGAATACCAAGTCCGACTATGTCGGCCTCTTTGGCATCAACAGCCCGAACGGGTTCGCGGCCTCGGTCAGCGGCCGCTTCGACGAACAGTCCTTCGAAATTCGCCGCGCCGAGGTCAAGGCTGCCTATTCGGGCCTGCCGGTGTCATTGAGCGCCAAATATGCGTTCATCCAGGCTCAGCCGCTCTATGGTTTCACGACCGACCGTCACGAGGTCACGCTCGGTGCGTCCACGCATCTTGCACAGAGCTGGCGCGTGTTCGGGACAGGAACCTACGACCTGCAGGAAGGCCTGCTGGTCAAGGACGGGGTCGGCTTCGCCTACAACGATTCCTGCTTCACCTACCTGATGACGTACGCGCAGTCGCGCGACCTTCACACCAGAGAGGTGACGCAGAGCATCGGCTTCAACCTGTCGTTCCGCACCCTCGGCGACTTCGGCTCGTCGACCAACGCAGTCGACGCCATCCAGTAGTCGGCGACATCGTTTCGCCGCATAGGGCTGGCACGGATTCGCGCACCCGGAAGAGGACGAAATTGGGCGGAACCGGAATAGAATTGGGATGCCAAGGATGAGGAAATACCTCTTTTCAGCAGGGTTCGCGCTGCTTGTGGCGGCGACATCCGTGTCAATGACCATCATGACGCCGCCGGCTTTCGCCAGCGAGATCAAATACGTCGTCAACGACATACCCGTCACCAGCGGCGATATCGCGCATCGTGCCGCCTTCCTGAAGCTGCAGCACAAGAAGGGCGACGCCGCCCAGGAAATGATCGACCAGACGCTGCGCTTGGCCGAGGCCAGGCGGCTTGGTATCCGCATCGGCGACGCCCAGGTGCAGGCTGCCTATCAGCGCTTCGCCGCCAGCAACAAGATGCAGATCAGCCAGCTTGACGGCGTCATGGAAAAGTCCGGCGTCGGCAAGGACCATTTCAAGGAATTCATCCGCGCCCAGATGGCCTGGAGCCAGGCCTTGAGCGCGCGTTACCGTTCCGGCGAAGGCGGCAGCGTGACCGAGCAAGATGCCGTCAGGCGCATGCTCGACAAGGGTGGGGCCAAGCCAAGCGCCACCGAGTACATGCTGCAGCAGGTCATCTTCGTCGTGCCGGCCGCCGAACGCAGCGCAACGCTGGCCAAGCGCAAGCGCGAGGCCGACGCCATGCGTGCCCGTTTCAATGGCTGCAACACGACGCGCGAGTTTGCCAAGGGCCTGATCGACGTCACCGTTCGCGACCTGGGCCGGGTACTGGCACCGCAGCTGCCGGCCGACTGGGCCGAGCAGATCAAGGCGACGAAGGTCGGCGGCGCCACCGTCACGCGAGAGACCGAACGCGGCGTCGAGTTCATTGGCATTTGCTCCTCGCGCGAAGTGTCCGACGACAAGGCTGCCCAGATGGTGTTCCAGAGCGAAGGCTCCAACGACAAGGCCGCCGAGGATCTCAGCAAGAAGTATGTTGACGAGCTGAAGGCGAAAGCCCGCATCGTCAAGCGCTGACGTGAGCAGCGCGATGACCGCGCTGGCGTTGAGCGTCGGTGATCCATCCGGCATCGGCCCTGAAATCGCCGTCGCGGCCTTCCTGGCGCGCGAGGCTGTTGCCTTGCCGGCCTTTTATCTGCTGGCCGATCCGGCGCTGATCGCCTCGCGCGCAAGTCATCTCGGCGTGTCGGTGCCGATCGTCGAGACAACTCCCGCGCAAGCGGCGCAGGTCTTCGCCCATGGTTTGCCGATCGTTCCACTGGCGGCCCACTTTATCGACACCCCCGGCCTGCCGGATCCGGCCAACGCAGCCGGCACCATCGAGGCCATCGACCGCGCTGTCGCTGCCTGCCTTGGCGGCGAGGCCGCGGCTGTGGTCACCTGCCCCATCGCCAAGAAGCCGCTCTACGATGCCGGGTTCCGCTTCCCCGGCCACACCGAATATCTGGCCTATCTGGCGGCCCGGCATAGCGGCGTCGAGGTGATGCCAGTGATGATGCTGGCCGGCCCCGATCTGCGCACGGTTCCTGTCACCATACACATCGCTCTGGCCGAGGTACCGAAAGCTTTGACCAGCGAGTTGATCGTCGCGACCGCGCGCATCACCGCCGCTGACCTCGCCAGCCGCTTCGGCATCGCCAGGCCGAGGCTCGCCATTGCCGGCCTCAACCCGCATGCCGGCGAAGGCGGCTCGATGGGCCTGGAGGATGAGCGTATAGTGCGCCCGGCGGTCGATATCCTACGCGCCGAAGGCATCGATGCTTTCGGCCCCCTGCCGGCGGACACGCTGTTCCATATCCGGGCACGAGCAGGCTACGACGCGGCGCTGTGCATGTATCACGACCAGGCATTGATCCCTGCCAAGGCACTGGCCTTCGACGAAGCGGTCAACGTGACGCTCGGCCTGCCCTTCATCCGCACATCGCCCGACCACGGCACCGCCTTCGACATCGCCGGCAAGGGCATTGCACGGCCCGACAGCCTGATTGCGGCGCTGAAGCTTGCCAGAAGGCTCGCCGACACCGACAAAGAGGCTGCGGCCGCATGAGCGCTCCAGCTTCGGATCTTCGGGCATGAGCATCGACGGGCTGCCGCCGCTGCGCGACGTCATCGAGCGCCACGGGCTGCAGGCGAAAAAGGCGCTCGGCCAGAACTTCCTGCTCGACCTCAACTTGACCGGCAAGATCGCGCGCAGCGCCGGCGATCTGACAAATGCCACGGTGATCGAGGTTGGCCCGGGACCTGGAGGACTGACAAGAGCGCTGCTTTCCAACGGCGCCCACCGGGTCGTCGCCATCGAGCGCGACGAACGCTGCCTGGCCGCCCTTGCGGAAGTCTCCGCGCATTATCCCGGCCGGCTGGAGGTGATCTCCGGCGACGCTTTGAAGACTGACTTCGCCGCGCTGGCTTCCGCGGCTGCCGGGAACGGCGGCCCGGTGCGGATCGTGGCCAACCTTCCTTATAATATTGGCACGGAACTGCTGATCCGATGGTTGACGGTCCCGGACTGGCCGCCCTTCTACGCCTCGATGACGCTGATGTTCCAGCGCGAGGTGGCCCAGCGCATCGTCGCCGCGCCTGGCAGCGATGCCTATGGCAGGCTTGGCGTGCTGGCGGGCTGGCGCACGCAGGCCAGGATCGCTTTCGATGTGCCGCCCCAGGCATTCACGCCGCCGCCCAAGGTCACCTCTTCGGTGGTGCATCTGGAGCCACGCGCGACACCGCTGCCCGCCGATGTGAAAAAACTCGGCCGCGTCACCGAAGCCGCCTTCGGCCAACGCCGCAAGATGCTGCGGCAGAGCGTGAAAAGCCTCGGCGGCGAGGCCTTGCTGGAACGCGCCAGCATCGATCCGACCCGACGCGCCGAAACACTCAGTGTGGAGGAATTCGTGCGCCTGACCAATGCTGCGTAGCTTGCTTCTGCCCGCTTACGGGGAGAAGGAAGAGGCGTTCACGCCGTCTTCTCGTCCAGCAGGCCGGAGACGAAATCGAACAGACCGGGCCGGCGGTCCCGCCGCAGCCGCTCGGCGACAACGATACCGCGCACTTCGGCGAAGGCGCGGTCGAGATCGTCATTGACGATTACGAAATCGTATTCCTTCCAGTGCTCGATCTCGGTACGAGCGTTCTTCAGACGTGTCTCGATCACTGCTTCCTGGTCTTCGGCGCGGCGTTTCAGCCGCGACTTCAACTCCTTCATCGATGGCGGCAGGATGAAGATCGAGACGATATCGGCGCGCATCTTTTCCTTGAGTTGCTGGGCGCCTTGCCAGTCGATGTCGAACAGCATGTCACGTCCCTGCGCCAGCGCCAGTTCGGCCGGCTCGCGCGGCGTCGCATAGCAATTGCCGTGCACTTCGGCCCATTCGAGCAGCGCGTCGGAATCGCGCAGCCGCTCGAACTCGCGCATCGTCCGGAAATGGTAATGAACGCCCTCGATCTCGCTGCCGCGGCGCGGCCTGGTGGTGACCGAGACGGACAGTTCGAGGCTGGAATCGCTTTCCAGAAGATTGCGCGCGATTGTCGACTTGCCGGCACCTGACGGCGACGACAAGACGAGCATCAGCCCCCGGCGGCGAATGCGGGACCCCAAATCCCTGGGAACCATCGGTTCCTTGGCAACCATCGGCTACTCCAGATTCTGGACCTGTTCACGAAACTGGTCGACCACGGCCTTCAGTTCCAGCCCGATCGCGGTGACGGCGGCGGCGTTCGACTTCGAGCACAGCGTATTCGATTCGCGGTTAAATTCCTGTGCCAGAAAATCGAGCTTGCGACCGACCGCGCCGCCTCCCTTGAGCAGCGCCCGGCCAGACGCGACATGCGTTTTCAACCGGTCGATCTCCTCGCGAATATCGGCCTTGGTGGCGAGGAACGCCGCCTCCATGTGCAGCCGGCTGGCGTCCAGATTGGCGGATGCGTCCATCAACAGCCTCACCTGTTCGCCGATGCGTTCGCGGATCGCCGCCGGATCGCGCGACGGGTCCGCTTCCGCGCGCAGCGTCAATACCTCGATGAGGTCGATATGGCCGGACAGCAACAGAGCCAGTGCAGCGCCCTCACCGTGCCGTGCCTGTTCCAGGCCCTTCAGCGCCACGTCGAGCGCAGCCATGATGACGGTGTCAAGGGCGGTGCGCGCCTCTTCAGTCTCGACGGTTTCGGGAATGTCGAGCACGCCACGGAGCGACAGCAACCCGTCAGCGGTCGCGGGGGCAACACCGAACTGCTCCTGCAGTCGCTTGGCAAGACCGGCAAGGTCTTTCAGAAACGCTTCGTTGACGACGGGTTGTGCCTGCGCGCCGGCAGCACGGCCGATGGTCAGCGTCGCCTGGAAATTGCCGCGGGCGAAACGCTTCTGCAGCGTTTGCCTGACCGCCGGCTCCAGCCGTTCGAAACCTTGCGGCAGTCGCAGCCGCACCTCGACGCTCTTGCCGTTGACGGACTTGACCTCCCAGGCGATGGAGGTGCCGTCATGCTCGGCGACGGCGCGGGCAAATCCGGTCATGCTCTGCAAATTCATGTCGCCTGCATATCCTTGGCGCATCACCCCGAAACCGGTTTTCCGGACAAGGGCAAGTGCTGCGTAAAAACGATCACGCCCCGGGTGCCTTGAAATCGGACGCTTGGCGTTCCTTCAAATGTCAGGCCGTCGCCTTGGGGGCAACGCCTTTCTTACTCTTACTGGGCAGCGCCCGCATCGCCGCCGGCATCGCCATTGTCGCCACCGCTGGTGTCGCTTCCGTTGCCGTCGGCAGGCTTGCCGCTGCTGCCAGCAGGCTTGTCCGCGTTGTTGCCGCTGGTACCAGCGGCCGAGGCGGCCTTGGCCGCCTCATCGGCCTGCTTCTTCTGCAACGCGCGATAGCGGGCAACGTTCTCATTGTGCTCATCAAGCGTCGCGGCAAAAACGTGACCGCCTGTGCCGTCGGCGACGAAATAGAGATCGTCGGTCTTCGATGGATTGGCCACAGCCTCAAGTGCCGCACGGCCCGGATTGGCGATCGGTGTCGGCGGCAGGCCGCTGATCGCATAAGTGTTGTAGGGCGTCAGCTTCTGGATGTCGGACTGATAGATCGGGCGGTCGGCGGGCTTTCCCTTGCCGCCAAACAGGCCATAGATGATGGTCGGATCGGATTGCAGGCGCATGCCCTTGGCCAGCCGGTTCAGGAAGACGGCGGCAACGCGCGAACGCTCGTCACCCCTGCCGGTTTCCTTCTCCACGATCGAAGCCAGCGTGACGAATTCCTGGACATTGGCCAGCGGCAGGTCCGGCGCACGCCGCTGCCATACCTCATCGACCAGTTTCTTCTGATCGGCCAGCAGCTTGTCGATCATCTGCTGGCGCGTCGCGCCACGCGTGAAGCGCAGCGTGTCGGTGGCAAGGCTGCCCTCCGGCGGCATGGCCGCGGGCATGACGCCGCTCAAGGCGGGTTCGTCGGCGATGCGCTCCAGTGCCTGCTCGACCGTCAGCCCCTCCGGAATGGTCAGCGAATACATCACCGACTTGCCGCTCTTCAGCAGTTCCATGATGTCGCGCATCGATGCCCGGGGCTTAATCGCATATTCGCCGGCCTTGAGTGCGGAATCATTGCCAAAGGCGCGCACCCCAAGACGGAATACGCGGGCGTCAGTGATCAGGCCGCGGCGCTCAAGCTGGTCGGCGATGTCCTGGACGCCAGTGTTCGGCTTGACGAGGAAGGTGTCGCCATTGGCCGAGGGGCCGGGTTCGGTGAATTCCTGCTTGCCGAAGTAGAGCGCCGCGCCTGCCGCCAGAACTATCAACATCACCAAAGAGATGACGAAGTTCATGAACACGACGACCTGGCTGCGCGAAGCGCGCGAGCGCCTCGGCGGCGGCGTTCCAGCTTCCGGCCGCAAGGCCTCGCTGGCCGTCTTCGGTACGATCGGCCCGGTGTTAGCGGGCCGCTGCCCCAATTCCCCGTTGCCCGCCGGATTTGTGTTCATTTCGCCCTACCGTTTGATCTCTCAACGAATCCCCTGCGGCAGAGTAGAGGCGAATATGGCAAAATTGACGGCACGCCAAGGCGGCGTCCGGCAGCCGGACGGTCAGCCATTGTAGCGCTGGAACACAAGCGAAGCGTTGGTGCCGCCGAAGCCGAAGGAGTTGGACAGTGCTACGTCGATCTGGCGGGAGCGAGGCTTGTTGGGCACCAGGTCGATCGCCGTTTCGCGCTCGGGGTTGTCGAGGTTGATGGTCGGCGGCGCGATATTGTCCCTGATGGCGAGGATCGAAAAGATCGCTTCAGCGGCACCCGCCGCCCCCAGGAGATGGCCGATCGAGGACTTGGTCGACGACATCGAAATCTTTGAGGCGGCATTGCCGGCCAGCCGCTCGACAGCGCCGAGTTCGATCGTATCGGCCATGGTCGAAGTGCCATGGGCGTTGATGTAATCGACATCGGCGGGCGTAAGCTTGGCCCTGTTCAACGCCGCGGTCATGCACCGGAAAGCGCCATCGCCGTCCTCGGCCGGCGCGGTGATATGATAGGCATCGCCGGTGAGACCGTAGCCGGTCACCTCAGCGTAGATCTTGGCGCCGCGGGCCTTGGCGTGCTCGAGCTCTTCCAGCACGACAACACCGGCGCCCTCGCCCATGACGAAGCCGTCTCGGTCGCGGTCGTACGGGCGCGACGCCGTCTGCGGGGCATCATTGCGCTCGGTCGACAGTGCCCGGCACGCGGCGAAGCCGGCGATCGACAGCCGCGTCACCGGCGCTTCGGCGCCGCCCGCGACCATGATGTCGGCATCGCCCCACATGATCAGCCGAGCCGCATCGCCAATGGCGTGCGCGCCGGTCGAACAGGCCGTGACGACGGAATGGTTCGGGCCTTTCAGCCCGTGCCGGATCGAAACCTGGCCGGAGACGAGATTGATGATCTGACCCGGGATGAAGAACGGGCTGATGCGGCGCGGACCGCGCTCCTTGAGGATTATCGCATTCTCGGCGATACCCTCGATGCCGCCGATGCCCGAGCCGATCAGGACGCCGGTGGCACACTGTTCGGCATGGGTTTTCGGTTGCCAGCCGGAATCCTTCAGCGCCTCGTCGGCGGCGGCAATCCCGTACAGGATGAAGTCGCCGATCTTGCGCAGTTCCTTCGGCTCGAGCACGGCCTCGGGATTGAACGTGGCATTGCTGCCGTCACCACGCGGAATGACGTGAGCGATCTTGCAGGCAAGATCTTCCACCTCGAACTCGGTAATGCGCCTGGCGGCGCTGCGGCCGGTCAGAAGTTCCTTCCAGCTGTGCTCGAAGCCCATGCCGAAAGGCGACAACAATCCAAGGCCCGTGACGACGACACGCCTCATCGCAGGTCCTCCCCGGTGATGACTGCGGAATGCGTCAGGCCGAAGCCTTGTCGATATACTTGACCGCGTCGCCAACGGTCAGAATGGTCTCGGCCGCGTCGTCGGGAATCTCGACGCCGAATTCTTCTTCGAACGCCATGACGAGTTCAACCGTGTCGAGGCTGTCCGCGCCCAGATCATCGATGAAGCTCGCCTGCTCCGTCACTTTGTCGGCATCGACGCCAAGGTGCTCGATGACGATCTTCTTGACGCGCTCTGCGGTGTCACTCATTTGGGCATCCTCGTCTTTTGTTTGTCTGTCTTCGTTAGCGGGCAGAATGCCGCTAATCAAGTTGAAAGATGGTCCTGCCGGAAACGCAACGGCTACGGACCGGTTTTTGCCCGAACCGCCGGGTTGCGGGCCGCATTACACGAAAAATGGCCAAGGTCCAAGCCGAAATGGTCTGTTTTCACAGCGTGCTGGCCTGGGATGTCATTGCCCAAAACCGCTGCGCGATTCTGGGCGCATTCGTCAGATCATCGCCATGCCGCCATTCACGTGAATGGTCTGGCCGGTGACGTAAGCGGCTTCATTGGAAGCGAGATAGGCGACAGCGGAGGCCACTTCGGCGCTGGTGCCCATACGGCGGGTCGGGATCGCCGCCATGATCGCTTCCTTCTGCTTGTCGTTGAGCTTGTCGGTCATCGCTGATTCGATGAAGCCCGGAGCGACGCAGTTGACGGTGATGTTGCGGGTGGCGATCTCCTGCGCCAGTGATTTGGAAAAGCCGATCATGCCGGCCTTGGAGGCACAGTAATTGGTCTGACCGGGATTGCCGGTGACGCCGACGACAGAAGTGATGTTGATGATGCGGCCGTGGCGGCGACGCATCATCGGGTGGGTGAGTTCGCGGGTAAGCCTGAACACGGCCGTCAGGTTGACTTCGAGCACCGTGTCCCAGTCGGCGTCCGACATGCGCACGAACAGCCCATCCTTGGTGATGCCGGCATTGTTGACCAGGATATCGACGCCTTCGAGGTCGGCTTCCGCTTTCTGGCCAAGCGCCTTGACCTCGTCGCGGTTCGACAGGTTGGCCGGAAACAGCTTGACCCGGTCACCGAGTTCGGCGGCCAACGCCTCCAGCTTCTCGACGCGCGTGCCATGCAGGCCGACGATGGCGCCTTGTGCGTGAAGCACCCTGGCGATCGCCTCGCCGATCCCCCCCGAAGCACCGGTGACGAGCGCCTTGCGGCCAGTCAATTCGAACATTTTTGTCTCCAGGTTGAGAAGAGCACAGCCCCTATAGGGATGGGATCAAATGGCGCTTTATGCAAGCGCGGCCAATGCTGCCTCGACTTCAGCCGCGGAACCGACCGATGCGGTGGCGATGTCGCGGTTGATACGCCGCGCCAGGCCCGAAAGCACCCTGCCGGCACCAATCTCGTAGAGCGTGGCGACGCCGTTGGCGCCAAACCACTCCACCGTCTCACGCCAGCGAACGCGCCCGGTCACCTGCTCGACGAGGCGCCGCGCGATCTCGTCCGGATCGCTCGACGGTGTCACCGACACATTGGAAACGACAGGAACCAAAGGTGCATTCTTCGTCACGCCGGCCAGCGCTTCTCGCATGATCTCTGCCGCCGGCGCCATCAGCGCCGAATGGAAGGGAGCCGAGACCTGCAGCATCAGCGCCCGCTTGGCGCCCTTTTCGGTGCAAAGTTTCGCCGCCAGTTCGACCGCCGCCTTGGCACCGGAAATCACCAACTGGCCACCGCCATTGTCATTGGCGATCTGGCAAACCTTGCCGGACCCTTGCGCGGCCTCGGTGCAGGCGGCTTCGACATCGGCCTGCTCCAGCCCAATGATCGCCGCCATGGCGCCCTCGCCGGCTGGCACTGCCGCCTGCATGGCATTGCCGCGGATACGCAGCAGCCGGGCGGCATCGGCGACGGAAACGAAGCCGGCGGCGGCAAGCGCCGAATATTCGCCCAGCGAATGGCCGGCGACATTGGCGACCTTGTCCTTCAACGAGAAACCGCGTGATTCCAGCGCCCTGATCGCAGCCAGCGATACCGCCATCAAAGCCGGCTGCGCGTTGGCGGTCAGCGTCAAGGTCTCTTCCGGACCTTCCCAGATCAGCTTCGACAGGTTTTCGCCAAGCGCGTCATCGACCTCCTGGAAGGTCCTGCGCGCCTCGGGAAAGGCATCAGCGATATCCTTGCCCATGCCGACAGCCTGGCTGCCTTGTCCCGGAAAGGTGAATGCAACGGCCATGCGAGGGCTCCCGAAGACTTGTTCTGCTTGACTGATAACACGAATTTTCCTTGCCTGTGGCGCAAGGCGGCCGGTCAAGTCAAGCCCGCTTCAAACAGGCCTCAGATCAGAACCTTCTGCCGAGTGCCTGTTCTAAAAGGGCTTTTGGCGATCACTCCTGATGAAAACTGCTCACGATTCGTTTGCTGGCTCTTCTTATTTCCGATACAGGCGCTAGCTTGGCGTGACAGTTTTATGACAATCGAGTGACGCGTTTGTCGCTGGGTGGGGAAGTTAAGGTGGCCAAGAAATCGAAACGCGCCGGCGAGGCCGCGCCGCAGTTCCTGGAAGACGATCCGTCCACTGGTTATTTGCCGGGCCGGAGATGGCCGGTCGTCCGTTACGGATTGGTCAGCGTGCTGATCTCCGCCGTCCTCGTGTTCGCCATCGAGCTGATCGTGCGTGGCGATGTTGCCGGCACTGTTTCCTTCTTTCTTCAGCCACTCAAGCCGGGCTGGACGACCATCGTCGTGTTCGCCCTGATCCTGATCGGTCTCGACGCCTTGCTCGGCCGCAGTCACCAGAGCCTGATGATTGTCGCGCCGTTGACCCTGGGGCTGGCCTTTGTCGGCCATCAGAAATCGCACTATCTTGGCGATCCGCTTTATCCGACGGATTTCCTCTACGCTCGCCAGATTTTCGCCCTGCTGCCGCTCCTGGTGCGCGAACGGCCGATGACCGCGCTGGCCATGGTCGTGGGCATCGTCGTCGGGCTGTCGCTGCTCGTCCACGGCTGGCGGCTGTGGCACCGTAAGGTTCCGGCCCTCAGCCGCAAAGGCCGCCTTGCCCGGCTGACGCTGGCGGTGCCTCTGCTCGCCTTCTTCGTCTCGATCATGGATTACGCCACCTTCTCGTGGACCCGGGATCGGCTGCAGATCATCCCGATCATGTGGGACCAAAAGGAAAACTACGCCTCCAACGGCTTTGCGCTCGCCTTCGCGCTCAACGTGCCGATGGCCCATGTCTCGGCACCCTCCGGCTATTCCGACAAGGCGATTGCGGCGATCGATCGGCCGCGGACGACAGCATCGGTGCCCGACGACAAGCCCGACATCATCGTCGTCATGAGCGAATCCTTCTGGGATCCAACCAAGCTGCCTGGCGTCGCTATCACGCCGGATCCGATCCCCACAGTGCGGGCATTGCGTTCGGGCTCCATGTTCTCACCTGAATTCGGCGGCATGACCGCCAACATCGAATTCGAGGCACTGACCGGCTTTTCCAACGCTTTCCTGCCGGCCGGCAGCATCCCCTACCAGCAATATGTGCGCACGCCGACGCCTTCGATGGCGACCTTCCTGAAGAGTGAAGGCTACAGGGCGCGTGCCATCCATCCAGGCACCAACTGGTTCTGGAACCGTGGCGCGGTGTATGCCGATTTCGGTTTCAACGATTTCAAGTCGGAAGAGACGCTGCCGCCCATGGAAAAGCGCGGACCGCTGGCATCGGATGCGGCAATGACGGACGAGATCATCCGCGAAGCCGACGCCAGCGACGATCCGGTGTTCTTCTTCGCCGTCAGCCTGCAGAACCACGGCCCCTATGAGCCGAACCGCTATAATAACCCGACTCACTCGGTACAGGCCCCGATCAGCCAGTGGGCGCGCGATTCGCTGCTGAGCTATGCGGAGGGTTCGGCCGATGCTGACCGCGGCCTTGACCGGCTGATCGAATGGGCCAAGAAGCGCGAGCGGCCAACGATCCTGGCCTTTTTCGGCGACCATCTGCCGCCGTTGGGGCTGGTCTATGTCGAGACCGGGTTCCTCAAGGACAACGTCGCGCCACGCAAGGAGCCGACGCCGGAAGCAGCCCTTGAACATCACGAGACACCGCTGGTCGTCTGGTCGAACCGCTCCGGTCCAATCAAGGACCTCGGCACGGTGAGCCCGGCATTCCTGCCCTATCATATCCTGACGGCAGCGGGCGTCACCCATCCCTACTACACCGGCTTCCTGGGCGAGATGCGGGAGCGCTACCGCGTCGTCGACCGCAACCTGCTGCTGACACCGGCCGGCCAAGCCACGCCCGATTGGTCGCGTCAGAAGGAGATCGACCCCGCGATCCGCGATTTCCAGCTGATCCAGTATGATATGATGTTCGGCAAGCGCCATGCGGCGCCGGACTTCTTCCCCGAGACGGTCGATAAGGTTGTCGCCCATACGAGTTGAGCCGGCGCCATCCGTTCAGCAGTTGGACCGAGCGTTCAATTGGTCAGTTGCAGCTTCGAAAACTTGTTAGCGATCTGCTCGAATACGTTTGGCAGTTTGTTCGGATCGTTGACTGCGTAGTAGTCGCTAGGATCCGAGGCGCAGGCGCTGTAAAGCGTGCGGTTGGCCGCGGTGTCGGACTGCAGCACCATGGTGTAGATCTCAGCGCCCTGATTTTTCAACTGCGTGCAGACGCTCCTGGTCCATCCGTCCACATTGCGCGCGGCGGTCGTCTGATTGTCCGATCCAAGCCGACCGGCAGCGCCATAGCCTGAACCCGCGAGATAACCATAGGAGGTATAGTCAGACTTGGTCATCTCTTTGCTGGCGCCATAGACCACGTTCTCACCGTCGGTGAGCAGCATCACGATTTTGCTTACCCCAGGCGTCTTCCACGGCGTTCCCTCAGTGTATGGGGCCGACGGCGACAACACCCGCTGGCCCCAAGCGAGGCCCTCGGCAACATTGGTGCCCGACCCGGCCCAGGCAAGCATTTTGGCGGGCTCCTTGCGGAGCTTCGTAAAATCTTCCGTCAACGGAACGATCGGCGAGGGACAGGACCGGTTTGGCCCCACCGTCAATTGCAGGGCATTCGGATCGTTTGTGCCAGCGGTGGCGATGGCAATGTTCTGCGGTGCGACATACTTGGCGATTGTTTCGAGATCCTTCTTCGAAGGGCTGACGTCGCTTCCAAGCAAGCCGCTCAGATCTATTCCAAGAATGTTCAATCCCCCATTCTGAGCAAGCTTGGTCTGGTCGGGGACGTCGTCGACAAAAGAGTTGTTGTAGTAATTGGCGTCGTTTGAATAGCTGCCGGAAGGCTTTGTGCCGTTCCCTGGACTGTCCGGCGCGAAGTACGGCACGAACAGAGTGTCGGCGTAAGACGGGTCGGGCGACGTATCGGAGATGTTAAGGGGGCCGGGCCGCGCCTCGACGCAGCCTTTCCAACCCGTGTCGATTCCTTTGTCGTCCTTCCATCCTGTCAACCTGGCGGCCGAGGCCGGATCCTTCAGCAGCTGTCTGAACAGCGCCATATGATTGGGACGCTTGCCATTGATGACGGGAAAATTGATCCCATTGGTGGATGACTTGCCGTCCATGTCGATCCAGGACGGGTCGAAGCCATCGCCATTGACATTGACGGCCGTGACGAACGGAACCAGCGCCGCGCGGACCTTGCGCGTCGGCGATTGTGCCGTTTCCAGATATCTGAGCAGATTGTCCGTCGCTGTCTTCAGGGCAGCAATTTTGGCGCCGGCCATCGAGCCGGTATTGTCCAGCACCAGAACGACCTCGAGCTGGTTGTTCGATTCGACGGCCGATGCTTCGACCACGATGTGCTTGTTCCGGCCAAACAGGAAGGCGAAGTTCAGATTGACGTCCGCCGAGGCGACAGCCTTTGTCTTGATGAAATTGACGCCCCTGTCGACGGTCAGCGTCGCCTGCGCGTTGGTGAGTTCGCCATGTCCGGCAATGTTGGCCTGGAAATAACGGTCGAAGGCGTCGGTGCGGGTAAGGTCCAGATCGCCCAGATGCGAGGAGGCAAGATTTGCCGCGTCGAGCGCATTCTGCAGGTTGCTTTTTGCACGCATGATGGTGGACACGTCGACCGCGAAGGCCACGGCTGACAAGATGGCCGGCAGGCCCAGCCCGAGCAATAGCGTGAAATTGCCGCTCCTCGAGCGCCAGAATCTGTTGAGAAGCATCCTTACCCCCGGAAATGCTTGCCGCTTGTTATGCGCGGGTTGTTCGGGCTTCTTGCGCCTCCCATGATGAACCCACCGTTGATGGCGAGACTCAACTCCGCACAACCTGACATTGTGGTTAAGAGCTGGTTGTCGTAAAAATCGCCAAGCCGTACCGGCGCCGCCGCTTGATTTTCCTGTACCCTGCGACATCGGCGACGCCGCTTGCCCTTGCCTTATCGCGGGATTGCTGTATAGACGCCGCCAATCTGCCGGTCCCAGCTGGGGGCTGAACGGAGGGCCGGAGGTTTAAAAAGCCTTCGTGTGAAGCCAGAAGCGCTTCCGCCTCCCGTGTCTCCGCTCTCGACCGTCTCGTCATGCTCCTTTCTTCCCCGTTCCTTCTTGGGTTCACGGGTCAGAGAAGTTGCAGAGGCTTTTGCCGCCGGGAACCGGGAGAGAAACGAAGAAAGGCACGAAAACATAATGGCTCTTTACGAACATGTGTTTCTTGCCCGGCAAGACCTCTCGCAGCAGCAGGTCGATGCGCTTGTCGAACAGTACAAGGGCGTCATCGCAGCGAATGGCGGGTCCGTCGGCCGGGTCGAGAACTGGGGACTGAAGTCCCTCACCTACCGGGTCAACAAGAACCGGAAGGCATACTACACGCTCATGGATCTGAACTGCCCGCCGGCCGCGCTCAACGAGATGGAGCGCCAGATGGGTCTGTCCGAGGACGTCCTGCGTTTCCTGACCATCAAGGTCGAGGCGCATGAGGAAGGTCCTTCGGCCATGATGCAGAAGCGCGAAGAGCGCTCCGAGCGCGGCAGCTTCGGCGACCGCGACCGTGGCGATCGTGGCCCACGTTCCTTCGGCGACCGCGATCGTGGCGATCGTCCGCCGCGCAGCTTCGGTGGTGACCGCGATGGCGGTGGCGATCGTGGTCCGCGCCGTCCGCGCGAAGGCTTTGAAGGGGGTGCAGAATAATGGTCGACATCAACCAGATCCCGACCCGGCGCCCGTTCCATCGTCGCCGCAAGACCTGCCCGTTCTCCGGCGCCAACGCGCCCAAGATCGACTACAAGGACGTGCGTCTCCTGCAGCGCTACATTTCCGAGCGCGGCAAGATCGTGCCGTCGCGCATCACCGCCGTCAGCCAGAAGAAGCAGCGTGAGCTCGCCAAGGCGATCAAGCGCGCCCGCTTCCTCGGCCTGCTGCCCTACGTGGTCCGTTAACCACTACCCAGGCGGGCGGTTTTACCGCCCGCTTTTCCTGCCGATCGCGACGGGCGCGACCGGTTCCGAACCAAAAATCCCGAGTTGGATTTCGAAAGAGATCCTAACTGCCTGAACAGGCAGGACAGCGACACCGGCGCCATGTCGTGCCCAGAGCTTCCTGACCTGTTCCACAGACATTCGGCGTCGATCCCGGCGATTGGCGTCCAACCAAAGGAACAAAACCATGGAAGTCATTCTTCTCGAACGCGTTTCCCGCCTCGGCCAGATGGGCGATACCGTCAAGGTCAAGGACGGTTTTGCCCGTAATTTCCTGTTGCCGCAGGGCAAGGCGCTGCGCGCCAACGAAGCCAACAAGAAGAAGTTCGAAGGCCAGCGCGCCCAGCTCGAAGCCCGCAATCTCGAGCGCAAGTCGGAGGCCAGCCAGGTTGCTGAAAAGCTCGACGGCAAGAGCTTCATCGCGGTCCGTTCGGCTGGCGAGACCGGTCAGCTCTACGGTTCGGTGTCGACGCGCGACATCGCCGATCTGCTGACGGCGGAGGGCTTCACGGTCAACCGCAACCAGATCCAGCTCAACCAGCCGATCAAGACAATCGGTCTCACCAATGTGGCGATCGCGCTGCATCCGGAAGTCGAAGTCACGATCACGCTCAACATCGCCCGCACGGCCGACGAGGCCGAGCGCCAGGCCAAGGGCGAGACGCTGACCACCGCCGAAGCCATCTATGGCGACGACATCAACGACAATGCGCGGCCGGAAAACTTCTTCGATCCGAACGCCGAGTTCGACGGCGGCGAAGACAACGCTTGACGGACAGTCTGGGCGCCGGACCGGCGCTCAGACCACCCTGACGCTTTCCAGTCAATTCTGGACTAATGCCCGGGCCTCTCGCCCGGGCATTTTTGTGCCAAAAGGAACTTTTCGAAACCCTACATATTGATGCAGAATAGGACAGCCTGTCTGACCGTGAGGGGACATCGGATCATGAATATTCTGTTGAAGCGCATTCTCGACCGCCTGGTGCGCTCGGGCAATCTCAAGGTAACCGGGCCCAAAGGCTCGACGGTGATCTTCGGCGACGGCAGCGGCGAGCCGGTGCACATGCACATCAAGACCAGGCACGCCGAACGCGCCATCACTTTCGATCCGATGCTGGCGGTGCCTGAATCCTACATGGACGGCGAGCTCGACATTCTAGAGGGCGGTGTACTTGGATTGATGCGCATTGCCTTCCAGAACATGGGCAGCGGCGGCATCGACGCGACCTGGTCGAAGGCCATCGAGGGCCTGCGCCACGCCTTCCGCCGGCTGCAGCAAATCAACACCACCTCGCGCTCGCGCCGCAACGTGCAGCGCCACTACGATCTTTCGGGCGAGCTCTACCGGCTCTTCCTTGACGAGGACATGCAGTATTCCTGCGCCTATTTCGAGCAGCCGGACATGACGCTGGACGAGGCCCAGGCGGCCAAGAAACGGCATATCGCCGCCAAACTCAGGCTGAAGGCCGGCCAGACCGTGCTCGACATCGGCTCCGGCTGGGGCGGGCTCGGCCTCTATCTCGCCAAGGCATTCGACGTCGACGTGCAGGGCGTGACGCTGTCGACCGAGCAGCACGGCGTCGCCACCGACCGGGCGCACGCGCAAGGGCTGGAGAACCACGTCCATTTCGAGCTGAAGGACTACCGCGAGATCAATGAACGCTTCGACCGCATCGTTTCGGTCGGCATGTTCGAGCATGTCGGCGTCAACCACTTCCGGACATTTTTCGACAAGGCGGCAACGTTGCTGAAGCCCGACGGCGTGATGCTTCTGCACACGATCGGCCGCTCCGGCGTGCCGTGGGCGACCAGCGCCTTCATCCGCAAGTATATTTTCCCGGGCGGCTACATACCGGCAATGTCGGAAGTGCTCCCAGCGATCGAGAAGTCCGGCCTCGTGGTCACGGACGTCGAGATCCTGCGGCTCCACTATGCCGATACGCTGAAGCACTGGGGCCAGCGCTTCGCCGCCAACCGCGACAAGGCCAGGGCGATCTATGACGAACGCTTCTGCCGTATGTGGGAATTTTATCTCGCCGCTTCGGAAGCCGCGTTCCGCTGGCAAGACCTGGTTATATTCCAGTTCCAGATCGCCAAGAAGAACGACACGCTGCCGATGACCCGTGACTACATGGCCAAATGCGAAAAGGCGCTGGAAATGCGCGACATGGGCCACCGCGAAGCGGCTCCCGTCGAGAAGCCCGCCAAGCCAGCCCGCCGCCGCAAGGTGGCGGAGTAGACACACCATCGGCACGCCGTTCGCTATCGGCGCTTGCCATTCCCGGCCCCTGCCCTGAAAAAGGCCTCGTGAATCGTCGCGAGGCCTTTTTCATGACCTATCTCATCTATGCCGCCGCAGCACTGGCCGAGATCGCCGGCTGCTTTTCGGTATGGGCCTGGTGGCGGCTGGAACGGTCGCCGCTGTGGCTGGCGCCAGGCTTCGTGTCGCTGCTTCTGTTCGCCTGGCTTCTGGCGATGGTCGACACCAATGCCGCGGGCCGCGCCTATGCCGCTTATGGCGGGATCTACATCGTTGCCTCGTTGGCCTGGCTATGGCTGGTGGAAGACGTACGGCCCGACCGCTGGGATTTTGCCGGTGCCGCGCTCTGCATCGCCGGCGCTTCCATCATCCTGCTCGCACCGCGAGAGGCATAGGATGGAACTGCCAGTTGCTCTTCGACAAGGTGTCGATCGTATCCTGGAAAGGGTTCCGCTGCCGGAATTGAAGCAGGCGGCGAAAACGCTGTCGGACCGCTACAGGGCCGAACTGCGCGATGGCCGTCTGCACGTGGCGCAAGTTATGGCGGTCAACGCCTATCTGGCGACGCGGCTTCCGGCGACCTACGCCGCGGTTCGCGCCAGTCTTGACGCTTTGAATGAGGCCCGGCCGGATTTCATGCCGAAAACCTTGCTCGATGTTGGCGCTGGCCCTGGTACGGTGCTTTGGGCCACAAACGAACTCTGGCCTGATCTCGAACAAGCCGTGCTGCTGGAAGC
The DNA here is from genome assembly GCF_006442395.1 of Mesorhizobium sp. B2-3-5. NCBI lineage: Bacteria > Pseudomonadati > Pseudomonadota > Alphaproteobacteria > Hyphomicrobiales > Phyllobacteriaceae > Mesorhizobium > Mesorhizobium sp. B2-3-5. The sequence continues at coordinate 71,355 of NZ_VFVX01000001.1, read as the reverse complement.
AAGTGCCGCGGTGCGCAAGGCCGGCGAGATGCTCGCCGCCGATGCGATTGCCGCCCGAACCGTCTGGCAGGCCGGTGACGTCACGATCGACCTTGCAGACGTTGAGTCGGCAGACCTCGTCACATGCGCCTATGTTCTGGACGAGATCGTGCCGGCATCCCTGCCCAAAATGGTCGACCGGCTATGGCAGCTCACGAAAGACACATTGCTGATCGTCGAACCGGGCACGCCGGCGGGCTGGCAGCGGATTCTGAAGGTGCGCACGCAATTGATCGCGGCCGGCGCACATCTGCTGGCGCCTTGTCCGCACCAGGCACCCTGCCCGCTCAGCCCGCCCGACTGGTGCCACTTTTCCCGCCGCGTCGCCCGCTCGCGCCTGCACCGGCTGGCCAAGGACGCCGAGGTGCCGTGGGAAGACGAGAAGTTCATCTTTGTCGCCGCCTCGCGCCAGGCGGCCGCCACGCACGCCGCGCGGGTCATCGCGCCGCCGAAATCCGGCTCCGGCAAGGTGTCGTTGAAACTTTGCGAACCGGACGGAAGCGCATGTGAGAAACTCTTCACCAAACGCGATGGTGAAGAGTTCAGGCTGGCCAGGCGACTGGACTGGGGCGACGCACTCGAACGCGGCAGCAGATAAGCGGCTGATTGTTCTTGCTTTGTTCCATGGTTCTGCATAAGAATCGCGGCTTGCCGAGTCAACCAGAATCGGGACACAGGAACACTGTCCTGTGGACGGTTTGCCGTCTCTGTGAACAACGGGCATCAAAGCTGTTTGGTCGTGCGGTGATGCAGAAAGGTCAGCACGGTTTCGCCTCGTTCTGATATCGAAAGGCCGGGATCGAAATCGGGGGCATCATGGCAGAGGCAGCGCGAAAATTCGGTGTGGCGGAGCAACCGCTTTATCGCGAGGCGCCGAACAACATCGAGGCCGAGCAGGCGCTGCTTGGCGCGATTCTTGTCAACAACGATGCCTTCTACCGTGTCTCCGACTTCCTGAAACCAGGCCACTTCTACGAGCCCCTGCATCGCAGGATCTTCGAGATCGCGGCCGAGCTCATCCGCATGGGCAAGGTGGCGACGCCGATTACCTTGAAGACCTTTCTGCCGGCCGACGAGAAGGTCGGCGACATGACGGTGGCGCAATATGTCGTGCGGCTGGCGGTGGAAGCCGTCACCGTCGTCAACGCCACCGACTATGGCCGCGCCATCTATGATCTGGCGACGCGCCGCGCGTTGATCACCGTCGGCGAGGACATGGTCAACATCGCTTATGACGCGCCGGTCGACATGTCGCCTTCCGAGCAGATCGAGGACGCCGAACGCCGGCTGTTCGAACTGGCCGAAACCGGACGCTATGATGGCGGCTTCGAGAGTTTCACCGACGCGGTCAAGACCGCCGTCGATATGGCGAACGCCGCCTATATGCGCGACGGGGGTCTGTCGGGCCTCGCCACCGGCATGCGCGATCTCGACCGCCGCATGGGCGGCCTGCAACCGTCCGACCTGATCGTCCTTGCCGGCCGTCCGGGCATGGGCAAGACATCGCTCGCAACCAACATCGCCTTCAACGTCGCCGAGGCCTATGTGCCTGCACAACAGGCCGACGGCTCCTTCAAGGCGGCCAATGGCGGCGTCGTCGGGTTCTTCTCGCTCGAAATGTCGTCCGAACAGCTCGCAACCCGTATCATTTCCGAGCAGACGGAAATCTCTTCCTCGAAGATCCGCCGCGGCGAAATCAGCGAAATGGACTTCGAAAAGCTGGTCGCCTGTTCGCAGACCATGCAGAAGATTCCCCTTTTCATCGACCAGACCGGCGGCATCTCGATCGCGCAATTGTCTGCCCGCGCGCGCCGCCTGAAGCGCCAGCGCGGCCTCGACCTCATCGTCATCGACTACATCCAGCTGATGCAAGGATCCAGCGCCAAGGCATCGCAGAACCGCGTCCAGGAAATCACCGAGATCACCACGGGCCTGAAGGCGTTGGCAAAAGAGCTGACCGTGCCGATCATCGCGCTCTCACAGCTGTCGCGTCAGGTCGAAAGCCGCGACGACAAGCGCCCGCAGCTCTCGGACTTGCGCGAATCCGGTTCGATCGAGCAGGACGCCGACGTCGTGATCTTCGTGTACCGCGAAGAATACTATCTCAAGAACCGCGAGCCGAAGCTTGGCACCGAGGAATACGTCAAGTGGGAAAACGAGATGAACGAGATGCGCGGCAAGGCCGAGGTCATCGTCGCCAAGCAGCGTCACGGACCGACGGGCACGGTCACGCTGGCCTTCCACGGTGAATTCACCCGCTTCTCGGACCTCGCCGAGGAGCATCATATTGCGGAGAGGTTCGAGTAGCTTCTTGGCTTACGTCCGCGCTCCGTCACACCCCCCTCTGTCCTGCCGGACATCTCCCCCGCAAGGGGGGTGCGCAGGAACGCCGTCAGCCGGCGATTGGCCCGTGGCGCAACGCTGATGGCCAAATCCCGCGTCCAGTTCATCTGCCAGAATTGCGGATCGGTGCATCAGCGCTGGGCCGGCAAATGCGATGCCTGCGGCGAGTGGAACACGCTGGTCGAGGAAGGCACGTCCGGCGGTATCGGCTCGGGGCCGGCCAACACACGCAATGCCCGCAAGGGCCGCGCGGTGGTGCTGACGACGCTTTCCGGCGATATCGAGGATGCGCCGCGCATCGTCTCGGGCATCGGCGAACTCGACCGCGCCACCGGCGGCGGTTTCGTGCGCGGCTCGGCGCTGCTGGTCGGCGGTGATCCCGGCATCGGCAAGTCGACGCTGCTCACCCAGGCCGCCGCCGCTCTTGCCTCGAGAGGCCACCGCATCGTCTATGTCTCGGGCGAAGAAGCCGTCGCGCAGATCAGGCTACGCGCGCAGCGCCTCGGCGTCGCGTCCACCCCGGTCGAGCTGGCGGCCGAAACCAATGTCGAGGATATCCTAGCCACCATCGCCGACGGCAAGCGCCCGGACCTAGTCATTCTCGATTCGATCCAGACGCTTTGGACCGATCTTGCCGATTCGGCGCCAGGCACCGTTACCCAGGTGCGCGCCGCCGCCCAGGCGATGATCCGTTACGCCAAATCCACAGGTGCGGCGATCGTGCTCGTCGGCCATGTCACCAAGGAAGGCCAGATCGCGGGCCCGCGCGTGGTCGAGCACATGGTCGACGGCGTGCTCTATTTCGAGGGCGAAGGCGGCCACCACTACCGCATCCTGCGCACGGTGAAGAACCGCTTCGGGCCGACCGACGAGATCGGCGTCTTCGAAATGTCGGACAAGGGCTTGCGCGAAGTCTCCAACCCTTCGGAGCTGTTCCTGGGCGAGCGGCATGCGAAATCGCCCGGTGCGGCCGTTTTCGCCGGCATGGAGGGTACAAGGCCCGTTCTCGTCGAGATCCAGGCGCTAGTCGCGCCGTCCTCGCTCGGCACGCCGCGCCGGGCGGTCGTCGGCTGGGACGGGGCGCGGCTGTCGATGGTGCTGGCGGTGCTGGAGGCGCATTGCGGCGTTCGCTTCGGCCAGCACGACGTCTATCTCAATGTCGCCGGCGGCTACCGCATCAGCGAGCCGGCGGCCGATCTCGCGGTCGCCGCCGCACTGGTTTCCTCGCTCACCGGTCTTGCCCTTCCCGCCGATTGCGTCTATTTCGGCGAAATCAGCCTTTCGGGCGCAGTGAGGCCGGTTGCGCATGCGCAGCAGCGCCTCAAGGAAGCCGAAAAGCTGGGTTTTGGTAGCGCGGTTCTGCCCTTGGGCAGCGAGGAACTTGCTGGGGGAATCGGGGCCGGCGCTTTCCAGCCTACCGAGCTTGCCGACCTCGTGGCGCGCATAGCCGGCTCACGGCGCGGCCGCGCCGACGATGAAGAGTGACACGGCTCGTGGAGCCGTGAAAAAGAGATCGGAGTGGGGCGAAAGACATGCCGATTACGCTGCTTGACGGAATTCTCGTCGGCTTCACCCTGGTCTCGGCGATGCTCGCCATGGTTCGCGGCTTCTCGCGCGAGGTCCTTTCGGTCGTCTCGTGGGCGGCGGCAGCGGCGGCGGCTTTCTTCTTCTACAAACCGGTTCTGCCCTACCTGAAGCCCTACATCGAAAACGAGAAGATCGCCATGGCGGCCTCCGCCGGCGTCGTCTTCATCATCGCGCTGATCGTCGTCTCGGTCATCACCATGAAGCTCGCCGACTGGATCATCGATTCCCGGATCGGCGCGCTCGACCGGACGCTTGGCTTCCTCTATGGCGCCGCGCGCGGCATCCTGGTGGTGGCGGTGGCACTTTTGTTCTTCAACTGGCTGGCCGGCGCCAAGGCTCCAGCCTGGGTCACGGATGCCAAATCGCGGCCCTTGCTGGAATCGATAGGCGCCAAGATCGAGAACCTGCTGCCAGCCGACACCGAAAACGCAATCCTCAAGAAGTTCAGCCCGAAAACAGGCGCCGAGACCCCGGCTGCCCCCGATGCACCGGCGGCGGATGCGCCAGCGGCGGATGCGCCGACAACAGGTGACGACGCCAATGCGCCGGCTCCTGACGACAGTGACGCCGGCCCGGCGGACAACACGGCCAAGCCGGCGCCGGCAGCGCCGGCGAACTGACACCCCGGACGGGGCGCCAGAACGCGCGACCATGTGAAGGACTGCAGGCAGTGCGTTGCTTTCGACGCGCGAGCGCCTTATATGGCGATTTTAGCGGAGCTTAAGATGGCAGACGCAGACGACGTGCTTTCCGCCGAGGCCGACGACCATTTCCATGACGAATGCGGCGTGTTCGGCATTTTCGGCCGGCAAGACGCGGCGGCCATCGTCACGCTAGGCCTGCATGCGCTGCAGCATCGCGGCCAGGAGGCGGCCGGTATCGTTTCCTATGACGGCACACAGTTCCATGTCGAACGCCATGTCGGCCTGATCGGCGACACATTCACCAAGCAACGCGTTATCGACAGCCTGCAAGGCAACCGGGCCATTGGCCATACACGCTACGCCACGACCGGCGGCGCCGGCATGCGCAACATCCAGCCCTTCTTCGCCGAACTCGCCGATGGCGGCTTTGCCGTTGCCCATAACGGCAATTTGACCAATGCCATGACGGTGCAGCGCGCGCTGCAGAAGCAAGGCGCGATCTTCTCTTCCACTTCCGACACCGAGACGCTCCTGCATCTGGTGGCGACCAGCAAGGAACGGGATCTCAACTCGCGCTTCATCGATGCGGTACGGCAGGTCGAGGGCGCTTTTTCGCTGGTGGCGATGACAGCCAAGAAGATGATCGGCTGCCGCGATCCACTCGGTATCCGCCCGTTGGTGCTGGGCGATCTCGACGGCGCCTGGATTCTTGCCTCCGAAACCTGCGCTCTCGACATTATCGGCGCGCGCTTCGTGCGCGACCTGAAACCCGGCGAGATGGTCGTCATCACCTCCAAGGGCATTGAAAGCCTGTTTCCGTTCGAGCCGCAGAAGACCCGCTTCTGCATCTTCGAATATGTCTATTTCGCCCGGCCGGACTCTTCGGTCGAAGGCCGCAACGTTTACGAGGTGCGCAAGCGCATCGGCGCCGAACTGGCGCAGGAAAACCCTGTCGAGGCCGACATTGTCGTGCCGGTGCCGGATTCCGGCACACCGGCGGCAATCGGCTTCAGCCAGGCGGCGGGCATACCCTTCGAACTCGGCATCATCCGCAACCATTATGTCGGCCGCACCTTCATCCAGCCCGGCGATTCGATCCGCCACATGGGCGTCAAGCTGAAGCATAATGCCAACCGCCGCATGATCGAGGGCAAGCGCGTGGTTCTGGTCGACGATTCGATCGTGCGCGGCACCACCAGCCAAAAGATCGTGCAGATGGTTCGTGACGCCGGCGCCAAGGAGGTGCATATGCGCATCGCCTCGCCGCCGACCAGCGCCTCCTGCTTCTACGGCGTCGACACGCCGGAGAAGTCGAAGCTTCTGGCTTCGCGCATGTCCGTGCAGGAAATGGCTGAATTCATCCGCGTCGATTCGCTCGGCTTCCTGTCGATCGACGGCCTCTACCGCGCCGTCGGCGAGGCCGGCCGCGACAATGAGCAGCCGCAATTCTGCGACGCCTGCTTCACCGGCCAGTATCCGACCCGCCTGCTCGACTTCGAAGGCCACGACAATGTGCGCACCCTGTCGCTGCTGGCGACGAGCGGGTAGGATTGCCGGACCATCATCAGCCCAGCCAGACTTCCGGAATCCATCGCATGACCCTCGACCTTACCGGCCGCGTCGCGGTCGTCACCGGCGCCTCGCGCGGCATAGGCTATTTCATCGCCAGGGAACTGGCGGCCGCCGGTGCCCACGTGATTGCGGTTGCGCGCACCGTTGGCGGACTGGAAGAGCTCGACGATCAGATCAAGGCAGGCGGTGGCCAGGCAACGCTGGTGCCGCTCGACCTCGCCGACATGGCCGGCATCGACCGACTGGGCGGCGCCATCCACGAGCGCTGGGGCAAGCTCGACATCCTCGTCGCCAATGCCGGCGTGCTCGGCGTTATCTCGCCGATCGGCCATGTCGAGGCCAAGACCTTCGAAAAGGTGATGACCATCAACGTGACCTCGACCTGGCGGCTGATCCGCTCGGTCGACCCTCTGCTGCGGCTCTCGGATGCCGGCAGGGCCATCATTCTGTCTTCCAATGCCGCGCATTCGGCGCGCGCCTTCTGGGCGCCCTACGCGGCGTCCAAGGCCGCGGTCGAAACCATGATGCGCTCCTGGGCCCATGAGACGCAAAGCCTGCCGCTGCGCGTCAACGCCGCCGATCCAGGCGCCACCCGCACCGCGATGCGGGCCCAGGCCGTCCCCGGCGAGGATCCCGAGACGCTGCCGCACCCTTCAGAGATCGCCAAGCGCATCGTACCGCTGGCCAGCCCCGAGTTGAAGGAGACCGGACTGATCTTCCAAGCCAAGCACAACCGCTTCGTCGCTTACAAGCAACCGGAATAAGCTAGGGCCGCAAGACGCCGGTTCGGAAATCCGCCAGATCATCACGCGGCTGTGATTTAAGGTGGAAAGGCCGCGCCGCGGTCATGCTTTCGTCATTTCCGCGGAGTTGGTAGGATCGTAGCGACTCCCACCACAAGCGCCCGAGCTGGGCAGAACAAGGAAATTCCCATGGCTTCGACCGCAGCGTTGGTCTGGTATCTGGTAATCGCCGGCCCGCAGGGTGGCATGGTCGTGCTGCCCAGCACCTTCGACAAGCGTGAACAGTGCACCGCCGCCATCACCGAGTATCAGAAGCAGCCGACACCGACCGGCTGGTCCATTCAATGCGTGCCGAGCGCCTCGCCCTTCACCGACGAGGGCGATGCCGAACAGCCGTCAGCCCAGTAAGGCTTAATCTCCGCCTTGAGGTGGAGACGGCCGGCAGGCAGAGGAGGCTCGCCGCGCACGAAGCGCCGGCCTCCTTTGTTCAGGAGGAAGTCGCGTCAGGACGTACCGGCCTCCTCTGTCGCCCTTGGCGATGTCTCCCTCCTCGATGGGGAGATCATCAGCGCCGGGCCGTCACCGTCAGTTCCGGCTTCTGATTGATGGTCTGGAATACCACGCAATAGCGCTCGGTCAGTTTCAGCAGTGAGTCAATACGCTCCTGCGTTTCATCCGTGTCGAGATTGAAATTGAGCCGGATGGCACGAAAACCGACCGGTGCGTCCTTGGCGACACCGAGCGTGCCGCGAAAATCAAGATCGCCTTCGGCTTCCACCCAGGCGGTGCCGAGCTTGAACTCGAGCGCCGTCGCCACCGCCTTCAGCGTTACCCCGGCGCAGGCCACCAGGGCTTCGAGCAGCATGTCGCCGGAGCACAGCTCAAGCCCTGAGCCGCCCGTTGCCGGATGCAGGCCGGCGATCGCCAGCGCCCTGCCCGTTTCCACCTTGCAAGCAATCGACTGGTCGTCGAGGCTGCCCCGGGCCTTCAGCGTGATCAGCGCACGCGAAGCATCGTCGCGGTAGACCTCCTTGAGCGGTGCCTGCATGGCCTTGAGCGCGGTGGCGTCCATTTTCCATTCCTTTCGACGGTCTTTTCGCCTTGATAGCATTGTCTTGCGAGGCATGCGCAAAATCCTGAGACATCCTAGCGAAGGAACGCGGCGGTAGTTATGCCGAACCACTGCGTTCGACGTTTCCTTTGACTTCGACCACCCCAGCCATACCTATGCGGCAGTCGTTCTCGCGGAGGCACCATGCCGCTCAAGCTGAAACTGATCCCCCTCATCGCTTTGATGGTTGCCGCGATTGCGCAGCCTGTGCTTGCCGAAACAGCGGAGCGGCCGGTGCCAACAGGCGGAGTGCTGTCGCTGCTGCCGTCGCCGCAGATTACCAATCATTCGATCACGCTGGCCGGACGCAAGCTCGACTATCAGGCAAAGGCCGGCACGCTGTCGCTGCTTTCCGGCAAGGGCGACGTCACGGCGGAGATGTTCTATGTCGCCTATGTGCTGCAGCCGCCGGCGAGCCCGGTGAAGGAGCCAAGACGCCCCATCACCTTCGTGTTCAATGGCGGCCCGGGAGCAGCTTCCGCTTATCTGCATATCGGCGCGCTCGGCCCGCGCGTAATCGCAACCGGCGCCGATGGCGAATTCCTGCCCCCGCCGCAAAAGCTGATCGACAATCCGGACAGTTGGCTCGACATGACCGACCTCGTCTTCGTCGATCCGGTCGGAACCGGCTACAGCCGTGAGGCACCGGGCCAGGACACGCATGATTTCTGGGGTGTCAATCAAGATGCCAGTTCGATGGGCGCTTTCATCCGGCTGTATCTCGCGCAGAACGGCCGCACGGGATCGCCGCTCTTCCTTGCCGGGGAAAGTTATGGCGGGTTCCGGGCGGCGCTGATGGCACGGACCCTGCAGGAAGACATCGGTGTCGGCCCGAGCGGCGTCGTGCTGATCTCGCCGGCGCTGGAATTCATGCTGGTGCTGCCCGACCAGTTCGAGCCGCTGCACTGGGCGCTCGAACTGCCTTCGCTGGCGGCGGCACGGCTGAATGCCGACGGCGTTACGGGCGAGGCGCTGCGGGCCAAGCTCGCCGAGGTCGAGCGATATGCATTGGGCGACTATCTCACCGCGATTGCAAGCGGACTGGAGGAAGGCGGGCGAGTTGCGAGCGAGCGTGTGGCGGAAATGACCGGGCTGCCGCTCGATCTCGTGCAGCGGAATTTTGCGCGCATCCCGACCGAGCTGTTCGCAAGGGAGTTTGCCCGCGCCAGAGGTAAAGTGCTCAGTCCCTATGACGCCATGATCGGCACGGCCGATATCGCGCCGGAGAGTGCTCGCATTGCAGGCCCAGATCCGGTGCTCGACCGCAGCGTGCCGGCGCTGACCTCGGCTTTCGTCGGCTATGTCCGCGACGAGCTGAATTTCCACACCGATGTCAGCTATCGGCTGCTCAACGGGGAGATCACCCGCAATTGGGATTACGGCACCTCGCGGCAGGGCTATGCCGGTGTGATGAACGATCTGCAGCGGGCGCGGGCGCTCAACCCATCGCTGGGCGTCGTGATCGTCAACGGCTATACCGACCTGGTCACACCCTATCTGGCCTCACGCTATCTGGTAAGCCAGCTGCCCTCACTTGCCGACAGCAAGCCCATTCGCCTCGATGTTGTGGAAGGTGGGCACATGATGTACTTGCGCCCGGACGGCCGGAGGGCGCTGAAGGATGCGGCCTCGGAACTCTATCAAGCCACGCAGTGAGCGCGTTGGCCCTGCCCCAACGCAAGCCTGGCGCTGGAATAGCGCCGCGCAGGCTTTCCCCCGTATAGCTGATGACAGCGGAGCCGACAGGGGCAGGAACCGCCTCACGCAAGCAGTCCGACGCCGCATGGCCGATATCGCTATTCTCGAAACACGCGAAAGGGTTCTCGCCGGAATCCTTTTGACCGGCGCCGCCTACTTGCTGTTTTCGACGCAGGACGCCTCGATCAAGCTGTTGGTTACCGGCCTGACGGTCTGGCAGATCATGTTCTTCCGCAGCATCACCGTTCTCAGCGCCTGCGCGGTGATCGGCGGGCGGGCGCTGTTTGCCGACACGGTGCGCTCGCCGATCGTACGGCCGATGCTGGTGCGCAGTGCCTTCACGCTCGCCGCCTGGCTCTGTTATTATAATGCCGCGCGCAGCCTGCAGCTCGCCGAACTGACCACCGTCTATTACGCGGCCCCGATCATCGTCACCGTGCTTTCGGTGTTCTTGCTCGGCGAAACGGTGCCGTTGCTGCGCTGGCTGGCGGTATTGATCGGCTTTGCCGGCGTCTTCGTCGCTTGCGACCCCACCCATCTCGGTCTGTCCGTTCCGGTGCTGCTGGTGCTGGCGGCGGCTCTCCTATGGGCCATCGCCATCGTACTCCTGCGCAAGACCGCGCTTGCCGAGCGCTCGATGGTCCAGCTCCTTCTCAACAATTTCTATTTCCTGGTGTTTTCGGCGGCGCCGGCGCTGTTGTGGTGGCATGCGCCGGACCTGCCCCAGATGCTGCTTCTCGCCAGCGTCGGCGCGCTCGGCGGCCTGGCGCAATATCTTCTCTTCGAAGGCATGAAACGTACGCCGGCATCGATCCTCGCCCCACTCGAATACAGCTCGCTGTTGTGGGCGTTCGCGCTCGGCTTCGCGATCTGGGGCGACGTGCCGCGCCGCGAGGTTTTCCTGGGCGCCGCCCTTATCGTCGCCGCCGGCCTGCTGATCGTGGGCGGCGAGCATTTCCGCAAGCGGTTGTGATGTGGATGGCCTCCACTGCTGACATGATGATGGCAGGACATGACGGGATAGGCTGGCGGCATGACTGACATGGCGGCTACGACCGAGACCACCGAGCGCACGCTTGGCATCATATTGGTGTCGTCATCGGCTGCCGTGTTCGGCCTGACCGGTGTGCTGACCAAGTCGATCCATGCCGATCCGCTGACGATCACCTGCTGGCGCGGCTTTGTCGGCTCGATCCTGATCAGCCTCTATGTGCTGTGGCGCCGTCACCGCTCGGGCACCCGTGAAACACTGCGGCTTGGCTGGCGCGGCTGGCTGCTGGCGGTGGAAGGCGCGCTGGCCAGCATTGCCTTCATTTCCGCCTTCAAGTTCACTTTCGTCGCCAATGTCGCGGTCATCTATGCGACGTCGCCTTTCATTGCCGCCGTGCTGGCCTGGGTGCTGATGCGCGAACCTTTCCGCCTGCAGACGATGGTCGCGGCCGCCGTCTCGTTATGCGGCGTGGCTATGATGGTCTGGTCGGGGTTCGGCACTGGAAAGCTGTTCGGCGACGGGTTGGCGCTGCTGATGACGATTGGCAGCGCGCTCTACATGATCATGGTGCGCGCCTTCCGCGACACGCCCGTGGTGTGGGCCGGGGCGGTTTCGGCCTTCCTGTTGTTCATACTCGGCTGGTTTGTCAGCGATCCCCTGGCCGTATCTGCAAGGGACGCCGTTCTGCTTGTCACGTTCGGTGCTTCCTTCGCATTGGCTTCCATCCTGTGGACGGAGGGCGCGCGGCTTATCCCAGCGCCTGAATCCGGCCTGCTCGGCTCGGCGGAAGTGCCGTTCGCGATCCTGTTTGCCTTCCTGTTCCTGGCCGAGATCCCACCGATGGCCAGCATGATCGGCGGCGCCATCGTGCTCTGCGCGGTGTTCGCCCATGCTGGCCGCGACTGGCTGGCGGCCCGCTCCCAGCAGGTCGCGTCAAATGTTTCTTAAAAAAGTGACACGGTCACGGAACCATTACCGGACTCGGACATTAATGGTGCGACGGGTCACCCCCCCAAGTCCCCCCAAACCCCTCGACCCGTCCTACTCCCAAGCCGACCGCAAGGTCGGCTTTTCTTTGCAAAGAGGTGGCGAAGAGATTCAAGCCTGGTCGGCACGGAGCCCGGACAGCGGGCGCTTGAAGGCAGCATAGCTTCTTCTTCCCGCATTGACCTTCCTCCCACATCGTCTAGGTTCTGCCTCGACGCAGCCGCAAAAGAGCCGCTATAATAAAGATCGTTGGGAGAGAAGCTCTATGATCCTGACACTGGCGCTGTTTGCCGGCCTTGTTCTGGCCTGGTTGCTGATCGGCGTGGTAGAGAAATTCCGCCTCGGCCTGCGCTTCAGCCAGGCGCTGCTTTATGTCCCGTTCAAGCTCGCCTACCGGATCGCCGACAACCGCATCAGGATCGCCCGCAAGGCGCAGGTTCCGGTCATCTATGTGATCTCGCACCAATCGCGCTTCGAGCCCGCGCTGATGCTGTCGCTGTTGCCCGATGACACGCTGCACATACTCGACGAGGTCTCGGCGCGCTCGCCCTGGCTTGAGCCTTGGCGCGAACTTGGCCGCACCATCGCCTTCAATGCCGAGCATGTCTTCGTCAGTCGCCGCCTGGTGCGCGTACTGAAGGGTAAGGGGCGCCTCGCCGTCTACCTGCCGGATGCGGTCGAGCCTGACGTCAAGACGTTTCGGCTTTTTCGTGCCGTCACCCGTATCGCTATGCAGGCCGACGCGCGCATCGTGCCAATCTTTGTCTCCGGCATGCGCAGCCTGCCTGTTTCGCTGACACCGGCCGACAAGGCGCCACGGCATTGGTTTCCACAATTGTCGATCAGCGCGCTGGAGCCGATGACTATCGCCGAGCTGGTGGCGCGCAACCCGGACCAGGCTTCGAACACCAATGCGCTGTTCGACCGCGTCGCCGAGGCGCGGCTTTTCGGCACGGATCTCGATCGTGGCCTGTTCCTGGCCATGCGCGATGCCGCGACCCGCGTCGGCGCCTCGCATCCGATCATCGAGGACGTCATCTCCGGCGCACTGAGCTACCGCAAGATGTTCATGGGCGCACGCGTGCTGGGCAGGCGCTTCGAGGCGGTGACGGCGCCAAGCGAAGCGGTCGGGCTGATGCTGCCCAACGCCAATGGCGTCGTGCTGTCGTTGGTCGGTGTTCTCTCGGCCGGCAGGGTGGCGGCAATGATCAACTACACCGCCGGGCCGGCGAGCGTCACGGCTGCCGTGCGCACAGCCGTCATCCGTACCGTTGTCTCTTCACGCGCCTTCGTCGAGAAGGCGGATCTTGCCGATATTGTCGCTGCGGTCGAAAAGGGCGGCGCCAGGCTGCTGTGGCTGGAAGATCTGCGCGAAAGCGTTACCACTCTGGACAAGCTTGCCGCTGCCTTGTTGTGGCGCTTACCGCTGCAGCGGCAGGATGCGGCCAAGCCAGGGGTGATCCTGTTCACCTCGGGTTCGGAAGGAACGCCAAAAGCGGTTGTTCTGTCGCAAAAGAACCTGCTCGCCAATGCCATGCAGGCCGAGGCGCGCGTCACCATCTCGCCGGCGGACATCCTGCTCAACGTGCTGCCGGTGTTCCATTCCTTCGGCCTGACGGGCGGCACCATCCTGCCGGTGGTCACCGGCGTAAAGCTGTTCCTCTACCCCTCGCCTCTGCACTACAAGATCATCCCCGAGATCGCGCGCAAGGTGAAGCCGACGATCATGTTCGGCACCGACACGTTCCTGGCCAACTATGCGCGCACGGCCAAGGACGGTGATTTCTCCAGCCTGCGCTTCGTCGTCGCCGGCGCCGAGGCGGTCAAGCCGGAAACCCGCCGTGTCTATCGCGAGCGGTTCCAGGCCGAGATCATCGAGGGCTTCGGGCTGACCGAAGCCGCACCGGTGGTTGCCGTCAACACCGCGATCCATGGCCGGGATGGCACCGTCGGGAGGCTCTTGCCGGCCATGCGCATGAAGCTGGAGCCGGTCGAGGGCATCTCGGACGCCGGCCAGTTGTGGCTCGACGGACCCAATCTGATGATGGGCTACATGACCGCGGACCGCCCCGGCGAGTTGCAGCAGCTGACTGGCTGGCACGACACTGGCGACATCGTCGCCGTCGACCGTGAAGGGTTCATCACCATTCGAGGCCGTGCCAAGCGCTTCGCCAAGATCGCCGGAGAGATGGTGTCGCTGGGCGCTGTCGAGATGCTGGTGCAATCGCTGTGGCCGGAAGAGCGCCATGCGGCGGTGGCGGTGCCGGACAAGAGGCGCGGCGAGCGCATCGTGCTGGTCACCACCGCCGACGATGCCAATCCGGAAGAGCTGCGGCAGTTCGGCAAGAAGGCCGGGGCAGCCGAATTGATGGTGCCGAACGACATCATCAAGGTGGGAGAAATCCCGGTGCTCGGTTCCGGCAAGACCGACTATGTCTCGACCAGGAAGCTGGCGATCGACAGGCTGGGGCTCGGCATCGCGGCTTAACGCATGTCGCCCAAAGTGACCTCGGTCTTGGGAGAACGACATGCGTGAAAACAGAGACCTAAAGCGCGTCGCGTGACTCCGTTTCGGCGCGACGCGCTTTAGCCCTTAGCCAATATCCGAAGGCGGCACCTTCTCACCCTCCAGCTTGGCGCGCTTGGAATAGGCGCGCACGGAAAACGGCAGGAAGATCAGATAGCCGGCCACCGAGGCTGTCAGCGTGTACCAGGGATAGGTCATCAGCAAGAGAATATAGAGCACGACGGCCAGGATCACCGGCAGCACGCGGTCACCGGGAATCTTGACGCTTTTACCGGAATAGACGGGCAAACGGCTGACCAGAAGAAAGGCGACCAGAACGGTGAACGCTGTGGCGGTGAAGGCGGCCGGGCGGCTGGGCTCCAGCCCGAGCCGCAGGAAATAGAGATAGAGCGGCAGCATCACCAACACGGCGCCCGCCGGCGCCGGCACGCCGACGAAATACTCAGACTGCCATAGGGGACGCTCGGCCTTCTCGTCGTCGAGCACATTGAAGCGAGCAAGCCTGAGCCCGCAGGCGATGGCGAACAGAAGCGCCGCGATCCAGCCCGGCGAGCCGGCGCGGTCGAGCAGGAAGGCATAAAGCACCAGGGCCGGCGCAACACCGAAATTGACGATGTCGGCCAGCGAATCCATCTGCGCGCCGAACTTGGACGTCGCCTTCAGCATGCGCGCCAGGCGCCCGTCGATGCCGTCGAGGAAGGCGGCCAGCAGCACCATGACCACCGCGGTTTCAAAGCGGTCTTCGAAGGCGAAACGGATGCCGGACAAGCCCGCGCAGATAGCAAGCACGGTGACCAGATTGGGCAGCACCATGCGCATCGGGATCTCGCGGATGCGCGGACCGCCGCTGGCATGGGCCTCGAATTTCTTGAACGGCGCGCCCACCGCTTACGAAATCCTGACCAAAGGCGTGCCGGTGGCACCGCCGAATTCGGCCAGCACGGTTTCGCCGCCGACCGCCGTCTGGCCAACGGCAACGCGCGGCGTGGCGGTCAAGGGCAGGAACACATCGACGCGCGAGCCGAAGCGGATCAGGCCGAAACGCTCGCCGATGGCGATCGAGCCACCGGCCTCGACCCAGCAGATGATGCGCCGCGCCACAAGGCCCGCGATCTGGACAGCGGCCACCGTGCCGTTGGGGCTCTCGATGACGAGACCGTTGCGCTCGTTCTCGGTGCTGGCCTTATCCAGTTCGGCGTTTAGGAATTTTCCGGGCCGATGTTCGATCTTGGCAATGCGGCCGCGCACGGGGGCACGGTTCACATGACAGGAAAAGACGTTCATGAAAACCGAGATGCGGGTCATCTCGACATTGCCGAGGCCAAGTTCGCGCGGCGGCACGGCCGGGCCAACCGCCGAGACGATGCCATCGGCGGGGCTCACCACCAGGCGATCGTCAACCGGTGTGACGCGCTCGGGATCACGGAAGAAGTAGACACACCAGGCGGTCAGGATCAGGCCGATCCAAAACAGGATCGACGAGAAATAGCCGAGGAAAAGGGTCGCCGCGCCGAAGGCCGCGATGAAGGGATAGCCTTCGCGATGGATCGGTACGAACGCGTTCTTGACCGTGTCGACAAGGCTCATGGGGTGGGGCTGTCCCTGTTTCAGGTCCGGCCTCAATAGCGGAAAGCCCCCCTGCCCGCAACGCAACAATGGGGGGAGGATGGCGGGTCACTGGAGGCGGATCCCCCGAAACGCGAGCAGATGCCTATCCGGCGGCAGCGGAGCGATCAAAGTGCTCGTCGAGTTCGGACATGGTAGCCTCTGCGAGCTTTTCGTCGTCCTTGCCCCGCAAGAGCAGACCGCCGTTCGGCGAGGACAAGAAAAGGAAGGCCCGGTCCGACGCCGTTACCACCCAATTCACGACTGGTCCTTCCGCCGTTTGCACCATCGAGTTCGCTGAAACAACTGCACCCACAGGATCGAACCCGGCTTTGCGCAACAAAAGGTCGACTGCGACCGGAGCATGGAATTGCTCGGCCAATTCGATAACCGCGTTGATCTCCGATCCTTCAGCATGACCAAGCCGCACGCCGATTCGTGGTGGGTTCGCTCCCAACGAGTTCTCACTCGGGCGTACGATCGGTGGATCTTCGGGCGCGATATGTTCGTAAACGGCAACGCTTGCCTTTGTTTCGGCGCACAGCCGGAGCTCTTTCGAACTGGTTCGAAGCTGGAAAACCAGCTGCTTTTCGCCTTCGACGTCCAATATTCTTGCCATCCCGAATGCCAGCTTGATCTCCGGTGGTGATATTTTTGCGCAGGCGAGGCCGGCGCCGACCTCGCGCTGGCTCAACATCTGGCGCACCAGTCTGCTAACCGACTCGTGAAGAAGCCTGCCTTCGCGCTGGGGGTTTGCCAGCACCAGTTGGTCGATGGCATCGTCGTAATCGTCATCATCGACAATTTGCAGATCGGGCCAGGACGTGATCCACCGCGCAAGCAAATCCTCCATCGCCACGGCTTCGTCCGCTTCGTAGAATGCGTCATCGAGCGTATCCAGGAAATCATCGCGGCCACCCTCGAAGCCCGTTTGTTCGGCCGCTTTGTCGGGATGTTTGGCGACCCATGCCGACATTTTTTCCAAAGTCGCCAACTGGCCCTTTGCACCGCAAGCGATGAGCGCAGCTCTGGCGTTGGCAATCATTGGGTCGATCTCTTCGCCTGCATTATGGATGAATTGACTGTGGCCGCCGTTCTTTACCTCCGAGGAATACTCGTCAGAGTGAAATACCTGCATCGCCTTGGGGTTGATCTCTGGATACCGATAAAGCCCTTTGGAAATCATCGTCACGGCGAATTGCATGACGGCAATGACAAGCTGAAAAGGCTTTTCGTCAGCCTTTTCGATCTTCGAACGAGGCACGACGATCAGGGGCACCAGAAGGCTACCTCCCTTACCTTCCGAAGCTAGCGCTTTCTTCTCGGAGGCTTCTTTGGATTTACGCGAGAAAAACCCAAACATCGAAATTCTCCGAAGTAAATTGGCGATTATTCTATCAGGACAATATCACCAGCAGTCGGAGATAAAAGCCTTTGCCTGATCTATTGAATAGGAGGAGCAACGCCCGCATCGACCAGGCGCCGCGGCTCTAAGATAACCCCTTACACCTCCGGCACGCGCTGATAATTGGCGATGTCGGCTCGCACTCCGAGCCTGGCGATCGTCTCCTGCGGATTGAAGGCGATGCGCTCATGCGCGGCCTTGACGATCGGCACGACATTGTCGACGGCCGCCTGGCTTTCCCATTCGACGACCGTCACCAGGTTGAATTCGCCCGGCCCCGAAAATTGCTCGAGCACGAAATCCTGCACGAAACCCTGCTGCTGGCGCAGCAATTCGTGGGTTGTCCTGACCTTGACGAGTATCTCCTCGCGCGCTCGCGCCGGCACGACGAACTTGTCGACTCGGAACACGCTGCCGCCGTTTACATTTTGATTTATGTCGTTCATTTCAATTCTTCCGTTCTTGAACCATGTCGTTTTGGGCTCCAAGAACGGCGTACAATCTCAACTTAAGTTGAGGTCAAGCGCAAAAAATCAATTTACCTCCGATGTCCGCCGGCGAACGATGACGCCGAACTCGTCGCCTTCGCGGGCGCGGCGCAGCCGCTCTTCGGCTTCGGTTGCCTCGCGCTGGCGATCCCACATGGAGGCGTAGAGGCCGTGCTTGCGCATCAATTCGACATGGGTGCCGCGCTCGGCGATCTGGCCGTCCTTCAGCACGATGATCTCGTCGGCGGAAATCACCGTCGAAAGCCGGTGGGCGATCACGATGGTGGTGCGCCCCTTGCTGACGAGGTCGAGCGCGGCCTGGATCTCCTGCTCGGTGTGGCTGTCAAGTGCCGAGGTCGCTTCGTCGAGCATCAGGATCGGCGGCGCCTTCAGGATGGTGCGGGCAATCGCGACGCGCTGCTTCTCGCCACCGGAGAGCTTTAGCCCGCGCTCGCCGACCATCGACTTGTAGCCGTCCGGCAGCTTCTCGATAAACGGCCCGATCTGGGCGAGTTCGGCGGCCTTGCGCACTTCCTCCTCGCTTGCACCAACGCGGCCATAGCGGATGTTGTAGGCGATGGTGTCGTTAAACAGCACCGTGTCCTGCGGCACCATGCCGAGCACCGCGCGCAGGCTGTCCTGCGTCACATCCCGGATGTCCTGGCCGTCGATCAGCACCTGGCCACCCTGCACGTCGTAGAATCGGAACAGCAGCCGCGAGATGGTCGATTTGCCGGCGCCCGACGGTCCGACAATGGCGACCGTCTTGCCCGCCGGAACCTCGAAGCTGACGCCCTTCAGGATCTTGCGGTTCGGATCGTAGGAGAAATGCACGTCACGGAACTCGACCTTGCCGGCACCGACGGCCAGCGGCTTGGCATCGGGCTTGTCGACAATCTCCTGCGGCACGTCGAGCAGGTCGAACATGTGCTCGATATCGGTAAGGCCCTGGCGAATCTCGCGGTAGATGAAGCCGATGAAGTTGAGCGGCACCGAAAGCTGCACCAGCATGGCGTTGATGAAGACGAAATCACCCACGGTCTGGGTGTGGGCCTGCACCTCCAGCGCCGACATGCACATGACGACCACCGTGCCGAGGCCGAAGATGAAGCCCTGGCCGAAGTTCAGCCAGCCGAGCGAGGTCCAGGTCTTGGTGGCGGCGATCTCGTAGCGCGCCATGGAGCGATCGAAGCGCTCGGCCTCCATTCGCTCGTTGGTGAAGTACTTCACCGTCTCGAAATTGAGCAGCGAATCGATCGCCTTGGTGTTGGCGTCGGTGTCGCTGTCGTTCATGTCGCGGCGGATCGAGATGCGCCAGTCGCTCGCCTTCACCGTGAACCAGACATAGACCCAGACGGTCACCGCCACCACGGCCACATATTTCCAGCCGTAGGTGAAACCGAATATACCGGCGGTCAGCGCGAATTCGAGGATGGTCGGGGCGGTGTTGAGCATGATGAAACGCACGATCGTTTCGATGCCCTTGGTTCCGCGCTCGATGATGCGCGACAGGCCGCCAGTGCGGCGCTCCAAGTGGAAGCGCAGCGACAGCTGATGCATGTGGACGAAGGTGCGAAAGGCAAGCTGACGCACCGCATGCTGGCCGACCCGGGCAAACAGCGCATCGCGCAACTGGTTGAAGCCGAGTTGAACGAGCCTCAGCACGTTGTAGGCGATGACCAGCATCACCGGGGCGAGCAGGAACGACGGCAGCGGCGGCGGCGTTTTGAAGCCGCCCGCCAGCGCATCGGTTGCCCATTTGAAGAAATAGGGGCCGGCGACCAATGTCACCTTGGCAACGACAAGCAGCAGCGTCGCCCAAGTCACCCGTGCCCTGAGATCGGCACGGTCGGCCGGCCACATATAGGGCCAGAGGTTGCGTAGCGTCGTGAGAGTTGAGGTGTCGGCGGAGACGGTTTTTTCGGCCACTTTTCTTGCCCTTGGGTGAGAGGATCAGCGGCCGGAGCAGCAGGAATTGATGAGTGCGCTCAGCGATGCCGAAACATCGGCAAGCGCTGCTTGGTCGACCTTATAGCGGGAGCGCTGACGATCCGGCTCGAACCGGACCAGGCCGGCCTCGACCAGTATTTTGAGATGCTGGGACACGGTCGACTGCGCCAGATCGAAACGGTCGACGACCTCGCGGCAGCAGCAGGAATTGCTGGCCGAGAGGTGCTTCAGTATCTCGATACGCGCCGGATGCGACAGTGCAGCGAACCGCGCCGCGACGGCCCGGCTATCGGGGATGCAGCTGGGCAGAGCGTTGGCGCGGTCTGGTTCAAGGACGGATTCTGTCATCGTTCATCGGCGATAGACGATGAACGATGACAGGGCAAGCTAGACCGATGGGTAGATCGCCTGAATTGCCGACCTTTTCCTACTGCGTCTTCGCCGGCGCCGTCGTCGCCTGCTCACCTATCGCCTTGAGGTCGGCGGCTTCGCCTTCCTTGGACTTTCCCGGCACCTTGAACACCTGACCGGGCCAGATGCGGTCAGGATTCCTGATCTGATCCTGGTTGGCGAGGTAGATGGTGGAGTAGCGCATGCCATAGCCGTAGACGCGCCGCGAAATCCGCCACAATGTGTCATGGCGGCGAATAATGACGGCGCCGCCGGCATATTCGAGTTTGGGCGCCACGGTCTCGGGCACGTCGCTTGGCGGCGTTGCGGCAGCGACAACGGCCGGAGCTTCAGCGGCAGGTGCGGCCGGCTTTGCTTCGGCCGGTTTTGCCTCCGCGGACTTGGTATCCGGGGCCACGGCGGCGACCGCCTCGCCCGGCTCTCGCTCGAACGGCACGGCGGCACGGGCCACGACCTTCACCCCGTCGGCATCGAGGCCGTCGACATGGATGGTATAGCTGCCGACCGGAACGTCCCGTGTCGCTTCGACAAGGAAATGCCCGTCGGGCGATGTCTGTGCATCACCGAGCAGGATGTCGTTGGCATAGGCGCGGACCTTGCGGCCCGGATCGGCAAGGCCGGCGACAAAGATCTTGTTGCCGTCGATCTCGACCGCCTCGACGACGATCTTGGGTTCACCCACGGATACGGCGGCCTGAGCTGCCGGTGCCGGCGCGGTTGCAGCCGGCGATTCGGTGGCTGGGGCGGCCGCTCCTGCGACAGCCTGGTTGCCGGCTGTCTGTGCTTCCGGTTTCTTTTCGGGCGCGGGAACTGTGAGCAGTTCGGCCGGCTTGCCCGGCTCCTCGACCATGGCCAGAACCTGGCCGGAGGCAGTCGCGGGAACCGAGACGACAGCGGTTTGCGCCGAGGTCGTCACGATACTGCCGGTCGTCGAACGCAGTGCAATTGTATAGTCGCCGGGCTTCAACGGATCGTCGAGCACGATGACAAAAGCGCCATCGGGACCCGCCACCGCCGAACCGAGCACCGGCGTGCCGTTGAGGATCTCGACCTTCGAGCTGGGCGCCGCATTGCCGGCGACGACGATCGAGCCATTGGCCTCGACACGCACGACATCGAAAGTCGGCGTGACCGGACCGGCCGTTGCGGGCGCTGCCGCACCGGTTGCGGGGGCGGCTGGAGCGGTCGTTGCCTGCGCCGGCAGGCGTGCTTCCGTGCCCGCATCCGCAGGTTTCTGTGCCGCTGGCGGTGTCAATGCCGCGACTTCCGCCGGCGGTTTACGATGAAGATAAGGGTCGAGCGCGCCCGACACATAGGCTGTTCCCACGGCCGCGACGGTCCCACCCGCCGCGAACAAGAACGCCTTTAATGGATTGATTGCCATGTATTTCGCTACCCCTTAGCCACCTAATGCCGGTCTAGCGTGTTTTGCCACGACCGACAAGAAAAAGCCCGCCCTTCTTGGCCCTTGGGGCTTGACCGCGCTTTCAGACCCAATCACCAATCATCGGTATGAACACGATTCGATCCGTCTGCGTCTATTGCGGCTCGTCTCCGGGCCGCGATGAAACTTACGCCAAGGCCGGCCACCTGCTCGGGCGCTCGCTCGCGCGCTCCGGCCTCAGGCTGATCTATGGCGGCGGCACCAAGGGTATCATGGGCGCCGTCGCCGAAGGCGCGCTCAAGGCCGGCGGCAAGGTGACGGGCATCATTCCCCGCTTCCTGATCAACAGGGAAGCAACCGAAACCGCGCTCGACCGGCTCGACGAGCTGTTGATCACCGACAACATGCACGAGCGCAAACATAGAATGTTCGAGAAATCCGACGCCTTTGTGGCGTTGCCAGGCGGCATCGGCACGGTCGAGGAGATCGTCGAGATCATGACCTGGGCGCAACTCGGCCACCACCGCAAACCGATCGTGTTCGGCAATGTCGGCGGATTCTGGGATCCGATGCTGACACTGCTTGATCACATGACCGCAGAGGGTTTCATCCACACCGCGCAACGGGTCAAGCCGCTAGTCGTCAACGACCCCGAGGCCATCGTCGCCGCCATCATGGTGGCCGGCTCCTCCGTCGACGCACCAACCGAGGGCGTACAATCGGTGATCGACAAAATGTAAGGTTAGGGGAATAGGGAATAGGCAGTAAGGCAGTAGGGAAAGACAGTCCCTACTGCCCTACTGCCCTACTGCCCTACTGCCCTACTGCCCTACTGCCCTACTGCCCTACTGCCCTACTGCCCTATCGCCACCGCATTGCTGCTCGTCGACACACTGTGATCGACTGTCAAGAAACCGTCACACGGAAACGGGTCCGCGCGTGCTAGAAATCGCGGTGAGGTAGCCGCCACGCGGCGCCACGTCCGAAACTTGCATCTGGCACTATGCCCATGGATACCGCCCTCGCCCCGGAAGGCGCCGACCTGTCGCCCTACCTGCCCGACGAGCACGGGCTGTTCTTCATCTATCATTTCACCGCGGAAGGCGTGCGGAGCAAGGATGCCGCCACCGCGCACTGGACTTGGCGCAGCTACCAGATCACCGATCTGCATGCACGCCAGGAGATCGGCGCGGAGAAGGTTCTGCCGGCCCCGGCGCGCGATGCTTTCCTGGCGCCAAGCCATGGCTGTCACATCGACTATGAGGATGGCTGGCTCTATGGCGATTTGCCGGACCTCAAGCACGACTTTTCGGAGGCACGCGGGCTCGTCCATTTCCGCTTCGCCTTCAACGACACAATGTTGATAGGCGCCCGCAAGCAGCCGCTGGAGTCTGTCGACGCCGTTCGCAAGGCGGTGGAAAATGGATCACGCAAATTCCGCTCGCCGTCGGACCTGATCGAGGCCGTCATGGGCCAGTCGCTCGACGGCATGGCGAGCGAACTCGGCAAGCTCGGCGATACGCTGGACGGTATCGAGGACCGCGTCGTGCGCGATGCATGGCACAATGAGCGGCAAGCGCTGGTCGAGGCGCGCCGGCAACTGGTGGTCATCCACCGGCAGATGGCGACGCTCACCAATCTGTTCAGGCATCTCGACCATGCACATCGCGACGAGCTGCCCGACCCCATAAACGACATGGCCGCCAGGCTCTCGCACCGAGCGCAGACCCTCTATCACGACGGCGAGCAGTTGCAAGCGCGCACGAGGCTATTGCAGGACGAACTGATGGCGAAACTGACGATGCAGTCGAACCAGCTGCTCTACATTCTTTCGGTGCTGACGGCGGTGCTGCTGCCGATGACCATCATCTCAGGCCTCTTCGGCATGAATGTCGGCGGGCTGCCGCTGGTGGACACGCCAATGGGCTTCTGGATTGTGACGGCAGTGTCGTTGGCCATCGCGGCGGCCACCTATCTTTTTGTCAGGCGCCTTGGCCGGGGGCTGTAGCGGCAGCTTGGCAACTTCTGGCGCCGAAGGGCGAAGGTCCTCCGCATTGAAACTTTCTATCGAGCCGCCCTGCGCGCGCTGGTCAACATCGACCAGGAATAGATCGCGAGTGCCGCCCAGATCAGGACAAAGGCGACGGCCTGCGTGGTGCCGAACGGCTCGTTGAAGATCAGCACCGCGATCAGGAACACCATGGTCGGCGCGATGTACTGCATGATGCCGATGGTGGAGAGCCGCAAAAGCTTGGCGCCGAACGCAAACAAAAGCAGCGGCACCGATGTGATCGGACCGCAGCCGATCAGCAACGCCGTATCGGTGCCAGTGCTGGATACGATGTGATCCTGTCCGGTCGCAATCAAGTAGACGATATAGCCGAGAGCCGGCACGGACAGCAGAAGCACCTCGAGCAGAAAGCCCTGGCTTGGCCCGATCGGCAGCGTCTTGCGTAAGAAGCCGTAGGCGGCGAAGGAAAACGCCAATGCCAGCGACACCCAGGGCAACTTGCCGCCTTCGATAGTCAGCACCGCGACCGCAACCGCCGCAAGCACCACCGCACCGACCTGCAAACGGTCGAGCCGCTCGCCCAGCAGCAGCGCGCCGACGACGACGCTGACCAGCGGATTGATGTAGTAGCCGAGCGCGGTCTCGACGGTGCGGTCGACGGCGATCGCCCAGACATAAATGCCCCAGTTGATCGAGATCAGTGCCGCCGTCAGCGCCGCCATGGCGATGGTGCGGGGCGAACGAATTGCCGCCTTGAAGTCCGCCGTGCGGCCGGCCCAGACCAGAACCGCCGCGGCGATCGGCACGGACCAGACGACGCGATGGGCGATCACCTCGGCAAGCGGCAGATGCGCCACCGCCTTCATGTAGAAAGGCAGCAATCCCCACAGGAGATAGGCACCCAGCGCCAGCAGGAAGCCGCGGCGGGCTTTTGAATCTGCGTCAAGGGTAATTGCTTCAGTGGCCATGGGCCAACGCTATGGCCTAGCAACCCTGGCAAGACCATCGCAAAGTTCTGATGGATCAATGGACTTTCGCTGATGGTTCAAACTTACTCGGCCGCAACAAGTCCCGCCATCTCGCGATTCTTCATCAGCTTGTAGACGATCGAATCCATCAGCGCCTGGAAGGACGCATCGATGATATTTTCCGACACACCGACCGTCCACCAGCGGGCCCCAGAGGAATCATGCGATTCGATCAGGACACGGGTGATGGCCTCGGTGCCGCCATTGAGGATACGCACCTTGAAGTCGGCAAGTTCGAGATCGACGATCTCGTTCTGGTACTTGCCGAGATCCTTGCGCAGCGCGATGTCGAGCGCGTTGACCGGGCCATGGCCCTCGGCCACCGACATTTTCTCCTCACCGTCGACCAGCACTTTCACGATCGCCTCGGACACCGTCTTCAACTGGCCATTGGCGTCGAAGCGACGCTCGACCATGCAGCGAAACGAGGTGACGTTGAAGAATTCGGGCAGGCCGTGCAGCATCTTGCGCGCCAGGAGCTCGAATGAGGCGTCGGCACCTTCATAAGCATAGCCTTCGGCCTCGCGCTCCTTGACGACGGCGATCAGCGCGTCGAGCCGGTGATCGTCCTTCGGCACATCGATGCCGCGCCGCTTCAGCTCGGCGAGGAAATTGGCCTTGCCGCCCTGGTCGGAGACCATGACGCGGCGACGGTTGCCGACGGCTTCCGGCTCTACATGCTCATAGGTCGCTGGCTCCTTGGCCAGGGCGGAAGCGTGGATGCCGGCCTTGGTAGCGAAGGCCGAGGCGCCGACATAGGGCGCCTGCGCTTCCGGCGCGCGGTTCAGCAATTCGTCGAAGGCGCGCGACAGACGTGAAATGCCGGTCAGGGCTTCCGCCGAAATACCCGTCTCGAAGCGATCCGCGAATGCCGGCTTCAGCGCCAGCGTCGGGATGATGGAGATCAGGTTGGCGTTACCGCAGCGCTCGCCGATGCCGTTCAGCGTGCCCTGGATCTGCCGCACGCCGGCCTCGACGGCGGCAAGCGAATTCGCCACGGCCTGGCCGGTGTCGTCATGGGCATGGATGCCGAGACGGTCGCCCGGTATGCCTGCCGCGATGACCTTGTCGACGATGCCGCGCACTTCCGAGGGCTGCGTGCCGCCATTGGTGTCGCACAATACCACCCAGCGTGCGCCGGCGTCATACGCCGTCCTTGCGCAGGCCAGCGCATAGTCCGGATTGGCCTTGAAGCCGTCGAAGAAATGCTCGCAGTCGACCATCGCTTCCTTGCCTGAAGCGACAGCGGCCTCGACCGAAGCCTTGATGGCGTCGAGATTCTCCTGGTTCGTACAGCCAAGCGCGACGCGAACGTGATAATCCCAACTCTTGGCAACGAAGCAGATGGCGTCCGATTTCGACTGGACAAGCGCGGCAAGGCCCGGGTCGTTGGACGCCGACACCCCTGCCCGCTTGGTCATGCCGAAGGCGACGAATTTGGCCGTCGCCGTGCGCTTCTGCTGAAAGAATGCAGTGTCGGTCGGATTGGCGCCGGGATAACCGCCCTCGACATAGTCCATGCCGAATTCGTCAAGCAGTTTTGCGATCGCGATCTTGTCCTCGACCGAAAAGTCGATGCCAGGCGTCTGCTGGCCGTCGCGCAGTGTGGTGTCGAAGAGGAACAATCTTTGCTTTTTCATCATGGCAAGGCGCTTGAGCACCCCCCTTTGTCCTGCCGGACATCTCCCCCGCAAGGGGGGAGATCGGCAGCTTTACCGACGGCGCTCGTCCTGCAGCGTCGGAGGTTGGCGAAAGCGACGGCGACATCCAATCTCCCCCCTTGCGGGGGAGATGCCCGGCAGGGCAGAGGGGGGTGTGACGGAGCGCCGTACATCGACTAATTTTTCCCCGCAAACCGATCCGTAGCCCGGATCAACTGATCGAGTATCCCTGGCTCCGAATAGGCGTGGCCGGCGCCCTCGACGAGGTGGAAATCCGCCTTGGGCCAGGCCTTGTGCAGCGCCCAGGCGTAGCGAGCCGGGCATGGCATGTCGTAGCGGCCGTGGACAATTGTACCGGGGATGTCCTTGAGCTTGTACGCGTCGCGCAGCAGCTGCCCCTCTTCCAGCCAGCCGGCATGGACGAAATAGTGGTTTTCGATGCGGGCGAAGGCGACGGCATAGTCGTCCTGCCCAAACGGACCGCTGGTTTCGGGCTCCGGCAGCAGCGTGATCGTCTCGCCTTCCCACAGGCTCCAGGCGCGAGCCGCTTCTATCCGCGCCTTGCGGTCCGTACCGACCAGCCTTTTGCGGTAGGCCGCCATCATGTCGCCGCGCTCGGCCTCGGGGATCGGCGCCAGGAACCGCTCCCACTTGTCGGGAAACATCTCGGAGACGCCGAACTGATAGTACCATTCGAGTTCTGCCCGGGTCAGCGTGTAGATGCCGCGCACCACCAGTTCACTGACCCGATCGGGGTGCGTCTCGGCATAGGCGAGCGCCAGCGTCGAGCCCCAGGAGCCGCCGAACACCAGCCATCTATCGAAGCCGGACATTTCGCGCAGACGTTCGATGTCGGCGACGAGATGCCAGCTGGTATTGGCTTCAAGCGAGGCGTTCGGCGTCGATTTTCCGCAGCCGCGCTGGTCGAACAGGATGACGTCGTAGAGCTTTGGATCGAACAGCCGTCGATGTTTTGGCGAAATGGTACCGCCTGGCCCGCCATGCAGGAACACGGCCGGCTTGGCACCCTTGGTGCCGGAACGCTCCCAATAGACCATATGGCCGTCGCCGACATCGAGCATGCCGCCATCGAACGGTTCGATTTCCGGATAGAGGGTGCGCAGAGAACCGGTGGCAATTGTCATAGTTTCAAGCCTTGCTGCGGCCAGTTGGCCGTTTCGTGGTCGGGATGCTGGAAGGAGATGATCTGCTCCTGCCGCGCGTAGTAGTCGGGATCGTCGTGGATCGGAGCCTCGAAAATCTTCTCCACCCAGGGCAGCCTGAAGGCGTAGTTGACCTGGATCTGTGGTGCGAGGTCCGAACGGTCGTCGAAGGCGCCGATGGCGATCTCCAGGCCGTCGGGCTGGCGGTAGGTCAGCGGCGTGCCGCAGCGGGCGCAGAATCCTCGGTCGATATTGACCGAGGATTGAAAGTAATGCGGCTCCTCATGGGTCCATTCGACGCTGTCCTTCGGCACGGTCACCAGCGCGCCGAAGAAATTGCCGAACTGTTTCTGGCACATGCGGCAATGGCAAATGGACGGGCGTCCGAGCTTGCCGTGGATGCGGAAGCGCACGGCGCCGCATTGGCAACCACCAGTTCGAACAGTCTCGGTCATGGTCTTTCCTCCGGCGGCCATCGGTCGGTGTCGTGATCGGGATGCTGATAGGAGACGAGCTCGGCGAGATAGGGGGCCGACCCCACGTCAGCCATCGTGTCCTCGCCCGGCAATTGCGGAATGGAATCCACATAGGGCAACTTTGCCTCCGTGCCCCATTGGATGATCGGCGCGACATCAGCCGGATCGTCGAAGGTGGCGATGGCGAGCGCCATGCCGTCGGGCGCCTCGAAGGTCAGCGGCGTGCCGCATTCGCCACAGAAGCCGCGCCAGACGGCGTTGGAGGAGCGGAAACGCTTGGGCTCACCGCGCGTCCAATCGACCTTGGCGCCGCGCACCGAGACCAGCGGCAGGTAGAAATTGCCGCTCGCCTTCTGGCACATGCGGCAGTGGCAGATCGAGGCGTCGCCGAGCGCGCCCTCGACGCGGAAGCGCACCGCACCGCACTGGCAGCCGCCCGTATAGACCGGCCGGTTGTCGAGGCTCATCGCATCTCACTCCGGATCATGGCAGACCGCCTCGACATTGTTGCCGTCAGGGTCGAAGACGAAGGCGCCGTAGTAGTTCGGATGATAGTGGGGACGCAGACCCGGCCCGCCATTATCCTTGCCGCCGGCGGCAAGCGCCGCGGCATGGAAGGCGTCGACCTCGGCACGGTTGCGCGCGGTGAAGGCGACGTGCTGGCGATCCCGGGGCTTGTCCCTGGCCGAGCTCAGCCAGAACACCGGCCGGTCGCGGCCATATCCGCCGACCCTGGCGCCACCCGTGTACTCCAACGGCACCATATAGAGCAGAGTGGCGCCAAGCGGCGCCATTGCCTTGTCGTAGAAAGCCTTCGAAACGTCGAAATCGGCAACGGTGATGCCGAGATGGTCGATCATGGAAATGCCTCCCTTGACGGTTCGTATGCCGGCGCTTCGGCACCGGCCAAACCGGCTTCGATCACAATGTGCTGGCAGACGTTGTCGATATCGCGAATGCCATCGTCGTTCCAGAACCGCAGGATGGTCCAGCCGCTGCGCTTCAGATAGGCGGACCGCGCCTCATCGCGTTCCGCCTGGTCGACATTTGCATGCTGGCTGCCATCGACCTCGACGATCAAGCACTTTGCTGAACAAGCGAAATCAACAATGTAAGGCCCCATGGGCACCTGCCGACGAAAGCTCAATCCCATCAGCCGATGAGCGCGCAACTCGTTCCAAAGCTTCAGCTCGGCGTCGGTCATGACGTGACGCATGGATTTTGCGTTCTTGCGCTGACGTGACGGAACAAGGTCGTGTCCCATCAATCACACCTACCTTGGTGATTGGCGAAAGCGGGCAACACGGCCGATCTCCCCCCTTGCGGGGGAGATGCCCAGCAGGGCAGAGGGGGGTGCTGTCCCGCCAGCCTCTCAGTTGATCGTGGCGATATGATGCGTGATTGATCGTTGAAGAAGAATTGAGAGGCAGGCGATCCTTCCCACCCCCCTCTGTCCTGCCGGACATCTCCCCCGCAAGGGGGGAGATTGGCTGGCATCGGCGCTTTCGCCAACTGCCTGGGCATCGCCACCCTCACCGCTTGACCTCCCATGTCGTTACGCGTTCGCCCGTGGCCGGATCCTTGCCGTCCTTCAACTGTACACCTTGTGCCAAAAGGTCGTCGCGGATGCGGTCGGCTTCGGCCCAGTTCTTGGCGGCGATCAATTCCAGACGCCTGGCGATTGCCCTGGCGACATCAGCCTCGTCGACCTTGGCTGAACCGATGTCGAAGCCGAGGAAGAGAAGTGCCGCCTTCAGCGACGCGGCGGCGGCGTTCTCACCGGGGCCGTCGAATTCGGTGGCCTCTCCGGCTAGCTGGGTCAATTGCTGGAAGGCGGCATAGGTGGCCAGATCGTCGGAGAGTGCTTCCAACACCTTTGCCGGCAGTTGCCCGGTCGCCGGCGCCAGGTCCGCGGCACGTTTCCACTTGCGCAATGTGTTCTCCGCCTCTTCCAGCTTGCGCACGGAGAAATCGATCGGCTCGCGGTAATGCGTCATCAGCATCGCCAGCCGCAGAACCTCGCCCGGCCATGAGCGGCCGCCAAAGGTCTCGGTCTCCAGCAATTCATGGATCGAGTAGAAATTGCCGAGGCTCTTCGACATCTTCTGCCCCTCCACCTGCAGGAAGCCATTGTGCATCCAGATGTTGGCCATCACATCGGTGCCGTGGGCGCAGCGCGACTGAGCGATCTCGTTCTCATGATGGGGGAAGATCAGGTCGAGGCCACCGCCATGGATGTCGAAGACCTCGCCGAGATAGGCAGCCGACATCGCCGAGCATTCGATATGCCAGCCCGGTCGCCCCCTGCCCCACGGGCTTTCCCAGCCCGGCTCTTCCGGGCTCGACAGTTTCCACAGCACAAAATCGCCGGGGTTCTTCTTGTGCGCGTCGACGGCGATGCGGGCTCCGGCCTGCTGCTCGTCGAGATTGCGCTTCGACAATTGCCCATAGTCCGGCATCGACGCCGTGTCGAACAGCACTTCGCCTGCCGCAACATAGGCATGGCCGCGTTTGATCAGGCTTTGAATCAGGGTGATCATGTCTGCCTTGCCGTCGGCGCGGGGCTCGACGAATTCGGTGGCGCGCGGTTCGACCGTCGGCTCCAGGCAGCCGAGCGTGGCGACATCCCTGTGGAACTGGTCGGCGGTCTTTTCAGTCACCCGCCGGATGGCTTCGTTGAGCGACAATTTTCCAGCTGCAATCTCGCCGCCGAAATCGCGCAGCGCACGCGCGTTGATCTTGTCGTCGACGTCGGTGATGTTGCGCACATAGGTGACATGTGTCTGCCCGTAGACATGGCGCAGCAGACGGAACAGCACGTCGAAGACGATGACTGGCCTAGCATTGCCGATATGGGCGAAATCGTAGACGGTCGGGCCGCAGACATACATGCGCACGTTCAGCGCATCGATCGGAACGAAGTCCGTCTTCGTGCGCGTCAGCGTGTTATAGAGGCGCAGGCCCTTAAATGCGTCCGACATTCCATGCTTTCCCGGTTCAAAACTTCTTGTCTGGATGGAGCCAGCCCCGCGCCAAGGCGCAAATCAGGCTCCAGCCTGCTGGCCGGGGCGTTTGTCCAATCTAGGGAAAGATGAGGCGAAAACGTCCGGACCAGCGCGAGGCTAGCCAATAATGCAAATGCCACAAATGGCGAAAGACGTTTTCATGGGCGGCTTTATCGCCTTGACCAGTGTTGCCGTCAAGCCGCTGATGCCAGGAAAAACGTCGCCAAGACTGACTATCGCGTCGCTCGATCACGCGGAATCAGGCAGTGAAACATTTTATTAAACATGTCGGCACAGTCATGAAACATTCCCCGGCTAGATCACCAAGCGTCACGATTTGGTCGGATTTCAACGGTCAAACGCAAAACACGAAAACGTTACCTGGGAAGAGAAACATGCCTCGAAGCAAGCAAGACGCCAATCGCGCCAAGCAACCGGCGCTGGCCAGCCACTATCGCGCGATCGGCCCGGCCGCGATCGTCGCCGCCCTTCTTCACACGGCGAAGAAGAAGAAGCCCGCTCCGAAGATCGTATCGCCTCGCGCTGCCTGAAGCGGTGCGGCCGGCGCAATCGCCGGCGACGAGGGCGCGAACAGGCGCCCTGGAACAAAGCCTCGACAGGCTTTCGCTAAAACAGCGTCATCTGACTGTCATCCGCGCCGGGCTTCTGGCGCCCGGCTTTCTCGGGCACCGGCCCGATCTCGCCCCTCACCTGAATCTCCGGTCCGGTGTTGGCGACCTTGTTGACGCAGTCGGACACGGGAATCGCCTCGAAGAAGCCCGTTAGCGCCGGCCGCAACAGGTCGGCGACATCGCGCGGCTCCTGCGTGCGGCAATCCAGCCAGCGGGCAAACTCGGAGATGTCGATCACCACCGGCATCCGGTCATGAATATGGGCGATGTCGGCGTTGGCGTTGACGGTCAGGATGGCGCCGGTGTCCATTTCCGAACCACCGGGCTCGGCATAGGTTTCGATCAAACCGGCAAAGGCGACCAACCCGCCATGCCGGGGCCGTATCCAGTAAGGCTGCCCCTTCTTGCCGCCGGTTTGGCGCCATTCATAAAAGCCGGACGCGGGCACCAAGGCGCGGCGATGGCGCATGGCGGCCTTGAACGAGGCCTTTTCGATTGCCCCTTCCGAACGCGCGTTGAACAGCAGCGGAAATTCCCTGGTGTCCTTCACCCAGGCGGGAATGAGCCCCCAGCGCACCAGCATCGGGTGGCGGTCCGGCAGGTTGGAGCCCGGCGCCCTCGGCGCGCCGGCGGTCGCCATCAGGACCGGCTGAGTCGGCGCGATGTTGTAGCGCGCCGGGAAATCCTCCAGCTCGGCCAGCCCCAGAAAGGCAGCGGTCTGGTCCGGCGTCGCGGTCAAGGCAAAACGTCCGCACATGATCGATAGCTCCTGCCTTCGAACGGGTCAGCCAGAAAGTGGCGATGGAACAGCCGCACTGCAACCGCTAAAACTGTCTCATGGCGGCCGTCCACAGCGGGCTGCGGGCAATCGAAAGTCAGGCATGAACGATATACGAACAACGCTGCCGGCAGTCTCGGTCGCCGTGGTGCGCAACGACACCGTGCTGCTGGTGAAGCGGGCAAGGCAGCCTTCCCAAGGGCTGTATGCCTTTCCGGGCGGCAAGGTCGAGCCCGGCGAGACACTGGAGGATGCGGCTCGCCGCGAACTCATGGAGGAGACTGGTTTGCATGCCGCTGGTTTTCGCCCGCTTCGGGAAATCCATATCGACGGCAGGGACGACCTTCATCCGGTCGATTACCGCCTCACGGTCTTCGGCGCCGCTTATGCCGGCGGCGAGGCAGTGGCTAGTGACGATGCCGAGACAGCCGCGTTCTACACCCTCCGCGAGATGGCGGCGCTGCCGCTCGCCGGTTCGGTGCTTATGGTCGCGCAGGAGTTGCTCGGCCGTTCCGACAGCTCCTCTGAAAGTCGCTGAAAACCTCAAGAGTTGTTCTGGAAACGCCTTGCAGGCGACAAATTGTTTGGTCACATAGATTTATGAGCCGCTCTCCATTTCTCGTCGCTTTGTGCCTCGCCGTCGGCATGACACTGGCGGCGCGGCCTGCGTCGAGTGCCGAGGCGCCGTTCGAGCCCGGATTGATGCGGCTGGCCGAAATCCTGGGATCGCTGCATTTCCTGCGCAATTTGTGCGGCGAGAAGGGCGACCAATGGCGTGTCGAGATGCAGAAGCTGATCGATTCGGAGAACCCGGATGCCGAGCGGCGCGCCCGCTTCATCGCCAGCTTCAACCGCGGCTATCGCTCCTTCGGGGGCACTTATACACGGTGTACAACGTCAGCCACGGAAGCCATCAGCCGCTACATGAAGGAAGGCGAGACGCTGTCGCGCGACATCGCCTCGCGCTATGGCAACTAGTGACACCGGCAGGAAGACCTGGAACGCATTCTATCTGGGAACTGTGTGAAGCAAAGATATCGGTTCTGCGGCTGCTGCTTGAGTGGATAGGCAGTCTGGACGTCCATCAACAGATATTCTCGCTGCTGCCGGCGACCACAGGCATATCCGTCTTGTGCCAATCAAGGTCTTGGTGCAATCCTGATGTTGCACTTGTGCAACAGTGTTAATCAAACGTTACCGCTTGCGTGCGGAATTAACTCAAACTGAAGGTTTTCGCCCCGCAGGCCGGCCTAATCGGCTAAGTTTGATATGGGTTGAAACGCAGCTTCGCCAGACACAGTTGGCCCCTGTAAAAGACGATCAAAAAAATGTCGTATTTACAGAGACTTACTGGAGCCGCGTATGAACAGAACAGATCAAGCCTGATCCACACTGATGGGTTGCCGCTTGAAAGGGTGGACATCGCTTATGGAACATGCTGCCAACGATATCGACGCGCTGGTCAGGGAAGAAAAGCGCCTGACGGCGGTTGAGAGCCACAGCGAAGCCTGGGCGGAGGGCCTTTCGGCCGGCATCGAGCCCGAGATCATTGCCGAGGCGGCGCTCGAGACCGCATTCGGTGAAATGTTGCGCGCCAACGGCGAGACATCAGCGCTTGCCCTGCTCGACCGCATGCGTGAAAAGGTGATTGCTGGCGCCTTCGAACCCGAGCGGCTGCGGCACTGAACCGACGTCCGGTTCTTTGACGATGGAGTTCCGTTCGGGCATCATGCCCGTGAGCAGGGGGATACGGGCAGTGAATTTTCCGGTGTCAGCCAGGCCGAAGGGCTTGGTTCTCCACATCCGCTTTGCTGCTTGCCGTGCCGCGATCCCGCTTTTGATGTGCCTCGCAAGCAGCCCTGCACTTGCATTAAGCGAAATCCAGCGCGAGGAACTCCCCTCGCCGGTCACACGAACGGCGGACGACGATGTCTCACCGCCCGGCAGTGCCATTCCGATGCCCGACCCGGTGGGAACGCCTTCGACCAGCCAGCCGGCCGAACCCGACGCGGCAGAGCCCGACCGCCCTGCCGACAGCGGCTCTAACAGGCCGCGTGTCGATCCCGAGGCGCCCCTGCCGGAGGTCGTCTACGACCTCGGCAAGCTGCCCGAGCCGGTGCGGCGCATGCATAACCTGATGATCGAAGCCTGCAAGAGCGGCGACATCGAGAAGCTCAGGCCCCTGATCGGCACGGGCGACAGCATGACGCAGCTGTCGCTGACCGACATCGATGGCGATGCCGTCGCCTTCCTGAAAGGGCTCTCGGGCGACCCGGATGGCCAGGAGATCCTGGCCATACTGGAGGAAGTGCTCAGTGCCGGTTATGTCCATGTCGACGCCCGGACACCGCAGGAACTCTATGTCTGGCCCTACTTCTTCGCGCTGCCGCTGGACAAGCTCGACGCCAAGCAACGGGTCGAGCTGTTCAAGATCGTCACCGCCGGTGATTTCGACGACATGAAGCAGTTCGGCGCCTATATCTTCTACCGCGTCGGCATCACGCCCGCCGGACAATGGTCCTTCTTCGTCGCCGGCGACTGAGTTTGAGCCTGTTTGTTTGTGGGAAGACTGGTGCGAAGCTCAGGAGCCAGTTCGCTCATACAGGTCGTGGGCGCTATTGTTTGAGCGGGCCTGCAGGTTCTTTCGGTGATGACGGAATCCTAGCCGGCAGTTAAAAGGATGCCATGACCGAATTTGTCGGCAAGATCCTGGATAATCAGCTCTTCACGCGCTGTAAGTCGCGTCTGGTCGACAAAGCGCCAATTGCGCTCATACAACGCAAATGCTTCCTCGGCCGGGATTGGGCGTGCAGCATCACGGCTCCACAACAGCGCTTGCAGCTCTGGGAACTCGGCCGGGTCAATCATAGGCGCGATATGTGCATTCACAGTGTACTGAACATAGTACGGAACGCTTGAAAATCAAAGACGTGACGCATTGCCGATGGTTGATCTAAACCGGCAGCGCCTCGGAAAACTCCACCGCTCTGCCCTGGCTTGGGGTGATGATTTCGCCTTCCCACATGACACGGTGGCCGCGAATGATGGTGCCGACCGGCCAGCCGGTGACCTCTTTGCAGTCATAAGGCGTCCAGCCGGCCTTCGAACCGGCCTGCGCATTGGTGATGGTCTCGCGCCGCTTCATGTCCACGATGGTGAAGTCGGCATCGTAGCCGGCGGCGATGCGTCCCTTTCTGGCCATGCCAAAGATACGCTGCGGACCATGGCTCGAGACGTCGACGAAGCGCTGCAGGGTCAGGCGCCCGGCATTGACGTGGTCGAGCATGATCGGCACCAGGGTCTGCACGCCGGTCATTCCCGAGGGCGAGGCCGGATAGGGTTTTGCCTTCTCGGCCAGCGTATGCGGGGCGTGGTCGGAGCCGAGCACATCGACAATGCCTTGTGCGATACCGTGCCAGACACCGTCGCGGTGGCGCGCGGCACGTACCGGCGGGTTCATCTGGATCAGAGTGCCGAGCCGGGCATAGTCGTCGGCGCTCAGCGTCAGGTGGTGCGGCGTCGCCTCGCAGGTCGCGACGTCCTTGTGCTGCTCAAGGAACAATATTTCCTCCGCGGTCGAGATATGCAGGACGTGGATGCGGGCGCGAACGTTGCGCGCGATGCGCACCAGCCGTTCGGTGCAGCGCAAGGCGGCGATCTCGTCACGCCAGACCGGATGCGAAGACGGGTCGCCCTCGATGCGTAAGCCCAGCCGCTCGCGCAGCCGGAACTCGTCCTCCGAATGAAAGGCGGCCCGGCGGCGGGTATTCCTCAGGATCGAGGCGACGCCTTCGTCGTCCTCGACCAGCAGATCGCCGGTGGACGACCCCATGAAGACCTTTATTCCGGCCGCACCCGGTAGCCGCTCAAGCTCGCCGACATCCCTGGCGTTGTCGCGGGTGCCGCCGACCCAAAACGCAAAATCGCAATGCATGCGGCCACCGCCGCGCCGGACCTTGTCGGCAAGCGTTGTATCGCTGGTGGTCAACGGGTTGGTGTTAGGCATTTCGAACACGGCGGTGACACCGCCGAGCACCGCCGCCCGTGAGCCCGTTTCCAGGTCTTCCTTGTGCTCCAATCCGGGCTCGCGAAAATGCACCTGGCTGTCGACGACACCCGGCAGGATGTGCAGGCCTCGGCAGTCGATCGTCTCGCCGGCCGAAGCCTGGCGGAGATCGCCGATGGCGGCGATGCGCCCATTCTTCACGCCGATGTCACGTGGTCCCTCGCCGTCATGGTTGACCACGATGCCGCCTGTCAGGATGAGGTCGTAGGTGTTGGCCATGCTGATCGATCTCTTGCGGGGGGAGTGCCAGCGGCTTACGTAATGGCCAACCGTTTTGCAAGATCAGGCTTTTATCCGCCCCATGCCCTTTGCCCAGCTGAAAGACCGCGCGCTCATCTCCGTCTCCGGCCCGGATGCCGAACACTTTCTGCAAAATATCCTGACCACCGATCTCGACACGCTTGGCGACGGCGAAGCTAAGCCCGGCGCGCTTCTGGCGCCGCAAGGCAAGATCCTGTTCGACTTCCTGATCTCGCGCGCCGGCGAAAACGCCTTCCGGCTCGAATGCCGTGCCGACATTTCAGATGATTTCGTTCGCCGCCTGACGCTCTACAAGCTCCGCGCCAAGGTCGAAATTGCCAAGCTGGAACAGGCGTTTGTCACCCTTGCGTGGGGAAAAGAGTCAATCGTTTCACAAAGTGATTCAACAGCAGTTGCCGACAGGCGCTTTCGCGATGAAAGCGTGACGCGTTCCTATACCAGCACTGTGGAAAACGGCGACATCGCCGCATGGCAGGCCTTTCGCACCGCCCAGGGCATTGCCGAAAGCGGCGCTGATTATGCCTTGGGCGACGCCTTCCCGCATGACGTGCTGCTGGACGAACTGGGCGGCGTCGGCTTCAAGAAGGGCTGCTATATAGGCCAGGAAGTCGTCTCGCGCATGCAACATCGCGGCACGGCCAGGCGGCGTGTGCTGGTTGTCCAGGCCGGGCTTCCGCTGCCGGCCGCGGGCACCGAACTGATCGTCGAGGGACGGCCCGTCGGCGCGCTAGGCTCGAGTGCCGGCACAACAGGGCTTGCCATCGCCCGTATCGACAGGGTCAAGGCAGCGATGGACGCCGGCCAGCCGATCCTGGCGGGTGATGTCCCAGTGACGCTGACCATCCCCGGCTGGGTCAACTTCACCTTCCCTCAGGAAGCCGTCAGCGCGGAGGAAGCCTGATGGCGGCAGATCGCACCGGCGCGCCGCCACGCGCCTGGCAGCGCATGCTGTCCGGCCGCCGGCTCGACCTGCTCGATCCCTCGCCGCTCGATATCGAGATCTCCGACATTGCCCACGGGCTTGCCCGTGTCGCCCGCTGGAATGGCCAGACCAGCGGGGAGCATGCCTTTTCGGTCGCCCAGCATTCGCTGCTGGTCGAGGCCCTGTTCACCGAACTGATACCCCAGGCTTCCGCCGCCGACCGGCTGGCGGCGCTGCTGCACGATGCGCCTGAATACGTCATCGGTGACATGATCTCACCGTTCAAATCGGTGATGGGCGGCAGCTACAAGGACTGCGAATTGCGTCTGCAGCGCGCCATCCATCTGCGCTTCTCGCTGCCTCCTGAACCGGCAGCGGCGCTGCGCAAGGAGATCAAGCGCGCGGATCAGATCGCCGCCTATTTCGAGGCGACACTGCTCGCTGGTTTCTCGTCCGCCGAAGCAGCCGAATTCTTCGGTCGCCCGCGCGGTTTTTCCGCCGAGCGTTTCGATTTGACGCCCCGCTCGGTGACCTCGGCGCAGAATGCCTTCCTGAAGCGGTTTTCGGCGCTCGATAGATCGCGGCACCAGGTTCCGACATCAGCGGTAGGGTAGAAAACGCTAAATTAACCGGAACGGATAACAGTGCGGTGTTCGATCACGCACCGCAGGCGCGCCACATGCCCGTCGTGGATGTCAAGGATGGTTCGGTCGTCCCGGAGCGGGCAGCCGAAGGCGTGGAGCGCTCGCGCCGCATGGAAGACGAACTGCGCGAACAGAACGAACGTTTTTCAGCCGCGGTCGAGAACATGTCGCATGGCCTGTGCATGTTCGATGCCGATGAGCGCATGATCATCTGCAACGGCAACTACATCAACATCTTCCGTCTCGACGCCAAGGTGATGCGGCCAGGCATCCGTTTCATCGACATCCTGCGGCACAGTGTCGACATCGGCGTCGCCTCGCAAAGTGCCGATGAACTCTACGCCATCCGTAAGCCCTATATCGATCAGGCAAAACCCTCGACCTACGAAGAGACGCTGTCGGATGGCCGCATCATCAGCATCTCGCACCGCCCGCTGGCCCCGGGCGGCTGGGTCTCGATCTACGAGGACATCACCGAACAGCGGCGCGCCGAGCAGGATCTCAAGGAGCAGCATCGCCGTTTCGACGCCGCGCTTGCCAACATGTCGCAAGGCCTGATGATGTACGATGCCGACGGCAAGCTGATCGTACGTAACGGGCGTTTCCTGGAACTCTACAACGTTACCGCGGCGGATTTCCCACTCGGAACGACGCATCGCGATGCGCTCGAACGATTGCTGGAACTCGGCATCTACACGAAGATCGACGTCGACAGCGAGGTCGCCAAGACCGAAGCCTGCCGGCGGGCGGGGAAAATGCATTCGGCCTATCGGCATCTTACCGACGGCAGGACGATTCTGGTCACACGCCAGCCGATGAGCGGCGGCGGCTGGGTGGCGACCTTCGACGACGTTACCGAACGCCGCCGTACCGAAGAGCGCATGACCCATCTTGCGCATCACGACACGCTGACCGGACTACCCAACCGCTCGATGTTTCGCGAACGGCTCGACCTGGCGCTCGAAGACGTGGCGGCAACGCCGCTGGCGATCTTCTCGCTCGATCTCGATCGCTTCAAGGCGGTCAACGACACCTGGGGACACCCTGCCGGCGACTGGCTGCTGAAAAGCGTCGCCGAGAGGCTGCAGCGTTGCCTGCGCAGTGAAACAGACATCGTCGCCCGCTTCGGCGGCGACGAATTCGTCGTCATGCAGTTCCACTTCAAGGACATCGCCAATGCTGAAAAACTGGCGAAGCGCATCGTCGAGGCAATCGCAAAACCGTTTCGCGACAAGGGCCGGGACATGCATGTCGGGATCAGCCTGGGCATCGCCGTTTTCCCCAACGACGGCAAGGACGCCGATACGCTGCTGAAAAACGCCGATACGGCGCTCTATCGGGCGAAGAGCGAGGGGCGCAACCTTTATCGCTTCTTCGAACCCGGAATGGACGCCATGGTGCAAGCCCGCCGGGCGCTTGAAGTCGACCTCGAGACCGCGCTGCCACGCCAGGAATTCGATCTCGACTTTCAGCCTATCATGAACATCGCCTCCGGCGAGATCATCGGCGCGGAGGCCTTGATGCGCTGGCGTTCGCCGGCGCGCGGCACTGTCGCTCCGGATCAATTCATCCCGGTCGCCGAAGAAACCGGACTGATCGTGCCGCTTGGCGACTGGGCATTGAGGACGGCCTGTGCGGCGGCGGCAAGCTGGCCTCCCGGCTTGCGCATTGCCGTCAATGTCTCGGCCGTGCAGCTCAAAAGCGGCGGGTTTGCCCGCGGCGTGATCTCGGCTCTGGCCTTTTCCGAGGTGCCGGCCGGCCAGTTGGAACTGGAAATCACCGAAACCGTGCTGATGGATGAGAGCAAAGCCATGCTGAAGACGCTACGGCAGTTGCGCGAACTCGGCATCCGCATCGCGCTCGATGATTTCGGCACCGGCTATTCCTCGCTTGGCTACCTCAGGCGTTTCCCGGTCGACAAGATCAAGATCGACCGCTCCTTCATTCGCGACATCGGCAACCGCGATACGGCGGCGATCGTTCGCACCATCATCGGGCTCGGCACCGAGCTTGGCATTGTTGTCACGGCAGAGGGCGTCGAGACCGAGGTGCAACTCGACATGCTGCGCGAGAATGGCTGTGTCGAGGCGCAGGGGTATTTGATTGGGGTGCCGGCAAAAGCGGCGGCCATCCGTCGTCTGCTGAAATCGCGTGCGCTACACAGCCAAACCGGCTGATCGCATCCGTGCAAGGTCAACTCAGTGTTTCCAGGTATTTCTCGTGGAAGCTGACATAGCCGGGCTCGACGACGTTGAGGTGCCGCTCGATCAGAGCATGGAACCGCGGCAGTTGATGAAACGGCACACCGGGATAGGCATGATGCTCGGCGTGAAAGGGCATGTTCCAGGCCAGCTTGCGCACCGCCCAATTGGTCAGCGTCGTCCTGGTGTTTTCCAGCATGTTGGCAACGAACGGACAGCGGCCGTGCTCGGCCAAGAGATAGAGGCGCAAGAATGGCTGTCCGAGCAGAGCGGGGATGATCCAGACATAGAGCAGCACGGTGAGCCGGAAATACGCGGCGAGCAGAAGGACCACGGCGTAGAAGGCAATCATGGCGCGCGCCTCGGCCCGCACCTTGGGCCGGCCTTTCGGTGGCACGTAGCTATCCCGGCATTTACCCATCGCATTGGCATAGAGGGTCTTGAGATGGCCCCACCACACCGGGATTCCGGAAACATGCACGAGGTACTGCCGCAGCGTTTCGGGTTTGGGAAAGGCCAGTTCCGGATCATTTTCCGGATCCTGGGTGAAGCGGTGATGGGCGAAGTGGAAGTAGCGGAACCAGTCGGCTGGCAGCGCGAGCGCCAGGCTGCACAGCCGGGCCACGGCATCGTTCAGCCACTGAGTCTCGAAGGCCGTGCGATGAACCGTCTCGTGCAGCAGCGTGAACAGGAACACGATGAGGATGCCTTGCGGCAGCATCAGCAGTGGCCAGAATGGTGCCTTGGCCGCAATCAGCAACCCAATGACCACAATCGCGCCCCAGTGAGCGCCGAGCTGGACGAGACCGGCGACATCCGACTTGGCCGTCAGGCGATTGCGCTCTTCCGGGGCCAAGGATGCAATTATGTCACGGTGGTCCATTGGCCTCGATCCAGGCTGGAGATTTGATAAGGCCCACTCTAGTCGCTAAAAAACCTTTCCAAAAACAACGATTTCTGCAATTTTGATAAGCTTAACTTATCTATCTGCCGATCATGGTCGCACTTCCATCCCTAAAAGGACTTCAGGCTTTCGAGGCTGCGGCGCGTACCGGCAGCTTCGCCGCGGCGGCGGAAGAGCTTTCCGTCTCGGCCGCCGCCATCAGCCAGCTTATCCGCACCGTCGAGGAGCAGATGGGCCGCAAGCTGTTTCATCGGGTCAACCGTAGAGTTGTCCTAAGCGAGGCAGGAGTCGAAATGCTGCCACGGCTGACCATGGCCTTCCAGGAAATCGGCAGTGTCTCGCGCGAACTGAGCGGCGATGCCTTCCGCCCGCGTCTGGTGGTCTCGGTGCCGCCGTCCATGGCGATGGGCTGGCTTTCGCGGCGTCTCGCGGGCTTCGTCGCAAGCCATGGCGCCGCCGATATATCGCTTCGCGGCGATGACGACCCGGTGCCGTTCGACCGTGAGTTGATCGACATCCGGCTCTCCTACGGTCCGCATTATCGCGAGCACCCGACCGAAGAGATCGTCCGGGACGCCGTCTATCCCGTCTGCGCGCCACAGCTTTCCGGCATGATCAAGGCGGATGGCGATGCGCTCGCCGGGCTGCCGCTGATCCACACCGACTGGGGACCGACGGGCGCGTCATTTCCGTCCTGGCGCAACTGGTTCGAGGCGGCCGGCGTCGAACCAGGCCGGGCGGCGCAGCGCGGCCTGTCGGCCAACTCGTCGCGCGCGGCCCTCGACCTCGCCATTTCGGGGCTGGGCGTGGCACTGGCACAAGGGGTCTACTGCGCCGAGGCGGTGGAGGACGGCAGGTTGGTGCGGCCCGCCGCAAGGGCGATTGCATTGCGCCAGTCCTATTGCCTGACGATCCCGGAGCGGAGCGCTAGGCGCGATGTCGTGGTGGCGTTTCGCGATTGGCTGATCAATGAATGCCGGCGCGCAGTGGGCTCGCCGGCGCTCTGTTGACCCGACATATGGGCGATGGTCAAAGTTGCCCGCTCAGCGCCGCCACCATGTCCTTGCTGGTGGCCACCGGGACGATCTCGAACTCGACCAGATCCGCCCATTCGATGACCCAACGCTGCAGGAGCGTGACGTCGTCGGCCTCCACCAGCAGGAAGCAGCGGCTCATATCCGCCGCGATCCAGCTGTGGTGCACCACAAGCTCCTCCGGCTTCAGGCGGCCCCGGTCGCGGAAGCGACGGTAGATGTCCTTACGGTCGCGGCCGGTGAAATCCTCGATCACGATGAACTGCATGTTCCCCTCGGTGAATTATCGCCCCGGCCGCTCGAGCCGCTCAAGGAACCATTGCGTCAGCCGGACCCAGACCTCGTCCTTCTCGCCCGAATCCTCCCAGCCATGGTCGAGGTTGGGATTGTCGTTGACCTCGATGACGAAGACGCCGTCCTTGGTCTCCTTGAGGTCGACGCCGTAGAGGCCGTCGCCGATGCAGCGCGCTGCCTTCACCGCCGTCTCGACGACGTGGGCCGGCGTCTCCTTCAGCGTGAAGGTCTTGATGCCGCCCTGGTCTGGCTTGCCATTGGCCTTGTGGTTGACGATCTGCCAGTGCTTCTTGGCCATCAGATAGTGCACGGCAAACAATGGCTGACCGCCGAGCACGCCAACGCGCCAGTCATATTCGGTCGGGATGAATTTCTGCGCGATGAGGAGGTCGGAATCCTCCAGCCATTCGGTTGCAAGCGTCCTCAGCTCCTCGAAGCTGGCGCATTTCTTGACGCCACGCGAGAAGGACGAATCCGGGATCTTCAGCACCAGCGGGAACCCCAGCGTCTGCGCCGCAAGCTCGAGATCCGAAGCGCCGGCGATCATCACCGTCGGCGGCACCGGCACCTTGTTGTAGGACATCAACTCGTTGAGATAGACCTTGTTGGTACAGCGGATCATCGACAGCGGATCATCGATGACCGGCATGCCTTCCTGCTGGGCGCGGCGGGCGAAACGATAGGTGTGATTGGAGATCGAGGTGGTCTCGCGGATGAACAGCGCGTCGTAATTCGCGAGCTTGGCGAGATCCTTCCTGGTGATGGGCTCGATTTCGACCCCCATCTTTTCGGCGATCTTGGCCCAGTAGCGCAGCGACGAGATTTCCGACGGGGGCAATTCCTCATGCGGATCGACGAGCGTGGCGAAGGTGTAGCGCGCCGGCGTGCGGCCCTTGGTGTCGCGCCACTCGCGGTTGGTGTAGGTCTCCAGGCACTGGATGAAGTGCGCCTCTTCTTCCTCGGTCATCCGCGCCAGCGGATGGAAGCCGATCTTACGGATCGAGGCCCATTCGGCGCTGTCCTTGATATGGACCTCGAGCGCCGGCGCCCTGAACCAGTCGAACAACAGCTTGGCGAAACGGTCCCACACCTTGGAGGGCCCGATGCCGAAGAAGATGCACACCTTCGCCGGAAAGGCGCCGCCGAGATCCTTGCGGCATTTGTTGAGCGCCAGCTCCAGTTCCGGCAGCGCATGCTCATAGAGCTTGCGCTCCGACAGGTCGATCATCGTCTCGACGGTCGGGATGACCTTGTGACCGCGCGAGCTCGCCAGCAGCGAGGCATAGTAGCCGCGGCTCTGGTAGCCGTAGTTGTTCGACAGATTGATGACCTTCGGCCGCTGGCCCCGGAACAGCGCCGGATGTGCAAGATAGTCGCGATTGGTGATGATCTTGTGCGGTGTCGCCACCTGGTCGAGATCGCTCTGCCTGCC
Organism: Mesorhizobium sp. B2-3-5; assembly: GCF_006442395.1. Taxonomy (NCBI): domain Bacteria; kingdom Pseudomonadati; phylum Pseudomonadota; class Alphaproteobacteria; order Hyphomicrobiales; family Phyllobacteriaceae; genus Mesorhizobium; species Mesorhizobium sp. B2-3-5. The sequence continues at coordinate 27,358 of NZ_VFVX01000001.1, read as the reverse complement.
GGTAAGGATGACCCAGGTCATTGTGTGTCGCGCTTCCCCAGAGTGATGGCGGCGCGCAGTCCGTCGCGGCCGAACTGCGCCATGTTCATGAAGATGCCGTAGGGCACGGGAATGTTGGCGGCATCAAGGATGGTTTCCTGCCTTTCGTCCTCGACCCAGGGATCGTGGATCAGAATATGATCGCCGTCATCGCCGATGGCCAGCACCCAGTGCGGCACCTTCTTGCCGAACATCAGGAAGCCGCTGATCAGCACCAGCACCAGCTTTCCCGCGGCGATCGCGGTTCTGATGTCATCGATGGTGAACGAGCGGTAATTCACCGGGATGCCGTAAAGTTCCGTGCGGCGGCGAAAGTCGACCTGGGCCAGTTCCATTACCCGGCGCTTTTCCTCGCTGCGCACCGACTGCAGGAACAGCGCGCCGTAGAAGGAAACAAAGATTTCCGCGGCGAGCCCGCTTTCGTACCCCGAGACAGCCAGGCCGAACGGTTCGCAGCCGCCCGGTCCAGACATCATGAAGACAGTCGTCGCCTCGCGCCAGAGGCGGATTTCCATCACCGGATCGGGCACGAAACCGCGGTCGAAATTGGCCATGGCCATCATCAGGCAACAGGGGCCGCAGGTGAATTCGCAGGTCTGTTGATAGAATGGCACCCGGGTGGCGACCGCAAGGTCGCCGCGCAAGGTCTTTTCATAACGAAGCGCGGTCGCGCCGTCCTCGTAGTAGCCAGGCTCCCGGCCAATCTTGCGGTAGCCAGCAAGCTCGTAGATGCGGATGGCACGGCCGTTGTCTTCGCGCACTTCGAGACGCAGCATCATACGATCGTGCTCGAAGGCCGCCTCCTCCGCCGACGACAACAGCTGGCGCCCGATGCCGAGCGCGCCGAAAAACGGGCCGACAGCTATGGAATAGAGCCGTGCGACGCCACTGCCCTTGCGAAACAGCACGATCGCATAGCCGGCGACGCGGCCGTCGACTTCGGCGACCAGCGTCTCGGCGGTCTCACGCTCGATGAACAGACGAAAAGAGCGTCGCGAAATGCGATCGCTCGAGAAAACGGCTTTCTCGATGGCGGCGAGATCATCGACGTCAGACGCGCGGGCCGTGCGGATATCGGCAGGCATGCGACTTGAGAAAACCTCGATTGGGTTGCGGAAACGGCCCCGGTCAAAAGCGTCGCAAACACCGGCCGAAGCGCCGGTATTCATGAAGCGCTATCGCTCCTTGATTAGGGCCGAATTGTGACAGTTTCCTCGACGGCATGGAAGCGGCCTGCTTTGAATAGGATCGCTGTCTTGAGGCTCCGCCGGCTGCGAAAATAGCCGCCAACTCAGCTTGCGAGACCTGCCAAAAGCTGGCCATAAGCGCTCTTTGCCACCACTGCCAATTGCTCACGCGGCAGCGAGCCAACGACGGCGCAGCCATAGCCCTTGTCCAGCCAGTAGATGGCCTGCGGACCCGCCTGCGCCGAAGCATAGGTGCCCGTGGCATTTTCCGCCGATTCCGCCGTCACGAAGAGGGATATGCGCTCTCCCTTGTCGTCCTCGTAGAGCAGCATCGCGGCCTTGCTTTCGCCGGCCGGCAGCAGCCGGCCGCCGATCAGTTGAAAACCGTTCGCGGTCAGGTCCGGCGCCACCAGCTTCAGGCCGACCCGGTTGGACAGCCAGGTCTGCAAATGATCCTTGTCGCTGGCGGGCACTTCCACCGCGTGCCGCTTCTCGGCCGCGTAGATGACATGGGCGGCAATCGCCTGTTCGGCCAGCCGGTCTTCCGCCTGATCCTCCTGTCCGATGCCGTCAATGCCGGCAACGTAGCCGCCAAATCCACCCGCAGCCAGAAGCACGGCCGCGGCCGCGCCAAGCCACCAGCGTGAACGTGGCGCCTCTGCCTTGACCGGCGTTTCGCCGAGCACGACCTTGCGCAATCGCACTGGTACGGCCTCATCCAGCACGCCGGCAAGGGCGGCGCGCAATGCCTCCCGGTCGGCGGTGAAGCGGACGCTCCTGGCCTTCATCTCAGGATTGGCCTCGAGCCAGGCTTCATAGGTGACACGCTCATCGGGCGGCAGTTCGCCGTCGAGCGCCATGTGGATGTCACGTTCGGAAAAATCGCGGCGGATCATTTCTCGACGATCCTTATCGTGCGGCGGCGTGCCGTGTCGTCCAGCAACCCACGCAGTTCCTCACGCCCGCGCGCAATGCGCGACATCAGCGTACCGGCGGGCACGCCCAGAATGTTGGCGGCTTCGGCGTAGGAGAAGCCTTCAATGGCAACCATGACAAGGGCCGCGCGGCGATCGGGGCTGATCGCCTGCAATGCGTCGATGATCTCGCGTGAGGCGATGCCGTCCAATTGCTCGGCAGGCTGGGCTACCGTCTCGCCCGCCTCCAGCGGCAGCATCGCCGCTTCGCCGCGGCGGTTCACCTTGCGCATCTGGTCGATGAACAAATGATGCATGATCGTAAACAGCCACCTCCTGGGGCTTTCTCCTGTCTGCCAGTTGTCGAGCCGCAGCAGTGCGCGCTCGAGGCAGTCCTGAACGAGGTCGTCGGCAGCATCGCGGTCGCGCAAAAGCGAGCGTGCGTAGCGGCGCAGGCGCGGTATTTCGCCAAGGATTGCTGCTTTCTTTTCGTCCATGACCGCTGGTTCTGAGGTCGCCCTTGTTGATCTCGATTGAACGCGCCTTGCCGGCGTGGCGCAAGCGGCCAGCGCGAAGCGGTCCGCCGCCCCGGTCACCCAAGCAATGAGATAACGCTGGCGGGTGCCGGTTTATTCCCGGCTGGATTGAATTTCCCCCGTCATTGCTCGTCTACAGATACCGTCTCCCTCGCCGCCCGCGTCAGAAGCCGCTGGTAGAACAGGCCAATGCCGATCAGCACGGCGCCCAGGCCGATGAAGGACAGCGCCCTGAGCACGCCTTCCAGTTCCGACATGTCGAACAGGAAGACCTTCAGCACAGCGACCGCGATCAGCACGGCGGAGGCAACGCGCAGCACTTGCGACCTCAGCAAGACGCCGGCGGTGAGCAATGCTACGCCGATGACCAGCCACAACGCCGAATAAGTGTAGGTCTCCAGCTGACCGAGTCCGCTCCACAGGCCGATGAACTCGCCCTTGAACAGGCGTCTTACCGACAGCGTGGCATAGGCGAAGGCAAGAAGAGCCGCGACCAGCGCCAGCATCGCCGAATACCATTTCGGCCGCTTGCCTCGGGCATAGAGCGCCAACCCGCCGGCGGCGACGGCCGGCAAGAGATAGGCCAGGAACAACAGGTTGAAGACCGGAATCCGGCCAGTTGATTCGTCCGTTAACAGCGGATCGAGCACCAGGAAGTGCTGGACGATGACGAAAGCGGCTGAAACCACGCCGGCGGCCATCGAGCCGTAACGCAGCACCGAGCTTGGCGAGCGCCGGTCTATGGCGACCAGGATGGCGCCGGCGCCGATGGCGATCAGCGTATAGATCGCCTGCTCGGCAAGCGTTGGCGCATCGCTGTTGATGATGCCGCCATGCATCGCATGACGCACCAACATGGCAATGGTGAGCAGCGCAAACAGCGCCGCTGCCGCTTCCATGGCGAGGCGCGGGCGGCCATTGGTGGTGCGGGCGAGCTGCCAGGCGGTGAAGCCGAAAGCGAGCGCGGGTATGCCGTAGCCAAGCAGCAGCCAGTTGAACACCGGCTTCCTGGAAAGGAATTCCGCGCCGACGATGGTCGGATCGAAGGCGACGCGGCCAAGCACAGCAATCACCGCGCCGACCGCAATCCAGCCGAGCACGGGATAAGAGCGCCAGCGGGTCGCCAATGCGGGCACAATGGCCGCGGCACCCAGCAGGACAGTGGTCCAGCCGGAAACGAAAGCCATGTGCAGCATCAGCAGGCCGGCGACCGCCGCGCCACCCAAGGCAAACGACACCGCCATGCCGCCCTTGAGCGGCGCCTCCTCGGCCCGCGCGATCCACTCGCCGCCAGTGGCGAAAACCACAACCAGAAGAGCTGCGACGGCGGCATAGGCAAAGTCGCGGTCGAGATTGCCAAAGGTGAACCACAGCGCCAGCAGGATGACCAGCGGCACGATAACGCCCCATGCCGCCCATGAGGCGGCGCGGATCTGTGTTGCGGCGGCAAATCTTCGCGCCGCCCAGAGCCCGGCGACAATGAAGACGAGGCCCAGCGCGAGGCCAATGCGCAATGTCAGCGTATTGGCGATGGCCAAAGGCGAGCCATCAACACCCAAGACGCCACCCGAAAAGTCGGAAGTGATCGAGGTCGGCGGGATGATGCCGAGATAGATCAGCACCGTCGCCAGCCCGGCGGCATAGAGCAGCGGCAGCGCCAGCGGGCGGTAGAGCGCGACGGCCACCATCGCGGCAAGCAACCCCGCGCCCGGCAAGGCATAGCCGGCAGCGCCAAAGACCGGGTCGACCGACAGGCCCAGCGCAGAGAATGCGATGAACAAGCCAGGCACGATGGATGGCCAGTCGAATGCCTTGGCCGGTTCGGTTTCGCCGCCACGGCGGCCGAGCCAGGCAAAGGCGAGTACGGCGAGCGTGACGGCGTCGATGAACAGGATGGCGGAGAGGTTCGCGCCTGGCGCATCCATCATGTAAAGGACGGTCCAGATGCCCGTGCCGGCAAAAGCGGCCGCCATCAGCAATTTCCAGTCGCGCATGCGAGCGATAACGCCTGTGGCGGCCAGCACGATGGCGAGATAGCCGAACAGCGCCCAGGGATTGGGCGCCTGCGAGGCAACCAGCATTGGGGTTACAATGGCGCCGACGAGGCCGATGCCGGCCAGCGCTTGGCCGTGGACGAGAGCGGCGGCAATGGTGGCGATGCCGATGGCACCGAGCAACGTGAAGGCAAGTGCCGGCCCGATGAAGCCGTAGATGCCGTGAGCGGCATAGACAGCGCCGAACAGGATGAAGGCGCCGGCCGCCGTCAGGACCGCCGGAATGTAGGCGCCGGCCGCACCTTGCACCGGCACCTTGAAGCCGGTGCGGCGAATGAACTCGCCAGCGGCAACCAGCACCACCCCAAGCACCGCCGCCATGGTGAGCCGCACGCCGGGGCCGAAAATGCCGGCCTCGATGGTGTAGCGAATCAGGAACAGCCCGCCCAGTGCCAGCGCGATGCCACCGACCCAGACGGCCCAGCGGGTGCCAAGCGCCGTTTCGACGTCGGACCGGCGAGCGGCTTTCGCAGCGGCTGCCGGCGCGGCAGGTTCCGTTGCCTTCTGTGTCGCCTCGCCTGGGTTCCACGGGCCAGCCAGGACCTCGCCGGTCAGAGTTTCCACTTCCGTGGCCGGCCCCTGCGCGGTGATCGGCTCGCCCGCCGCCGGCGAGGCGATATCGGCGGCCGCCACTGCCACCGGCGCCTCGTCCAACTTGCCATCGGCCGGAGTCTGTTCGGTCGGCTTGGCCATGGGCGGCGCAGCGCCTGAGAGCACAAGGCTACGCAGGGCGCCAAGTTCGCGCTCGATCAGGCCGATGCGGTTCTGCTGGCGCGACATGATGACAAACAGGGCGATGATGGCGACAAGGCCGATCAGGTTCTCAAACATGGCGGTTCCCTCAAACCAGGCCAGTTTTCACTGACGTTTCGTCTCACTGACATTCAAATGCGGCGGCCAGGCGGCTGGAAAACTCAACGTGCCGCCAGATTGGCGGCCGGAAATACCGAACATGTCTCGGTGCCGAAAGCCAGAAGCTTGCCGCTGGCATGCTTCAGCGTCGCTTCCGAAACCGCAAGCGTGCGGCCCTTGTGGACCACTTTGCCTTCGCAGACCACCTCGCCGGTCCTGGGCGTGATCGGCCGCGTGAGGTTCACCTTGAATTCCGCGGTCGTGTTAGGCCTCGCCCTTTTCGAGCAGCGTCTGCACGTTGAGGTGGCGCTCACTTGGCACGCCACGGAACACGGCGCGGCCTTTCTCTACTTCAGTTAACGCGAAGCTGAGTTGATAGGAGATCGGGGGTGCCGGATATTTGCCGTCGATAATGCGCTGCAGAAGTTCGAGGCCGGTATATTTCGTTATGTCGGCGTGCGGGATTGTGCCGAGGCCGAGCGGCGAGACTCGGCCCGGATAGAGCTCGACTTCGCTCATGCAGCATTGTCTCCGGCGATGGTCTTGCGTGTGGCATGGTGCTTGCGCAGTGCGGCAAGAAAACCGCTGCGGGCGTCGGGCTCGTCGATACCGCGCGGCTCATAGACGTGGCGGGTGAAGAAGAAGCCGGTCAGCCGGAAGGCATCCTCGATCGCCACCGGATCCCCACGCAGGCCGGAGCCGCGCTGCAGGAACGCCGGCAGCGCCAGCATCTTGTCGCGCCATGGAGCGCCGGCTTCGCGCGAAACCGCGCGGCCCGACTTCGGTGAGACATAGGCAAGATCCTGCCGCGTGCCGGTGGCGGCGCATTGGCTGAGGTCGAGGCCAAAGCCGAGTTCATCGAGGATCAGAAGTTCGAAGCGTGCCACCAGTTCGCCAGCCGCATCGGCATCGTCAAGATGAACGATCATCACGGCGAGCGCTTCGTAAAGGCCGCCATGGGCGTCGCGCTCCGGCAGCAGGCGCAGATGCGCGGCCATGGTCTGCAGCCCGTAGACTGCAACGGCGCTGTCCATCAGCCGGGCGGCGTTCATCTCGATCGCTTCGGCCTGGAACGTGCCGAGATGCTCGTCGAGCCGAGCCCGCCACCAGAGATCGACGCGATTTCCGGGCTGGAGAACGGGTTGCTGCTTACGCGAGCGGCCGCCACGCACGAGACCGAGATGGCGGCCATGCGCTCTGGTCATCACCTCGAGAATGGCGCTGGTTTCGCCATGCCTGCGGGTGCCGAGAATGATTCCCTCGTCGCGCCATTCCATGCCTGAGCTTTCACCGATCGGATGGCGAAATCAAGATGCGGCCCAGGTGACTGGCGAATCAGCGCTCGACCTACAGATAAAAAACCGCCCGCAGCGATATGCTGCGGGCGATCTTATAGATCAGTTGGTGCTTTAGAACGAGCGCTGGAAGCGGAGGATACCGCCGAGGCTGCTCTTCTTGTTGGCCTTGGTCCAATTGTTGAAGTCGACGTCGCCGAACTTCCCAGCGTTCAGGTAATCGACTTCAGCCGTGACCACAAAGCCGGGCACAACGGTATAGGCTACGTTAGCGGCGATGCCGAGGTTCTTCCAGTCGTCATAAGAGACCTGGGCATTGAACGACGTCTTGGCGTTGAACTTGTAGGTGCCGCCGCCCCAGACTGCCCAGTTGCCGCCCCACTGCTTGTAGAAGCCACGGCCGTGAGCGTCGATGACGTTACCGGCATCGTCGTTGAGGTTATTGTCCGAACCGTAACCGCCCATGACGAACAGCGACAGTTCCTTGGTGACGTTGACGTCCAAACGAACCTTGCCGGCCACTTCCTCGTAATTGCTGTCATAGGCGACAACACCGGTGATCGCACCCCAGTCGGCCTTGTACTTCAAGCCGCCGACGACATGCGGAACGTAGCTGTCGATGGTGCCCACCGAGCCGGCGCCTTCTTCGAGCGAGACCATGGCCGAGATGCCGTTGCCCGCGTCGAAGTAGTACTGAACGACGTTGCTCTCCTGGCCGCCATACGGAACCAGCGTATCCTGGATGACGTTGCCGGCGTAGCCGATGAACGTATCGAAAGCCGTATCGTCCTTACCGACGCGCAGGCCGCCGAGCTGGATATAGGCGAAACGCAGCGAGAGAGACTTGTTACGGCCCTGCCAGTCGTCCCTGCTCGTATTGGTTGGAAGTTGGTTGGTATAGTCGCCGCTGCTGTTGCCGTAGTTGAACCGGGTCTCGGTGTAGGTCTTCAGGGTACCGAGTTCGGTCTCCTGGCCGGTCCAGGTCTTCAGCGTGAAGCGGGTGTTCTTGTAATAGGTCGAATGAGTGGTGCCGGCGTCCTGATGATCCGGGACGTGGTTGACACCATCGAGCGAGCCGGTATCGCCGACGCCGATGTCATAACGCACATAGCCGCCGATGCGCAGGCAGGTCTCGGTGCCCGGGATGTAGAAGTAACCAGCGCCGTAGACGTCGCAGATCTTGACGTATTCGGCCGGTTCCGGTTCGGCGACGACGACGGCGTCCGCGGCGCGTGCGCCGGAGACCGCGATCAGTGCCGCGGCTGAGCCGAGAAGGAGGCTCTTGATGTTCATTTTCTGACCTCTCCAGTCAAGTTAAAAAAATTAGCTTCGGATTTGTGGAAGACGGATCAATTTCGCCTCACCCCCACAGCGAAAACGGCTCGCACCGCGACCCCTTTTCGATCGCGAACATACTCACCGATCCTCAGCCTTCAATGACAATTCCATAAATACGCCGGATTCCTGCCACAGATTAAATCCGTGTTGCACAAATAACACTAATTCATGCGCCTTCATTTTAAAAGCAGCACAAATGGCACATCGTCACATTTATGTAATAATCCCGATTTCTTTCGCGTCTAACTTTATTTTATTGATGTTTATCTTATATGTTTCAATTGGTGATTATACGCCACCTAAGTACATTAGGAAGTATTTGCTTCCCGCCCTTGATTGGTGAGAACGGGAGTCAAATTCCGTCTGCCGCAACGGAAGAAATCGTGCCGCCCCGGACGCCACTGACCGCGTCGACGCGCTCCAAGGCAATCAGGAACGCGGCCAAGTGCCCCGCGAGTCGCGGGAGGCTAGCGATATGCCCGTGCCGTGACGTCTCGCCTTCGATCCAACCATGGACGGACCAATGCGAGGCATGCCCCTTCCCCCGGCACACCTATCGGCGGTGACACAGAAATGGGCAGCTGCAAAGGCGGCGCGCCAGTCTCGGCCGACGCGCCTTTCCACGCCCTAATGCGGAAACTCCAGCCCCATCTCGCGGTAGCGCTCGGGATCGTCGCCCCAGTTCTCGCGCACTTTCACGAACAGGAACAGGTGCACCTTCTGCTCGAGGATGCCCGAAATCTCCATGCGCGCCGCCTGGCCGATGGCGCGGATGGTCTCGCCCTTGTGGCCGAGCACGATCTTTTTCTGGCTGTCCCGCTCGACATAGATGACCTGCTCGATGCGCACAGAGCCATCCTTTTTCTCTTCCCATTTCTCGGTCTCGATATGCGAGGAATAGGGCAACTCTTGATGCAGCCGGAGATAGAGTTTTTCACGGGTGATTTCGGCCGCCAGCTGGCGCATCGGCAGGTCCGAAATCTGGTCTTCCGGATAGTACCAGGGGCCGGCCGGCAGCGCCTGTGCCAGATAATCGAGCAGATCCTTGCAGCCGGAGCCGGTCAGCGCCGAGACCATGAAGGTGCGCTGGAACGGCACCTTCTCGTTGGCTGCCGCGGACAGGGCCAGAAGCGCCTCTGGCTTGACCCGATCGACCTTGTTGAGGATCAGCGCCATCGGCTGGCGCACGTCCTTCAGCCGTTCGAGGATGGCTTCGGCATCGCCCCGGATGCCACGCTCGGCATCGATCAGCAAAAGCACGATATCGGCATCCTTGGCACCGCCCCAGGCAGTCGTCACCATCGCCGTATCGAGGCGCCGCCTGGGCTTGAATATGCCAGGCGTATCGACGAAGACGATCTGTGCATTGTCATGCGTGGCGATGCCGCGCACGATGGCGCGTGTCGTCTGCACCTTATGGGTGACGATCGACACCTTGGCGCCGACCAGTTGGTTGACCAGCGTCGACTTGCCCGCATTCGGTGCGCCGATCAGCGCGACGAAGCCGGAGCGCGTGGCGGGAGCAACTGCGTTGTCTTCGGCGGTCATGCCGCGCTCCCTTCATTGACCCAGACACCCTCACGAACCAGAAGAGCCGCGGCAGCGGCCTGCTCGGCCTCGCGCTTGGATCGGCCGGTGCCGGTTGCAGGCAGAAATGCGCCAACCCTGACGCTGATGGTGAACAGCGGATCATGGTCCGGCCCCTCGCGGCTGTCGATCTGATAGGCAGGAACCGCGCTCGCCGCCTGGTGCGCCCATTCCTGCAATTCGGTCTTGGCGTCGCGGCGTGCCGCACCCGAGGCCTGCGAACGGGGCTGCCAGTATTTGTGGATGAAAGAACGCGCCGCCTCCAGCCCACCGTCAAGGTAGAGCACGGCGATCAGCGATTCCAGGGCGTCGGCCCGCAGATTGACGCGCTTGCGCCCTTCGAGCCCGCGCACATCCGATCCGGCACGGATCAGGTCCGGCAGCCCTATGTCCTCCGCGATCTCGGAAAGCGCCTCGGCATTGACCAGCGCATTGAGGCGCAGTGACAGTTCGCCTTCCGCCGCGTCGGGAAACGCGGCCAGCAACATGTCGGCAACGATCAGGCCGAGAACCCGGTCACCGAGAAATTCGAAACGCTCATAGTCGGTGCCGGCATTGGCGCCGCGTGCACTGGCATGGGTGAGCGCGCGCTGCAGACGCTGGCGGTCTGCAAAGGCATGGCCCGTGCGTTCCACAAGCGCTTCGGCGAGCGCATCGGCGGTCAACCGCTTCGTTACCGCCATGACCCTAGTTGACGAAATGGAACAGGCGCGAAACGCGCATCAGCGACGGCCATTTCCAGATTTCGAGCGGGCTTGCCTTGCCGGCGATCGAGAAGAAGACAAGGTTGGCGCGGCCAACCAGATTCTCGGCGGGAACGTAGCCGACGGTGAACCGGCTGTCGGCGGAATTATCCCTGTTGTCGCCCATCATGAAATAGTGGCCGGGCGGCACGTCGAATTCGCGGGTGTTGTCGCCGATCGAGTTCGGCGACAGATCGAGCGTGTCGTAGCTGACGCCGTTAGGCAATGTCTCGCGGTAGACGTCGATCGGATAATCCTTTTCCGTGATGTCGGGATTGTCGATCTGGCCGGTCTTCACGCGCGGCACGCCGGCGCCGTTGATGAACAGCTGCCCATCCTTCATCTGGATCTTGTCACCAGGCAAGCCGACCACGCGCTTGATGTAGTCAACGGACGGGTCCGGCGGGAACTTGAACACCACCACGTCGCCACGCTTGGGCTCGGAGCCCCAGATACGGCCCGAAAAGATGTCGGGCCCGAAAGGCAGCGAATAGCGCGAATAGCCGTAGGACCATTTGGTGACGAACAGATAGTCGCCTTCCAGAAGCGTCGGCCGCATCGATCCCGACGGGATCGAAAAGGGCTGAAACAAGAGCGTGCGGATAACCAGCGCGAGCAAGAGCGCCTGGACGATGACGCTGACGGTTTCGCCAAGCCCGCCGGATTTCTTCTGGGATTTTTCAGCCACGCTCATGTCGTCCTCGATTGTGCGTTGGATGTATAGAGTCTCGGCGCGCGCTGGGCAACGTCAATGCCGGTCGTCAAATGCAATCAATGTGGCGCTTGTTCGACGGGCAACGCCTCGATGATCACAAAGGCTTGAGCAAGCGGGAAATCGTCCGTGATCGTGAGGTGGATCGCCGCCCGATGCCCTCGGGGCAGGATTTTTTCCAGTCGTGCCAAGGCTCCGCCGGTCAGCGCCATCGTCGGCGCACCGCTGGGCAGATTGACGACGCCCATGTCGCGCCAAAAGACACCTTGCGCCAGACCAGTACCCAGTGCCTTGGCGCAAGCCTCCTTGGCGGCGAAGCGCTTGGCGTAGGAGGCGGCGCGAGCACGCCGATTCTCCGAACGCGCCTGCTCGACCTCGGTGTAGATTCTCTGGATGAAACGCTGGCCGTGACGCTCCAGCGACTTCTCAATGCGCGTGATGTCGATCAGGTCACTGCCGATGCCAATGATCATCGCGCGGCGGAGCCGATGCTTCCCGTAGAATGGGACGACTGCTCACGGCGGCTTGCGCGCTCGGCCAGCCGCTTGCGCCTTTGCGCACGAAAGACCTTCATGCCCCAGCGGGTGATACCGTAGAATACCAGACCGAACACCAGCCCGAGCGGCACCGCGCCGATCAGCATCGGCTCGAGCACCGGATGCCATAGTTTCGCGAAGGAAAGCGTGTGCAGCATCTCGCCCAGATGCGCCGGCGGACCATGTGTCGGCAGGCGATCATGCAGGATGAGTTTGCCGGTTTCCCAGGACGCGCCCCAGAGCAGCGGAAAGGTCAGCGGATTGCCGAAGAAAACGGCGCCGAGCGCCGCCGCCACCAGATTGCCGGCGATCACCCAGCACAGAACGGCGGCAATGATGAAATGGAACCCCACGGGAAAGAACGAAGCGAAGACACCGGCCGCGACCCCGGCCGCCACCGCGTGCGGCGTGGCCTTCAGCCTCAGGATGCGCTTGGAGAAATACTGCAGCGAACGCGAAAACGAACGGCGCGGCCATAGATAGGTGCGCACCCGCTCGAGAAGGCCATCAGGCTTGCGGCGACGAAAAAGCACTCTTTCCTATTCCCAATAACCAGCAACCCATGTGCCGGCTGCTGCCAGCCGGGCTGCGATCGCCACATCTTGCGCCTTGCGGTCGCCGAAAGGCAATCGCGACTTTGATATAGCCATCCGCAACCCCGACAACAACCGAAGGCCACCTGCACAGCCGCAGCACCGCCATAATTTTTGGTAAGGTTCATCTCTCCAACACCGGACAATCACGGCGAATTTGAGAAGAAGCGTCGGCTTGTTGTCGCGGCCGAGTGCTTGCGAAACTACCGAAGGTACTGGCTGACTTCGACAAGGTTGTCATCCGGATCGCGGAAATAGACGGACATCATCGGGCCCCGCGCTCCGATCCGTTCGACCGGCCCAAGCTCCACCACCACACCTCTAGCCTCGAGGCTGGCGAGGAATTCGCTGAGCGGCCGATCGGTGACCAGGCAGAAATCGCCGGATCCAGGCGTCGGCAGCTTCGCCTTGGGCTCGAAGGTGCGGCCGGCCTCGTGGACATTGATCTTCTGACAGCCAAAAGCCAGCGCCGTCGGCCGGCCCGGCGTGTCAACGCGCTCAAAGCCCAGCACGCGCTGGTAGAAGGCGCACGTCGCTTCGAGAGACGCCACCGTCAGCACGAAATGATCGATGCCGACGATCATTCGACCTCCCCGTCAGATGTTGCGGCTGCCGGGCTTGATTGCCGGTATGGCGGCAAGCTCCGGCGGCAGTCGGTCCGGCGGATAGGCCGGAACTTCATACTCGGCAAGCGCGATCAGCGGCACCCCGACATGGGTCTTGCCGGCCGAACGGTCGATGATGCAGGCGGCGGCTACCACCTCGGTGCCAAGTTCGCGCAGGCAATCGATGGTTTCGCGGATCGACAGGCCGGTGGTGACGATGTCCTCGACTATGACGACACGCGCACCGCTAGCGATCTCGAAGCGCCGCAAGCGGAACTCGCCCCCTTCTCGCTCGACCCAGATCGCCGGCACGCCGAGATGGCGTGAGGTCTCGTAAGCCGGTATCAGGCCGCCGATCGCCGGACCCACGACATAGTCGATCTTGCCTGGCACCGCGGCGCGGATCTTCTCGGCCAGCGCCTTGCACAAGCGCTCGGTCTTGTCGGCGTGCATGAACACGCGTGCTTTCTGCAGGAAGATCGGACTGCGCAGGCCAGACGTCAGGATGAAATGCCCCTCCAGAACAGCGCCTGCCTCGCGGAAAATGCCCAGCACTTCATCGGTATTCATCTGTGCCTATCCCTCATAGATCAGCCGCGTCAGCCATTCACACGCCGTGCATCGCTGACGCTCGAATTGTCCTTGAGCTGCGACAGCAGCCGGTTGAGATGCTTCAGATCCCAGACTTCGAGATCGATCAGCATTTCGGTGAAATCGGGCGCCGTGCGCACCATCGACAGCGTATGGATGTTGGCGTCGTTGGAGGCAACGACCTGGGCGATGTCGGCAAGAGACCCTGGCGCATTGATGGCTGTGACCGAGACACGCGCGGGAAAGCGTTCCTTGGTGCGTTCGTCGATGTCCCAGCGCACGTCGATCCAGCGCTCCGGCTGGTCGTCGAAGGCCTGCAACGCCGGCGACTGGATCGGATAGATGGTGATGCCGGTGCCCGGCTGGACGATGCCGACGATGCGGTCGCCAGGCACCGCGCCCTCCGGCGCGAACCGAACCGGCAGGTCGCCGCGCACGCCGCGGATCGGCACGGCGCCATCGCGCGGCTGGTCCTTGTCCTTGCGCGCGGCGCGGCCGGGAATCTGGAACAGCATGCCGGCGGCGTTGCGGATCTTCGACCAGCCTTCCTCGCGCTGCTTGGGCGCCGCCGGCGTGACGCGCTCGTCCTTGTAGTCGGGGAAGACCGCCTTCATGACGTCGGTGGAGGCCAATTCGCCACGCCCCACGGAGGCCAGCACGTCCTCGATATCCTTGCGCGCCAGTCGGTGCAGCACCGGCTTCAGGCTTTCCTTGGTGAAGGTCTTGCCGGCCCGTTCGAAGGCGCGCTCCAGAATGCGCGCGCCGAGGCCCGAATACTGTTTGCGGATGGCGTTCTTGGTAGCGCGGCGGATGGCGGCGCGCGCCTTGCCGGTGACGACGACGGATTCCCACGCGGCCGGCGGCACCTGCGCCTTGGAGCGGATGATCTCGACCTCGTCGCCATTCTTCAGTTCCGTCATCAGCGGCATGATGCGGCCATTGACCTTGGCGCCGACGCAGGTGTCGCCGACGTCGGTATGCACCGCATAGGCGAAGTCGATGGGTGTGGCGCCACGCGGCAGCGCGATCAGCATGCCTTTCGGCGTGAAGCAGAATACCTGGTCCTGGAACAGCTCGAGCTTGGTGTTTTCGAGGAAATCCTCGGGATTGTCGCCTTCGGCGAGCTGCTCGATTGTGCGGCGCAGCCAAGCGTAGGCGTTCGTTTCTTTCGAGATCGCATGGCCGGCCCCGTTCGCCTTGCCGCCGGTGTCCTTGTAGATCGAATGGGCGGCGACGCCGTATTCGGCGATCTTGTTCATCTCGCGCGTGCGGATCTGCAGCTCCACGCGCTGGCGCGAGGGGCCGACGATGGTGGTGTGGATCGAACGGTAGTCGTTCTGCTTCGGCGTCGAGATGTAGTCCTTGAAGCGGCCAGGCACCATTGACCATGTGGTGTGGATGGCGCCGAGAGCGCGATAGCAGTCCTCGACCGTATCGACGACGACGCGGAAGCCGAAAATGTCGGACAGCTGCTCGAAGGACAGCGCCTTGGCCTCCATCTTGCGGAATACCGACCAAGGCTTCTTCTGGCGGCTTTTGACGCCTGCCTTGATCGCGTGCTTTTCGAACAGGCCCGAAAGCGCCTTCTCGATTTCGGACAGCACATCCTTGTTGCGCTCGAATATTTCGGCCAGCCGGGCGGTGACGGCACGATGGGCTTCCGGATTTATATAGCGGAATGCGATCTCCTCCAGCTCTTCACGCATGCCTTGCATGCCCATGCGGCCGGCCAGCGGCGCATAGATGTCCATCGTCTCCTCGGCAATGCGCAGGCGCTTGGCCTCCGGCATATGGTCGAGCGTGCGCATGTTGTGCAGGCGGTCGGCGAGCTTGACCAGAAGCACGCGGACATCTTCCGAAATCGCCAGCAGAAGCTTGCGCAGGTTTTCCGCTTGCTCCGCCTTCTTCGACACGAGGTCGAGCTTCTTCAGCTTGGTCAGGCCCTCGACCAGCTTGCCCATTTCGGGGCCGAACAGCTCGTCGATCTCGGCCCGCGTCGCCGTGGTGTCCTCGATGGTGTCGTGCAGCAGGGCGACCGCGATCGTGGCCTCGTCCATGTGCATTTCAGTGAGGATGGCGGCGACTTCTAGCGGATGCGAAAAATAGGGGTCGCCCGAAGCACGCTTCTGATGGCCATGCTTTTGCATGGCGTAGACATAGGCCTTGTTGAGCAATGCCTCGTTGACGTCAGGCTTGTAGCGCTGCACGCGCTCGACAAGCTCATACTGACGCATCATGGGCACAATCTCTCGGCGATGAAATGAATCATGCGCCGCACTGATGTACGACGCATGTCATAGATAGCCACGAAACTGACGAGACGGAAGTGCCGGACGATTGTTCCAGCCGCTTCTGGAGAACTCTCTTAGTAGTCGTCGCTCTTTTCCGGCGGTACCAGACCTTCGATGCCGGCCAGCAGGTCTTCCTCGGTCATGCGATCGAAGGTGACGTTGTCCTCGGCGTCGTCGGTCTCGGCGGCCGCAACAGCGCCGCCGGTCTGATCGGCGATTGCCTCGCCATCGGCTTCGGGTTCGTCGACCTCGACATGCTTCTGCAGCGAATGGATCAGGTCTTCCTTGAGATCGTCGGGCGACAGCGTCTCGTCGGCGATCTCGCGCAAGGCGATGACCGGGTTCTTGTCGTTGTCGCGAGGAACGGTGATCTGCGCGCCCTGGCTGATCTGACGAGCGCGGTGGCCGGCAAGGAGCACCAGCTCGAAGCGGTTGTCGACCTTGTCGATGCAGTCTTCAACGGTTACGCGGGCCATGGATTGCCCCTTTCATGCCTGGATTTGATGGAAAACAGACGCGGTCCATAACCTGAACGCCGCCAAAATACAAGCATCATGGCATTGGCGGAGGATTGGGCGCTCAATCCTGTGTTCAGACACCGAATTTGGCGAAACCGGGCCGCTTCCATGTCCGGCTTCGCGATCACAATTGCTTGCAGTGCGGCGACACGCCCTTGGATTGCCGCCAAACTGGCGTTATCTCGGATGGCCAAGGTCAGCCGGTTTATTATGAGCCTGACCGACAGTCGCTACCGCATTTCGTTTAGACGGCCGCATTTTCGAAAAGGGATATTTTCCATGTTCGACCCCCGTGAAAAGATCGCCCTGTTCATCGACGGCGCCAACCTCTATGCCACATCGCGGGCGCTCGGCTTCGACATCGACTATCGCAAGCTGCTGTCGAGTTTCCAGAAGCGCGGCTACCTGCTGCGCGCCTATTATTACACCGCGCTGGTCGAGGATCAGGAATACTCATCGATCCGCCCCCTGATCGACTGGCTCGATTACAACGGCTTCAAGGTGGTGACCAAGCCGGCCAAGGAATTCACCGACTCCACCGGCCGTCGCAAGATCAAGGGCAATATGGACATCGAGCTCACCGTCGATGCGCTGGAACTTGCCGACGTCGTCGACCACTATGTCATCTTCTCCGGCGACGGCGACTTCCGCACGCTGGTCGAGGCGCTGCAGCGGCGTGGCCGCAAGGTGTCGATCGTCTCGACCATGGCCTCGCAACCGCCGATGATCTCTGATGATCTGCGCCGCCAGGCCGATCATTTCATCGACCTGACGACGCTGAAGAACGAAGTTGGCCGCGATCCCTCCGAACGGCCTGCGCGGCGGCCCGAACCGGCTGAAGTCGACGAGGACGACTACTGAGGCCGGTCGCCTTGACCGCCCTTTCCACTTCCGAACCGAGCCGTGACTGCCCGCTGTGCCCGCGGCTGCATGACTTCATTGCGGAATGGCGGCAGCGCGAACCGTCCTGGTTCAACGCGCCGGTGCCGACCTTCCTGCCGCCGGAAGGCGAGGATACCGTTCAGCTTCTGATCGTCGGGCTGGCGCCAGGCCTGCGCGGCGCCAACCGCACTGGACGCCCCTTCACCGGCGACTATGCGGGCGACCTGCTCTATTCGACGTTGATCGCGCACGGTTTCGCTCGCGGCGAGTTCAAGGCGCGGGCCGATGACGGGCTGGCGCTCGTCGGCACGGCGATCACCAATGCGGTACGCTGCGTGCCACCGGAGAACAAGCCGGTCGGCGCCGAGATCGCCACCTGCCGGACGTTCCTGGTGCCGACGATCGCCCGCTTCCCAAACCTTCGCGCCGTGCTGGCGCTGGGATCGATCGCGCACCAGTCGACGGTGCGCGCGCTGGGCGGGCGTGTCGCCGCCTATCCTTTCAAGCATGGCGGGCAGTTGGAGGCCGGCGGCGTCGCGCTGTTTTCGAGCTATCACTGCTCGCGCTACAACACCAATACGGGCGTCCTGACCGAGGATATGTTCGTGAATGTTTTCAGCCAGATCGCGGAATTCTTGAAGAGCTGAAGCCGCGATCTGTTCACATCGGCAAAAGTACGCCCGGCTTACGCCACCGACCAAGGCCTAGGCATGGATTTCTTGACCCCAGCGATATAACTGGCTTCCTGAAGGAGCCCGGTTCGACCGATCCGGATCGATCCGTCTTGCCCGGCCCCGGCATGGCTCAATGCACCGGCGCAAGCAGTGCCGCCAACTTCTCCTGTCCGCCTTGAAGAACGTTCAGGTCGACGTCACCCTCAATACCATCCACCCGCCCCCTGTTGTGATACTGCCAATAGACCCAGTCGTCCCGATCCGGCTCGACCAGCAATGAGCGAAGCCAGAGCGGGCGAGCGGCGATCTGCCCGGCATAGGCGGCCTCGGCCTCATCCGTCAGATAGACGATCGCCGGCTTGCCGAACGCCGCCTCGACAGGTTCGAGGAAGGCCTGGAGTTCGACATTCAACTGTCCGGCCGACGGACGCTGCGGACAGTTGCCGCCGAACTCGATGTCGACGACCGGCGGCAGCATGGGCTGATCGTGCGGCACGACCGAGATGAAATTCTTCGCCTGGTCGGCGCCGGGCCGGCAGAAGGTAAAGAAATGATAGGCACCCACGGCAAGGCCGGCGGCGCGGGCCTCACGCAGGTTGGCGGCAAAGGCTTTGTCGACATGATCGCCGCCCTCGGTCGCCTTGATGATGGCGAAGGCGACATCGTCGGCGGCAACGCGCCGCCAGTCGATCTGGCCCTGATGATGGGAAACGTCGATGCCTCTGACCGGATATTTGCCGCGGTCCGGGGAAAAGGCCCTGAAATAGATATAGCCGCTCGCGGCGACCAGGCCCACCAGAACCAGGCTGGCCAAACTCAGCAGCACAATCCGGCTCTTCAAGCGAATAGCCCCAGCCTAACCTCGTTCCTTCAACAGCCTGCCCTTCTCACGCGACCAGTCGCGCTGCTTTTCGGTCTCGCGTTTGTCGTGCAGTTTCTTGCCGCGGCCGACGGCCAGCAAGAGCTTGGCGCGGCCCTGGTCGTTGAAATAGATCTTCAGCGGTACCAGGGTCATGCCTTCGCGGTCGACGCTCTGCGAGAGTTTCGCCATCTCACGCTTGTTGAGCAGCAGCTTGCGGCGGCGGCGCGGCTCGTGGTTGAAGCGGTTGGCCTGCAGATATTCCGGCAGATAGGAATTGATCAGCCAGACCTCGCCGCCCTCCACCGAGGCGTAACTTTCCTGGATGTTGGCCTGGCCCTGGCGCAGCGACTTGACCTCGGTGCCGGTCAGCACCAGGCCGGCCTCGATCGTGTCGAGCACCTCATAGGAAAACCGCGCCTTGCGGTTTTCAGCAACAGTCTTGTTGTTGGGGTCGGCTTTTTTGACTTGATTCATAATGCGGAGAGGTGGCGCCTCATTCCTAATTAATCAAGCCGGCGTGCTTCATGGCCGCATCGATCTTTTCGGCCGTCGACGGCTCGACCGTCACCAGCGGCGAACGCAGCACATTCTCGACCTTGCCCAGCTTCGACAGCGCGTATTTGGCGCCGGAAACGCCGGGTTCGATGAAGATCGCCTTGTGCAGCGGCAAGAGGCGATCCTGCAACTCCAGCGCCTTCGCACTGTCGCCGGACAGCGTCGCTTCCTGGAACTCGGCGCAGAGCCGCGGCGCGACATTCGAGGTCACCGAGATGCAGCCGACACCGCCATGCGCGTTGAAGCCTAGGGCCGAGGCATCCTCGCCGGAAAGCTGGATGAAATCCTTGCCGCAGGTCAAACGCTGCTCGGATACCCGCTCGACCTTGCCGGTCGCATCCTTGACGCCGACGATGTTCTTGAAGTCGTGCACCAGCCGGCCCATCGTCTCCGGCGACATGTCGATCACCGAGCGCGGCGGGATGTTGTAGATGATGATCGGCAGCTTGGTTGCCCTGGCGACGGCGGCGAAATGCTCGTAGAGGCCGCGCTGCGTCGGCTTGTTGTAGTAGGGCGTGACGACCAGGGCGGCATCGGCGCCGGCCTTTTCGGCATATTGGACGAGCCCAACGGCTTCCTCGGTGTTGTTGGAGCCAGCACCGGCAACGACCGGGGCGCGGCCCTTGGCCGCCTCGATGCAGACCTTGACGACGTGGCGATGCTCATCATGCGATAGCGTCGGCGACTCGCCGGTGGTGCCAACGGGAACCAGGCCCCTGGTGCCCTCATCGAGCTGCCAGGCAATGAACGCACGAAAGGCTTTCTCGTCGAAACGCCCGCTCTTTTCGAACGGTGTCACGAGCGCGGTAAGCGAGCCTCTCAGCATGTCGTCCAACTCCTTGGGACTATTGTTTATGCATGTCGTTGCCCCAAAACCGGTACCCACTTTTGGGCGACATGCATCGTTGTTTATGCATGTCGTTGCCCCAAAACCGGTATCCACTTTCGGGCGACATGCGTCGGTGTTTTGTCGTGCGCGCCTTCTAACCGAAAGCGAAGCCGCGCACCATAGTCTCGACATGGTTGCGCGGCAAGCATTGCCATGATCCCAGCAAGCGCAATTCGGACGGCCTCGATAACCTTTTGTTTACGGGCTCTTCACGACCTAAGTTTAGGCTTCGAGACATCTCGGCGTGCTGGTAGAATGCCAGGACCAGGAAAGACGTAAGACCATGCCGGCCAATCGGCCCCACCTCTTCGCGCTGCTCGGCGCCGTCGCCGTGCTGGTGCCCGGCGTGGCGATCAGCGGCAGCGTCGATGTGCGGGCCACTTCGGCGATCCCCATGCCAAGCCCGCAGGACAAGACGCAACAGGATTCCTCCCCCAGCGTCGCCATGTTGAAGAGCGGGCTGGACGCACTGGCGGCAGGCGATATTTCCGGCGCTCGCGGTGTACGTGACGCGCTTCCCACGCAATCGCTCGACCAGCACATACTGGCCTGGGCGATCGCCCTTTACGGCGGCGACAAGGTTCCGAGCGGCGATATCGCCGCGGCCGCGAAAATGCTGCCTAACTGGCCTGGCACCGTCGCCTTGCGCAAGAATAGCGAGCGCGCGCTCTATCGCGAGAACCCCGCTCCCAACGTCGTCATTGCGGCGTTCGATGGCAGCCAGCCGCAGACATTCGAAGGCGTGATGGTTCTCGCCCGCGCCTATGTGGCCTCGGGCAACGTCAAGGCGGCGCGTTCGGTCCTTTCGCCCTTCTGGCGCACCGCGATCCTGGAAGCCAAGGACGAGACGGCGCTGATTAAGGAATTCGGCGGTTTGATTCCTGCCGCCGACCACCGTTTTCGCATGGAACGGATGTTCTATGCCGACCGCGTGACCTCCGCGCTGCGCGTTGCCGGCCTTGCCGGTGCCCAGCAACTGGCCGACGCCTGGGCTGCGGCCGACAAAGGCGACAAGAATGCGTTGAAACTGCTGATGGCAGTGCCGGGATCTCAGCACTCGGCCGGCCATCTCTTCGCGCAGGCAGAATATTTGCGCAAGCAGGAGGACTTTGCCGGCGCAGCCGCCATTGTGATGAAGGCCCCCACGGACCGCGAGGCTCTGGTCGACCCTGATGCCTGGTGGGTCGAGCGCCGGGTGCTGTCGCGCGAACTGGTCGACCAGGGCGACATGAAGACGGCTTACCGGATCGTCGCCACGCATGCCGCCGAAAGTGCCGCCAATGCCGCGGAAGCCGAATTCCATGCCGGCTGGTACGCGTTGCGCGGCCTGAACGATCCCAAGCTTGCCGCAACGCACTTCGCGCGCATCGCCGATCTTGCGCAGGGGCCGATGACCTTGTCGCGCGCCTATTACTGGCTCGGTCGCGCGGCGGAAGTGGGCGGTCCCGGTAATGCCACGGACTATTTCGGGCATGCGGCTGCGTATGGCACCAGTTTCTACGGCCAGCTGGCCGCCGAACGGGTTGGCCGGCAGGCGCTCAACATAGTCTATCCCCAGCCAAGCGCCGCCGACCGGCAGAACTTTGCCGGCCGCGAGGACGTCAGCGCCATCAAGCGGCTGCAGGAGGCGGGCTATGACCGCTATGCCGAAACGCTCTATCGCGACCTCGCCGGGCAGCTGACGAGCCCCGGCGAACTGGCGCTGCTCGCCGTCCTTGCGGAGAAGCAGGGCAACCATTTCATGGCGCTGAAGGTCGGCAAGATCGCCGGCGCGCGCGGAATCGATGTCGGCGCGCTGTCGCACCCTCTCGGCGTCATCCCTGATTCGGCCAATATTTCCGGCTCGGGCAAGGCGCTTGCCTATGCGATTGCCCGGCAGGAGAGCGAATTCAATGTCGGCGCCGTATCAAGTGCGGGCGCGCGCGGGCTGTTGCAGCTGATGCCGGGAACCGCCAAACAGCTGGCGAAGAAGGCCGGATTGCAGTTTTCACAGGCGCGGCTGACGACCGACGCCGGCTACAATGCGACGCTTGGCTCGGCCTTCCTGGGCGAGCAGCTCGATCGTTTCAACGGTTCCTATGTGCTGACTTTCGCCGGCTACAATGCAGGTCCCAACCGCGCGGCCCAATGGGTTGCGAAATATGGTGACCCGCACGGCAGGGACATCGATGCGGTGGTGGACTGGATCGAGCGGATTCCCTACACGGAAACAAGAAGTTACGTCCAGCGCGTGATGGAGAACTACGAAGTCTACAAGATGCGTATTTCCGGCAAATACGACATCGTCGGCGACCTCGTGAACGGACGAAGCTGACCGGAGCGCGGCAGACCGAGCCAAAGGCGGCGATCCTTCGCTCCCTTTCCTACGATGGATCTCAAGATACCAAGATCAGAACTTTGCTGACGATCTTCCCTGATGACCGGTAGCCAGCTCTTCTGTTTGACCGCATCCACCCTCCCCTGTAGCAATCGGAACTAATCTTGCTGCGGGAAAGTGCGTGCCCAGATGTCGAATCTCGAAGGCTTCTCCGACTTCTTCTACGCCGCGACTGATGGGCTGAGACTTCATGCCCGCGTCTATGGCGAAGCGAATTCCGGACACTGGCCGGTCGTCTGCCTGCCTGGCCTGACCCGCAACGCCCGGGATTTTCATGAGCTGGCGCTGCGCCTTTCGGTGGGATCCATTCCGCGCAGGGTGGTCGCCTTCGACTATCGCGGACGCGGGCAGTCAGCCTACGATCCCGACGTCAGTCACTACAACGTCGGCGTCGAGGCCGGCGACATTCTTGCCGGGCTGGCGGCACTCGGCATCGAGGCGGCGGCCTTCATCGGCACTTCGCGCGGCGGGCTGATCATCCATGTGCTCGGCGCATTGCGGCCGGGCGTGCTGAAAGCGATCGTGCTGAACGACATCGGACCGGTGATCGAACCCGCCGGCCTGGCCCACATCCAGTCCTACCTCGAGCGCGCGCCGAGCCCGAAAACTTTCACGGAGGCCATGGAAACCCAGCGCAGCTTTCACGGCAAGGATTTCCCCATGCTCATCAACGCCGATTGGGCGCGGATGGTGGGGGCGCTCTACCGGGAGACGGATCAAGGCCTGTTGCCGGATTTCGACCCGAAGCTCGTCGACACGGTTGCCGGTCTCGACCTGTCGCAGCCACTGCCGGCCCTGTGGCCGCAATTCGACGCGTTGGCGGCCATTCCCTTGCTCGCCATACGCGGTGCCAATTCGAGGTTGCTGTCCGAGGACGCGCTGCAACAGATGCAAGAGCGCCATCCGGCGATGGAAACGATTACGGTCGAGGGCCAGGGGCACGCCCCTTTCCTTGAAACCGGCAGCCTGCCCGACACTATAGCGACATTTCTCGATCGCGCGGAAAAACAGGGGGCCTGATGCAAAAAGCCCGGGATCAATCCTGGTCCCAGGCTTTCTGTCCATTCGGCCGGTTTACCGGGATTTCGAACTTCTTTGTGCCGCCTTGGGAGTAGATTTCTCTTCCCCCGGTTCGCTCTTTTTGTTCTGCTTGGGTGCCTTGTCAGATGTCTTGGCGGGAGCCGCCGCGACCACCAAATCGCTATCGGCACCGATGCTCCGAGGCGTTTCCAGCACAGTGACGCAACCGTCGAGATCATTGGTGGCAAGGTGCGCGTAGCGCATGGTCATCGACAGCGTCTGGTGGCCGAGCCACATCTGGACGCGCCTGATGTCGATGCCGCCCTGCACAAGGCGCGAAGCGCAAGTGTGGCGCAAGATATGCGGCACGACCTGATCGTCGGCACCAAGGCCGACTTCGGCTTTCGCCTCGTTCCAGATGGCGCGGTACTGGGCCTGGCTCAATTTGGTGAATGGGCCTTTGGGCCGGCGCCCTTCGGTCGGGGGCAGCTTGATGACTTCCTTGACCCGCTCGGTCATCGGAATGGTGCGGCTACGGCCGGACTTGGTGATCCAGAAACTGACGCGATGCTCCTGGATGTCGTTCCAGATCAGTCCAAGCGCTTCGCCAAGACGGCATCCGCTGTCGACCAGGAAGACGGAAAGCCGGTAAGCATCCTCGCTGCGGTTCCTGATGGCGGCAAACAGCCTGGCCTCTTCGTCCCGCTCGAGGAAACGAATCCGTCCCGCCCGCTCCTTCTGGCGGCGGAACTCGGGCAGGCTGTGGATATCTCCCATCTTGTAGGCCTTGCGCAGCAGTTTGCTGAGGGCAGCCATCTTTCGATTGATGGTTGCGTTGCTGTTGCCGCGCTGGCGCAAGGTGCCGATAAGATTGTCCAGGGTACTCTGGTCGAAGGCGCTGAAACGCTCCCCGAGGAGAATCTCGTCTATTTCGCCGATGAAAGAGCTGACATTATATTTATGCCGCCCGTCATCCCACAATATGTCTCGATACGCCGAAAAAAGCTCTCCAACCCGATACGACTTTACTTCTCTGATCTTGTTGTAGGTGTATTTGATCTTCGAAGAAGAGAACGCCGTAAAATAGTCAGAGGGCACACCCTCTTGAATCGCTTCGTTGGTCATTATTGTCCACACCCCCGAGTGGATAGATCAGCCCTATCCGCTTGGAAGCGCCCTTTCAAGAGTTTAAGTCTGACAAAACGATTTCATCCGCGGACGGCGGATTCCACGAAATCGCTCGAAAGACTTGATCCAGCTACCGAACCCCCTTTTCCTTCTATTTGCCCACGCCCTGTCACGAAAACAAAACAGCCCGGGCGTTTGTGCGCCCGGGCTGGATTTCACCTGTGGAGAACCCGCCCTTAGAACGAGCGCTGGAAGCGGACGACACCACCGATGGCGCTGTCCTTACCGACAGGAATATTCGTCCAGTTGGAGTCGCCTTCCTTGATGTAGTCGACTTCGGCCTGGACCGTGAGGCCGGGAACAATGTTGTAGGTGACGTTCGCCGCCACGCCGAAGTTCTTGTCCTCATCATAGGAAAGCTGGGCGTTGAATGAGGTCTTCTCGTTGAACTGGTAGGTGCCGCCACCCCAGACTGCCCAGTTGCCGCCCCAAAGCTTATAGAAGCTGCGGCCATTGCCGTAGGTCGTCCAAGTCGTATCGGTGAGGTTGTCGTCCGTGCCGTAGCCGGCCATGACGAACAGCGACAATTCCTTGGTGGCGTTCACGTCCAGGCGAACCTTGCCGGCCCACTCTTCGTAGTTGCTGTCGTAGGCGACGACGCCGCTGATCGAACCCCAGCCCTGCGTGTACTTAACGCCGCCGACGACATTAGGTACATAGCTGTCGATCGTAGCGTCAGGAACATCGATGCTATCCGATGATTGGTCGGAGCCCTGTTCCAACGACACCACGGCCGAGAACCCGTTGCCGGCATCGAAGTAGTACTGGATGACATTGGTGTCGAATCCACCATAGGGAACGATCGTGTCGTTGATAACGTTGCCGGCATACCCAGTGAACGTATCGAAGGCCGATTCGTCCTTACCGACACGGAGACCACCGAGCTGGATCCAGGCGAAATTCAAGGACACGCCCTTGAAGCCGGCCGGATTGTCGTTAATCACGGCGGGAGTAAAAGTAGCCCCGGTACCACTAGCCGGAGTGTAGGAGGCGCCGCGGTTGTGATTGCCGAAGTTGAAGCGGGTCTCGGTATAGGTCTTCAACGTGCCGAGCTCGGTTTCCTGGCCGGTCCAGGTCTTCAGCGTGAAGCGGGCGTTCTTGAACCAGGTGTTGTGGATGTTGCCATCCTGGTGGTCGACTGACCTCGCGCCGTCGAACGAGCCGACGTCGCCAAGGCCGATGTCGTAACGGACGTAGCCGCCGATGCGCAGGCAGGTTTCGGTGCCGGGGATGTAGAAGTAGCCAGCGCCGTAGACGTCGCAGATCTTGACGTATTCAGCGGGTTCCGGCTCGGCGACGACGACGGCGTCGGCGGCGCGCGCACCGGAAACTGCGATCAGGGCCGCAGCGGAGCCGAGAAGAAGGCTCTTGATGTTCATTTTCTGACCTCCAGTCAAAAGTTAAAAAACGGGTCTGGGTATTCTTTGCTGAAGGACAGCGTTCCCTGCCCCATCCCCACTACCGAAAAAGATGCGCACCGCGCCGCTCCTTCGAATTCGACATTACCCATGAGGCGGCGGCGTTCAACAACGATCGTACCGGCGAAAGGGCTGTTCGGCTGCTATCCCCTGGCGTTGTTGCACAAATGACACGATTTGGCCTCACTCGGAAAGCTCTCGTTAACCATCTAGTCCGCCGCAACCGGCGATTTCCCGCCGAATCCGGCGATCGGCCGACGGAATCATGGCAGCATCCCGAGTCGCCAGCCAGGGATTTGCCGCAGAACCGCCGCATCGCGGAGAATCGCGGTCCGGCGCGTTGTTATTTTTCCATATAATGGCGCGGGCTTGTTGATTGTGCCGGCGCTTTTCTTTATCCAGCGGCGCAACGGAGAGGTGGCCGAGTGGTCGAAGGCGCTCCCCTGCTAAGGGAGTAGAGGTCAAAAGCTTCTCGTGGGTTCGAATCCCATCCTCTCCGCCATCCTGCTTCGTGTACGGCCCGGAGACATGGGTGACAGAGCGTACCTAAGACATGGGTGACAATCTCGTGCCGAACGGATTGTCGATGGTCTGCAAGGTTCTCTGCTCCAGGTCGATATATCCCAGATCATAATGCATGAAGCTCAAGAGCCAAATGCCGTCGTCGACTTCCTTGATGCCGAGCCTCTGACCGGCGAGCACGGTCGAGACGTTGATCTTCTTCCTCATCATGCAGATGCGGCCGCAGGCGGTGACCATGGTGTCCTTGTCATGGAAGGGGTAGGTCAGCTCCGGCAGGCCATCATAGGGCCGTGACGAGGGGCCATAGAGCTCGGCCGGCACCTTCATGTCGATGGCTTCGTGGGGCCGTTCCTCGTTGAATTCGCTGATGAAAGCATCGAAGCGGGCCTGCTGCTGGAGAGCATTCATGCCCGGCGGCCGCGTGGTCTCCTGCTTCAAGGTGCGGTGCATGCGCTCGTGGCGGCCGTTCTGCTGCGGGTGGCCCGGCTTGATGCGCTCGATCGCGATCCCCAGCCGCAGCCACCAGACGGAGAGCCTGGACAGGTTGTAGAGGCCATTGGGGCTGGCGAAGGGCACGCCG